>NZFR01000008.1 GCA_002689335.1 Verrucomicrobiales bacterium
TTCTCAAAACAGCAAACAACAATTTCTGTGGGATGAAATCAAATGCCTTCTTAAAGTCGTATGACACCCCGCCCACATGCAACTTACTGTTGGCCGCTTCTAGGTCCAATGCGACGCCGAAAATCAAACCTTCTGCACCACGTTTTCGTCTGCATCCCCATATTCCTTCCGAAAAAAGAAGCGATAAGAATGTTTCGGGTTGCGTGATGAGACACTATAACCGCCGCGGATTCGGATACCCGTGTTTACTTGAAACACCTTTTTACCATCCGGATAAATCAACTCCAGCGAACCGGGAATCTCCGTTTTCTTCCCCTGATCACGCGGATTGGCGTAAAGGCCCATCTCAGAGTTAAACCAATTATCGAGAGAGGAAACGATCGACATGGTTGGAATCGCTTTGAGGGCGGGGACGATTTGATCCTTCCAACGCGGATTCTCAACGACCTCCTTGTTCATCCCGTAAATCAACACTTGCCGATTCGCTCTGTGATCTTCCGGCCAACCGCCACCCGGACTACGATGCGACTGCTCCCGCACTTTCTCAGCAAACAGGTATGTCGCAGTATCAACGTTGGATGGCTCAAGCCCCTCCTTCTTCGCAAACACCCGGAGGATGACTCCCGGCGACAATGGCCGCCCCTCTCGGCTGGATGGATCGATCTCAATTGCGACCGGGCTTTTGCTGGTTTTGGAGGTGGTAGAATCTCGGGGGTCACTCCCGTCCAGCGTGTAAAACAGTGTTGCCCCTTTGGTTTTGGTCGACACCGTTTCCTTGAATGACTCGTCATAAAAGCCCCGCCCCTTCGAGAACCGAGTGTCTGCCACTTTTTCAGAGTGCAACGGCAGAATCGACAACACGCCCCCCAGTGCAACAGTTAAAAGAGATTTCATGGTGCGCAGACTGTTCTTACGCTTGGTTTGGAAAACAAGGCAATTCACCCGCTTAGCCAAGCGCTAGGTCAAGGCTGCATTCCCGCTTGTCACCGGTACGGGGACAGCAGCCAACCGTAACTTCTGGCTTCATGTTGCCATCCACGCCATTGTGGCCGGCCTGAATTGGAAAAGCTCAGACTTACGTTCATGAAATCCATTTTCCTTCTAACTATTAACCTGCTTTTTGCCGGTTCACTCCAAGCGCAACAGCCATCGGAGAAACAATTGGCCAATTGGCTGAAACGATTTCCGGCGGCCGACACGAACAAGGATGGCAAACTGTCGGCTAAGGAAATCCGTGCGTTCCGCGACAAACGCAACGCCGGACGAGAACAGGCACAGCGCGGTGTGGCCCGCCAGTTTTCCGTGCATCCCGGCTGGGACAAGGCGCCGGAGTTCCCAAAGCACGCGTTGATGTACAAGAGCCCATCGGAGTTGGCGAAGCTCGGCACCGTCCGACATTTCCCCAAGACAGAAGGCGTACTGCGGATTGTCGGCACGGGGCATAGTTTCATGGCGCCGGGCTATAAAACCCTGCCAACCATCGCAAAGGCCGCAGGGTTTGAACAACCGCTGCACCTGCACACCGGCGGCGGCATGACCGGCAGCACGCGCTATAAGTGGGAACAGGAAAATGGTATCTTCCAATTCGACAAACGCCCTCACCCCGTACTCTTGCCCTCCATCGCCAACGCGAAATGGGAGGCAATGATGTGGGGGCCATACTTCAACGACCGACCAGCCTATTACCTATGCTGGATGGATTTTTGCCTTAAGTACAATCCGAGCATGAAGTTTTTTCTCTCCGACGCTTGGCCTCAAATTCACCAGTTCGGCGAAAAACCTCCGAAGAGCGAAAAGGAACTCACGGCCAAAGTTTGGCGGCGAATGGGCGCCCAGATAAACGCCGAGTTCAACAAAGTGGTCGACGTGCTGAACACGAAGCATCCGGGCAAAGTTTTCATCATACCCACCAGTGATGCGATGGTCTTGGCGGCCGAATATTTTCTGCGCGGCGAACTGCCTGGCGTGCAGGGATTGCACAAAGCCGTTGGTGGCCACGAACGATCCCTATGGCGCGATCGCCTCGGCCATCTCGGCCCCGGATTCAATCGACTGGAAGGCTACGTCTTCTACGCCACTCTTTACGGCCGCTCGCCCGAACTGATTCAGAGCGATATCGAATTCGGTGGCGATAAAGAATTCCCCAACCGCAAGCTCGATCGCACTTTCCGAAAAATCGCTTGGCAGGCCGTCATCAACCATCCCCTCTCCGGCGTCAAAGCCGAAGACGCCAACGGAGCTAGGGACTGATTCGGAAGGATGGATCTGAACGTTTCCGAGTGTTGGCTTGTTTTTGGGCGCTTGGCATCAGTTCGCACTTGCAACTCGCTTGGCCAAGCCGGACTCTGACCGACCTTTTNAAATGATTCGCTCAAGCGTTACAATTGCACTGGTGCCGGAGGCCAAAGGNGGGCCGTTTGTGTTTTGGGATGACCTCGCTTCTGGCTGTGCCAAGGCTGCGGAGTCGGGCTTCGACGGCGTGGAGGTTTTCCCCCGCGGCCCAGAGGCAGTCGACAAAACTCAACTTCAGGACTTGCTCGCCCAACACAACCTTCAGTTTGCCGCGATGGGCACCGGNGCCGGAATGGTCGTACACCAANTTTCNCTCACCAACCCCNACGCAAGCATCCGGGCCAAGGCNGTGGATTTCATCAAGAGCATTATCGACTTTGCCGGACCGCTTGGCACACCGGCGATCATCGGCTCGATGCANGGGCGTTACGGCGGCGAAGTCAGCAAAGAACAGGCACTCGAATGGCTNAGCGCGGGACTGAACGAGCTGGGTGCCCACGCGGCACAGCATGATGTGCCGTTGCTGTACGANCCTCTCAATCGTTACGAAACGAATTTGTTCAACCGAATCGGCGAGGCGGCGGATTACCTCCGCACGTTAACAGCCGGCAATGTCAAAATTTTGGCTGACCTGTTTCACATGAATATCGAGGAACCGTGCATCGCAANGGGCATCCGCGATGGCGGTGACAAAGTCGGCCACGTGCATTTTGTCGATAGCAACCGACAGGCTGCCGGACGTGGGCACATNGATCACGCCCCAATCGCTNCCGCGTTGACGGAGATTGGCTATGACGGGTTCGCCTCTGCAGAGGCATTCCCGATCCCGGATTCAGACTCTGCCGCGAAGGCCACGATCGANGCATTTAACAAACATTTCCGGTAACCCTCTCTCATGTCTAAGCAGGATAAAAACNCGACCAAAAAAAACGAACNGCTCGTGGGTAGTTGGGTTCATCCCGTTCGACTCCTGCTCGTCTCAGCTGCGATCATTACGATCTATCTCGCGTTGGCGACGCTTTCCCAAAGTGGAAACGTCCCCGGTTGCGGGCCGGACTCGGGCTGCGACAAGGTGCTGAACAGTAAGTGGGCCTATTGGCTGGGCATACCGGTTTCCCTCCCCGGGCTAGGGCTGTATGCCGTGTTTTTTGCCAGCACGTTCGGNATCAAANCAGGCAACCGCGAGAAAGCAAAGCGCACACTAAACACGCTCACCCTTTGCGCNGCAGGCGTTCTCGGCGCCGCGATTTGGTTCATCGCCGTACAGGCNNTCGTCATCAAGGCGTTTTGTACNTATTGCTGCACGGCGCATGCTCTGGCCTCANTCGCAGCACTTCTTTTCCTCAAAAAAGCGGTTGGGGTCGGGAATAAACTTTCGGTGAAACTCAACCTCGGAGGAGCAACCGGAGCTGCGGTCGGACTGTGCGCACTCATCGCAGGTGGACAAATTTTGCTTCCGAAACAAANACCCGGCCCAAAAATCGTTCAACTTGGAGGAAGCGAAATCAACGCCGTTCCGGAGACTCAAACCAATACGTCACCAGAAACGTTACAAACCAATCAACCGCCACAAATCGCACAAACCAACTCTCCTGTAAAACTGAGCGAAACCAAGGCAGACCTTTATCCCATCCCACGTACGAATCTCAAACTCGACGCAGCAAAACTTCCTGTGATCGGCAAGCGAGATGCACCAAACCGCTTCGCGTTGATGTTTGATTACACTTGCCACCATTGCCGCAAACTTCACGGATTCGTCCGCGAGTTGATGCCGAAGTACGACGGAAAACTGTCCTGCTTACTCATCCCCGTACCACTTGATACAAAGTGCAACTCACTGATGAAGACCACTCAACCGGATCACGTCGACGCCTGTGAATACGCCAAAATTTGCCTCGCAGTACATCAGGTTGCTCCGAAAAAGTACAATGCATTTGATCAATGGCTCTTCAGCGAACACGATACCGCCAAGCCGTTAAAACAAGTTCGCGCCCATGCCGANAATCTCGCCGGAATGGAAGCNNTCAGCCNAGCGATATCAAGCAATGCNNTTGAAGCGCAACTTCAAAAAAACATCGAGGCCTACAAGTTGAACTCCAAAAACGGNNGGAGCTCTTCCATGCCGCAAACAATCATCAAAGATCGTGCCATATTCGGCCCTCCTCCTTCCGCTCAAGCGCTCGACAACGTTCTAAACCAATTGTTCGACCTGAAATAACCGGTTGCGATTGCCCGCTTGGCTATGCGGCGTTAGCCTCTCGCATGCGCTGGATCGCTCGAGATCATCAGTTCGATTTTCCCCGTCCGATGATTGTGATGGGAATCGTCAACGCCACCCCGGACTCCTTCTCCGACNGCGGCCACTTTCTCGATCCAGACGCCGCCGTAACNCATGCCCTCCGCTTGGCCAATGAGGGGGCAGAGATTCTCGATATCGGTGGAGAATCCTCCCGGCCCGGCTCTGCTGCGGTGTCCGAACAAGAGGAACTCGACCGTGTCATCCCGGTTATCGAACGATTGGCCAAGCAGCCGAAACTCGTCCTCTCCATCGACACTCAAAAACCAAACGTTGCCCGTGAAGCCATCGCAACTGGAGCTTCGATCGTGAACGACATCGCCGCAAACCGGGAAGACCCCGAGATGTGGCAAATCGTCGCCGAAGCCAACGCTGGATACATCTGTATGCACATGCAGGGCACACCGCAAACAATGCAGACCAAACCGGTTTACGACGATGTCACTGATTCTGTTCGCGCTTTTTTCGACGAGCGGCTGAAGCGACTCGCTGTGGTAGGTTTACGCCCTGAGCAAGTTGCTCTCGACCCCGGTATCGGGTTCGGAAAAACNCTGGAACATAATATAAAGTTGCTCAGATACTTGAATAAGTTTAGCTTGGTTGAGCGTCCCTTGCTGCTCGGCGCTTCCCGGAANTCCTTTATAGAGAAATTGTTGGGAGTACCGGTCGATGANCGCNTNCCGGCGTCACTGGCCTGCGCCACTTGGGCAGCCATCCAAGGCTCACAAATCATCCGAGTCCACGATGTCGCTGAAACCGTTCAGGCAGTTCGCATGACGGAGGCACTGACGCAATAACAGATGGATGTTCCGGAAACCAGTTGGCTGCAATATTGGCGTCTCCTCGCTGAGATCGGNATTCTNTCTGTCGCCATCTATTACACGCTGACCTTTTTTCGCGGCACTCGCGGTTGGCCAATCGTGCTGGCGTTTCTCGGCTTGCTCATCGGCTTGCTCATCTGTATCGGGCTCAACCTGAAGGTACTCGAGTCGCTCCTAAACTATTTCTTCGGCCTCTCCGCCTTTGCCGCACTCATTATTTTCCAACCGGAACTACGNCGNCTCCTNGCNGGCTTGGGCAACCTGACGTTTTTCGGCTCGATGCNTGAACAGCGGGAGAACATNGAGGTGGTNANTCAGGCTGTGGATCGNCTCAGCGAATCCCGAATCGGNGCCCTGATCGCCATNGAGCNGTCGACTCATNTNCAGGATGTCGTCGAGTCCGGTATCTCGATCGACTGCGAGGCTACGCCAGAAATGATCGAAACCATCTTCTTTCCAAACAACGCCATCCACGATGGCGGTATCATCATCAAGGAAGACCGCATCCTCAGCGCGGCCTGTATTTTCCCACTTACTCGACGGCAGGACATCAGCAAAACTATCGGCACTCGGCATCGCGCCGCCATCGGAATGAGCGAAGAATCTGACTCAGTGGTGATCATTGTTTCCGAGGAAACCGGCGCCATCTCCACGGCACACAAAGGCCAATTGGTTCAGGGGATCTCGATGAAAAAACTGCGAAGCACGTTGAACTTCATTTTTGTCACGCCAATCCGTAACCGCAGTTTTTCCAACTGGATGAAGTCGTTCAAAGAGCGGCGAAAAAAAGCAAAGGCCAAGGCTAAAGCTAAGCCAAAACCGGCAACCACCTGATATGGCTTGGGAACAGATATTTACCCGAAACATGGGNTGGAAAGCATTGTCCATCCTGTTCGCCATNGCCATCTGGTACACCATCAACGGCCGCCAGCAGGCGAACGATCCGCAGCGCGTCAAGGATCANTCGTTAATCGAGCCCATCCTCGAACCGCCGCCAACGATCGGCCCGTTGGAAAAACCGGAGATCTCNACCAATCGGGTAAATGTCGTTCAAAGCTTTCAGATCCGAATCCTCCAACCCCCCGACGATACAAACCGCTACATCCTCGACCCGGCAGTAGTGAAACTAGAATTGGCATCCGATGCNGACCCNGCTCCCGACCTGACCAGCCCAGCTGCTGTGAAAGTGATGGTAGATCCGATCGATCTGCCGGAAGGCATCAACGAAACCAACATAAACGTTCGCGTCTCCGTCCCGGAAGATGCGATCCTGAAAAACTTCGATCCCAGAGAAGTTAAAGTAACCCGCATCCTTCCCGAACCGGAACCGGTCGAGGCGACACAGGCAACACCGAAGGAAATACCGGTCAAGACGACCGAGCTGAAGGAAGGCGCGAAGGAACTGGAAAATTAATTCTCTGTTTTTATTTCCAGTTTAGTTTTCAACATTGACGAGGGCAGCCTCCCTACCCACTGATCCGGCATGCGGTCATCGAGGCTTCCTAACGCAAACCCTTTAAGCGCCACGCTCCCGTCACAGAAGGAAACATAGCCCATTTTACTATGGCGAAAGTGAGCAGTCTTTTCCCGGTCGTTCACATAATAAAACTCCTCGATCATCGGGTTTTCTTTTGATGCCGGAGNTTGAAACGTGTTCACCTGAGCAGCATCCGCAAGGAACGCAATCACACTTGGGCTCGCCAACGATTCNATCAACATAGGCTCACCCGACACACCTCCAGCCAAGTGCAAATTATATCCATACCCGAAAGCGGCTCCGGTCGCTTTTAATTTAAACCGGTCGTGAATGTAGTNGAGGCGCGGACAGGTTTGNATCCCNACATCCCCAATATACTGATGCAACGCCCCTTTGCTGGCATCAAACCGTCGCTCACCTTCTCCTCCCCGTTGCAACCAACCAAACCAATATACATCGCCACCATCAAATGCTGGGCCCCTATACGGAAACGTCTTACCGGCATTATCGTTCCAATACATTTGCCCCGCTAAGCCAAACTGCCGGAGGTTGCTCATGCAAATCGTATCCTGCCCCTTCAGTTTCATCCGCTGCAAAACCGGCAGGAGCAGTAGCATGAGGATCATAATAACCGCCATGGTCACCAACAACTCCACCGCGGTGAAGCCGCGTGTGAGAGTTAATTTTCCCGGTTTTGTTCCCACCAGTTTAGCGGACGAGTCGGTAAAACCGGTTCCCTTTAACCGGATCAGCGTCGAAAAGATGGAGGAAAAAATGATCGGACTTTAGTGCCCCGTCCAGCGCTTTCCACTGACGAAAATCCTCGGCCCGCTCAACGCTCCATCCATCGCCAAAAACGAACGCTTTGGTCGACCAATGTCCATGTACATTTTTCGAACGCGTCCACCTAGGCTCCGACCACTGAACAGCCATCGCGATTTCATCAATCAACCCCACCGCAAACAAACTCGATTCACTACCTTTAGCCCCGTAATTACTGATCGAAAAGGCATCCACACTAAAACTACTCATCGCATCTTTCATAACAACTTCTGCTATTGTTTTCCATTTTTCTCCGTCCTCCAACATATCTGTTTTTAGCAGCCTCTTAACGCCATCGAACTCCATCCGAATCGTGTACCTTTTTCCAACCTCCATTTCCGCGGGGAACGTAAATCCGGCTGCAAACTGGCTTTTATCCGAAGCGATTGCCGGTGAAATCGTCGCACCGAACCCGGTGTCCGGAAAATAATCCCACTCGACCAAATTCGGAGAATCTGTTCCGGTGCCACGATTGAAAGTCGTACTCATCGCCGTTTCCGAATTCAACAAACCAAGCGCAATTTCAAATGTATAAGGCTGCCCATCCAAGTGGCCGGCCTTGACCTCGTTTAGTGTGATTTGAAAAGTGAAGGCAAACGAATCTACTTCGGTCAGCGCTTGGCCAAGCGGACGACGAAAATAGCTGTTCGGTTTTTCGGAATCCCAAGTGACACGCAACGCCTCAGTTTCGGCATCCCAACTGAAAAGCGAGTGGTCTCCGTGTATTTCCCAGCCCTTGGCCAAGGGATCTGTTGCGAACGTTTCGTAGTGCCAATCGAGCGGAGTTGTTCTCGGGCGAACATCGCTCAACCCATCTATCTCGGCTCTACCGGAAATCACCTCCAACCGCACGAACTGCGCTTGGCCAAGCGCAACAGGTTCTCCTTCGGCATCGACCGCCCAATCCAAATCAAACCCCGCGCCCCCGGCTGAACCGGCGTACAACTCGGACAACTTGACCAAGCCAGCCTCCGCGAAATGATCCGCGGCCAACTCCGGTTTCATCGGCACGCCAAAATCACCAGAGCCGTCCGTTGGATAATACGAATCGAGCTTCGGGGCCAACTCTGGATCCAATACAAACCAAGTCGAACCGTCCATACTGACCGACACGCGTGTTTCTCCTTCGGCTTGGCCAA
>NZFR01000009.1 GCA_002689335.1 Verrucomicrobiales bacterium
AATAGTTCAAAAAATACGCAGTGTAATTTCATTTCGTGTATTAATCATCTTCATCCGAGGTTATGTCGCCTCACCTGTCAACTAAACGACCTAGTCTTGAGAAAATCACCGCAGGGCTCCATCATAACCAAGCGGTGAGCGACGAACCCTCCATCCATCCGGGCATCGACCCCGAACAGGTCAAACGGCTTTATCTGGTCAGCAAAGTCATCCACTCCACGCTGGATCAACAGGAGGCGCTTGAGCTGATCGTTCGGGAGGCGGTCCGCTTGGTCGACGCCACCTCCGGCTCGGTCGTCCTCATCAACCCGATCGACGGTTTCCTCGAAATTCAAGCGTCCCACGGCCTTCCTGAGGGCACGAAACTCAAGCTGCGCGTTGGCGAAGGCATCACCGGCTGGGTGGCTCAACAGGGTAAATCCGCCATCGTGCTGAACGTCCGGGAAGACCAGCGTTACGTTCCAGCACACGAACACACCCAATCCGAGTTGGCAGTGCCACTCGAGATCAACGGCGTGTTAAGCGGTGTCGTCAACGTCGATTCCGACGAAACAGATGCGTTCGACGAAAGCGACCTCGCGTTGTTAACGGAGCTCGCCAGTCAGGCGGCCTCGGTCATCCACAATACGTTTCTTTACGAACAGTCCCGGATTCGCGCCGACCTGTTCGAATCGCTGATTACCGTCGGTCAGGCCATCAACTCCGCGGTCGATCTTGACGAAGCACTTACCGCAATCACCCGCGAGGCAGCCAGTCTGATGAATGCCAAGGCATGCGCGCTGCAGTTGCTCGACGAATCAGCGGCGCACCTCAAGTTGGTGGCATCACACGGTGCAGGTGAGGCGTACCTCAACAAACCCGATGTTGAAATTTCCGAAAGTTTTCTCGGTTCAGTGGTACGATTGAAAAAACCATTGCAGATTGAAAACGTCCAAACTTCNAACGCCTANCAGCAGCANNACATCGCGCGCNANGAGNNNCTNNTNGCCATGCTCAGCATNCCNCTGGTNTTCGGTGGNAACGCCATNGGCACACTAAANGTGTACAAGGAGGANACNTACGTTTTTTCAAANGACGAAATACACATCGCCACGGCGCTGGCNGAGCTTTCCGCGCTGGCGATCGAGAAGGCGCGANTGCTTGAGCGCATCGTCGAGTCCGANGAACTGCTCCGGCAAAACGAAAAACTGTCCGCGCTTGGGCTNCTNGCCGGCGAGGTGGCCCATGAAATCCGNAANCCCCTGACNGTCCTCAAGATGCTCTACCATTCACTGGGACTTGAGTTCCCCGAGGACGACCCCCGGGCCGAGGATGTGCGGATCATGGGGGAAAAAATGGATCACCTGAACACGATCGTGGAGCAGATTCTCACCTTCGCCCGTAACGCCGAACCGTCGCTCAAGCTGACCGATATTAACAAGCTGATCGACGACCTGCGGATTCTTGTTCGAAGAAAACTGGCCCAGCAAAATGTCGAACTGGAGATTCAGCCGGAGGCAAATCTGCCCCCGGTAAAAGCCGATGGCCCGCAGCTNAGTCAGGTATTCCTCAACCTCACACTCAACGCTCTCGAAGCGATGCCAAACGGGGGAACNTTGACNATCGAGTCGCGCACGATTCAATTAAACAAGGGCGATGCANCGCCGATGCATGTCCGNATCGAGTTTCGTGACACCGGCTGCGGGATGGATGCAGAATCTCGCGAGCGGGCGTTCACCTCCCTGCTCAACACCAGCAAACCGGATGGCGCCGGCCTCGGCCTGGCCATCGTGGGGCGGATTGTGGAGTCGCACGGCGGCCGCATCAAGATCAAGCCAAGCGACAGCGGCACAACCTTCAGTATCCTGCTTCCGCTGACTGAGCGGTGAGCAGATAGGGCTGACGCTGAGGTAACCAGCGGGAAGATGGGAGAGGTCAGACATTGTCAGGCGTGGGATGAATCCAAGGTTCGCGATAGGGGCGGATGAGAAGCCTGTTCGCCTCCTCGTCACCGATAATCTGTTGCGCCTTGGAATCCCAGCGCAACGAACGGCCACCGAGTTGCTGCGAAATGTTGCCCAGCAAACAACTCACGGTGGAAATGTGGCCCTCTTCNATGTCCGCAACGGGACGACTTCGCTTGGCCACAGCGTTGAGAAAATCAAGCATGTGTACACGCACCGCCGGGGCAACGTGGCGCTCGAGATCCTTCTCCGTCTTGTCCTCCGGGAATTCCTCCAGTTCCATTTTGCAATCGCGATGGATCGGTTTCGCCTGGCCGCCGCGGTTGTTGCGCGGGATGAAATCAAAACTGTTAACGCTCAACTTGAGCGTGCCCTTGTCGCCGTAGAGGAAGGCCGCCCACGGGTACTTCGGATCAGGCGCGTGTCCCCACGCGCGGTGCTGCCAGACCACCTGCAGGTCGTCGAAATCAAAACAGGCGGTCTGCGTGTCGGTCGTGTTGGCCTTGGCCTGTTTGTCGACAAGGATGCCGCCCTGCGAAACCACGCTCGTCGGCCAACCGAGGCCGAGCATCCAGCGCACCGTGTCGAGCATGTGAATGCACATGTCGCCAACAATGCCGTTGCTGTACTCGGTGAACGCCCGCCATGTGCGCGGATGGACCAGTGGGTTGTAAGGCCGCATCGGCGCAGGCCCGGTCCACATGTCGTAATCAAGTTGTTCCGGAGCTTCTGAATCGTCGGGATTGCTTCGGTTGCGCATGTGGTAATAACAGCACACCTCGGCGTGGGCGATATTCCCAAGCAACCCAGCATCAACGATCGTCTCTTTGGCCTCCATCAAATGCGGTGTGCTGCGGCGTTGTGTGCCGACCTGCACCACTCGGTTGTACTTGCGGGCGGCGGCCAACATCGCCTGACTTTCGACCACATCGATACTCGTCGGCTTTTGAACGTAGACATCGCACCCGGCTTTGACGGCATCAATCATCGGCAACGCGTGCCAATGATCCGGCGTCGCGATCAGCACCAAATCGAGTTTATTCTCCTTAAGTAACCTCCGATAATCACCGTAAGTCTTTGGCCGTTTTCCGGACTTCTGCCGCTTGGCCACCATATCAGCTGCACTCAATAACATCGCGCTGTCCACATCGCACAACGCCACCACCTCCACCGGCGCCACTTGGATCAAACGGAACAAATCGATTTTTCCATACCACCCGCTGCCGATAAGGGCCACCCGCTGGACAGGCCCCTTGGCGACTTCAGCTGCAGTGGTTGCGATTGAGGAATATGCCAAGCCAGCCGCTGCGCTGGTTTCCAAAAATGTTCGACGGTTCACGCGCCCTGTTTAGCCGCTTGACCAAGCGAACTCAAGCTTGGCCAAGCGGCATGCGAAACACCGTCGTTCCCTTGCCCTTGGCCAAGCGGAAGAGTAGCCTTCGCCCATGCGTCCTTACAGGTTGTTATTCGTTTGCATGGGAAACATCTGCCGCTCCCCCGCCGGTGAAGCCTTGATGAGACACATCGTCGAAAGCGAAGGGCTGGCAGATCAAATCGAATGCGACTCCGCCGGCACTATCTCATACCACACCGGCGAACCACCCGACCACCGGATGCATGCGGCGGCACAAAACAGGGGCGTCATCACCGGCGGTCAGGCGCGGCAAATCAACCAGGCCGACTACAACGATTTTGATCTCATCCTGACCATGGACGAGGACAACTACCAAAACGTCCTAAACANGGCCCCNGGCGNGGACTACTCCGCAGAGATCAAACGCTTCTGCGACTTCGTTACCGAGTCNAACGCGAAGGAAGTCCCTGACCCCTATTACGGCGGCGCANAGGGATTCGATACTGTACTGGATTTGCTGGAAGACGGATGCGCCTCTCTTCTCGAAGATATCCGCGGGCAGATCGGCCAATAACGGCGCATGTGGNACGCGATCGCCAATCACATCTCAGAAGCAACCGGCGAACCATTTACGCTTTTGCAAAAACAGCCGGTCGGAGGCGGTTGCATNAACGACACTTACCGCCTCAANGGGAAAAACCGGGACTATTTTTTAAAANTAAACCAAGCGGATGCTTTCGAGATGTTCGAAGCAGAAGCAGACGGGCTTCGGGAAATTGCTGCGACAAAAACCATCCGCACTCCCCCACCGATTTGCACCGGCACAACAGGCAAGCAGGCGTATCTTGTCATGGAACATCTCCCGCTCGGAGGTGGCTCAGCCGGTTCTCAATTCGAGTTGGGGAAGCGCTTGGCCAAGCTACACAGCGTCCCCCAAGCGCAGTTCGGTTGGCATCGGGATAACAAGATCGGCAGCACGCATCAGCCGAATCCCAAAAGCATTGACTGGGTCGGTTTTCTCCGGGAACATCGGCTCGGTTTTCAATTCCACCTCGCCAAACAAAACGGGATGCCGTTCCGCGACGGAGAGGAACTACTTCGTCAACTGGATCATTTTTTTGCCGACTACCAGCCGAAACCGGNATTGCTGCACGGCGACCTTTGGAGCGGCAACGTTGCGTTTGNCGATCAGGGTNCTCCGGTCATTTTTGACCCCGCAACNTACCATGGCGACCGAGAGGCTGAGTTTGGACTAACCGAGATGTTCGGTGGATTCGGNGCAGATTTTTGGAACGGCTACNAATCAGTCCTGCCACTCGAAACCGGATACGCGACTCGAAAACTTCTCTACCGCCTATACCACACGCTCAACCATTTTAACCTGTTTGGCAGTANCTATGCTGGGTCTGCCCAGTCGATCATCGAACAACTTCTCCGCTCTCGCTAAAAAAACAGCCCGACCGATCGGCCGGGCTGCGATAAAGATTTCAGACGATTACTCGGCAACTGCAGTCGGCTCTTCTGCCGCAACGTCATCGGATTCGTCATCATCGCTCACTGTCGGCCCAGCCACCGTGTGGCGTTCGATCGAGTTAACACGGTAACGGCGTGTGTCGTTGTCGATTTGGAACACTGCCTCTTCTCCCTGCTTCTTGCCAAGGAACGCTTGGCCAAGCGGCGTGAGATAACTCAAAATTTGGTTATCCGGATCACCGTCCCAAGCTCCAAGTAGGATGAACGTTTCCTCCTGATTGCTCTCAAGATTGGTCACGACCAGTTTGTTGCCCACACTGACCTGATCGATGGAGGCATCACTGAAGTCGGTGCCACGTGCGTTGGTCAAGTCGATCTCCAGTTCGCCCTTGCGAGCCATGAGCACTTTCTGCATTTCCTTCGCCGCCTTGAATTCGTGGTTCTCACGCAAATCGCCGTAGCTCCGGGCGATCGCGATTTCCTTGGAGTTCGCGGGTATCTTCTTTTTGACCAATTCCTCGTACTCGATTTTGCGGCGTTCGAGACTCGCCCAAGAGACGATCAACAAATTATCCTCCTTAGTTTGGTCGCCGGAAATCATCGGCTGGATGGATGGGTACGCCTTCACGATCCGACCGAGCAGCGAACGTTTGTCCATGTCATCAAAACAGATCGTCGCCTGTAGCGCTCGAACCAAATCCTCGACCTCTTCAACGTTGGCTGAGCCGATCAAATCGGTTACCAACTCCTGATCGGCCATGATGAAGTCGCCCAGTTTACTGGTCTTCTTTTCGTTGAACCGATCCTGCTCAATCGCAGCCATCATGGCGCGGAAAACTTCCGGCCCAAGGATATCTGCAAAGCTATCAGAGCGATTTTTGCCCAACCAAAGCATCAGGTCAGTGCTCGCTTCGTGCTTGCTAACGAGTTGTGCCAAGTGATCCTTGAACCGATCGAAATGACCGGCATCGATCAACATGCTCGCCAGTTCACCGGCCAAACGAAAACCGCTTGAGTTGAGAATCTCGAGGTACTTGCCCACCCAACTATCGGTGTGACTCAAACGGAAGGCGTCCAACGCCAGTTTTTGTTTCGCAGCGGAAAGCCCTTCAATGACTTCGGACAAATCATCTGATTTTTCAAAAACAGACAACGCCTCAAGCTCTCCCTCCTCCACGGCGATGTCGGCATTGGATCGAATCGCATCGCGTAGCAAAATCGCCTCAAGCGAAAGGGACGGCTTGAGGTTCATGTGATTCTTGATGGCGAGGTTCAAAATTTTGATGACTTCACCGAGGATGGCCTNCTTATTTTCCACGCCATCAATCCCTTTATGGATTTCCGTAACAGCCGCGATCTGCGCCTTCAACCCCTTGGCATCCCGGAGGTTACAGAGCAATTGATCTTGCGCGGACAGTTCCTGCACGTGGTAAATGATCGGCTCGGTTTTCTTGACCGGCAATTGAAAGTGCCCGTCGCTTTTCATCTCCTTTTTGGCGTCGGCCCACCACTTTTTCCAGTCATCCTCGATCACGTCCGGGACGAGTGATTCCTGTATTTGCGCCACCGTCGCTTGGCCATCAAAACTGTTGAGCACCAGCTTGATCAACTCCAAGTGATCCAACGCACCCATCCGCTTCAAGCCGGCCAAGTCGGTCGCCTTTCGGGCGAGAATGTGCTGGCTGTTTAACGGCTTTAGAATCTTCGCAGCAAAACCAAGATCCATAGAGTGCTCCGGTTTAGCTTGGAAATCAATGGTGATTTTCGCCATCAACGTATCCACCGTGGTAATTTTACCAAATCCCCACGAACGGTGAATGCAAAAACCGGCACTCACCAACTCGGTTAGCGCATCAGTAATTTTTGGATCCAGTTTTCCGTCCAGCACGAGTCGCTTAAACTCGCCCTGGAGTTGGTCTGTTCGGGGTTCGACCGATCCCGTTGGCTCGGTCGTTTCGGGTATTTCACTCACTTGGTCAGTAGTCGACATTCCTTCCTCTGTCATAGTCTTCATCAGGTATTTCTCGGCCTGACGCGCCGAAGTGGGCATCATACGCCTGTGGCCANCCGGAAACCAAGACAAATTGCGATTGANATTCTACAACGTTCGCAACGCCAAAACATCGCGATCGAGCGCCTACTTGGCGAAGCCCTGCGCGACGCCAAACTGTCTCCCNCCGACGCAGGGCTTTGCCATGAATTAACCTCAGGCTGCGTCCGTTGGCGGCGGCTTCTCGACTGGCTCATCCAGCGCGCCACTGATGGCCGCGAGCAAAAACCAGCCGTGCAGGAGATCCTCCGNCTCAGCCTCTACCAGATTTTTTTCCTCAACCGCATCCCCGATCACGCTATTGCCAATGAAAGCGTGCGCTTGGCCAAGGCCAACCAATGCGTTGGCCAAGCAGGATTCATCAACGCCATCGTCCGCCGGTTTTTGCGGGAAAAAGAAAATCGATTTNGCGAGATCGCCNGACTTCAGGAGGACCGCCCCGCGCTTGGCCAATCGCACCCCGATTGGCTTTTCGAAAACTGGGAGCAACGCTGGGGCCNNGAAAAAGNTATCCGCCTGCTCGAGTGGAACAACCAACCGGCACCGACCTACGCCCGGCTCAATCGCCTCAAGACCGAGCCCGGAACCTTGACCAAACGCTGGGAAAACGAGAACGTCGAAGCCAGCGTTTTCAACTGCGATTGGGCATCGACCGACACCGTCTATCGACTTCGAAATCATCCGCCAATCGTTTCTCTTCAATCGTTTCGCGAGGGCCTTTTTTATATTCAAGATCCAAGCACGCTGCTGGCTGTNGATCTNCTTTCGCCTCAGCCTGGCCAAGCGGTCCTCGATCTNTGTGCAGCGCCCGGNGGTAAAACCNGCCTCATCGCCGAACGGATGAAAAACCAGGGGCAACTCACTGCCGTAGACCAAAGTGAATCGCGCCTGGTTTTGCTTCAGGAAAATTGTGATCGACTTGGCATCACCTGCACCTCGCTTGGCCAAGCGGAAAAAGTCGTTGCCAACCAAACCCAAAAATTCGATCGCGTTCTGGTCGACGTCCCCTGCTCCAACACCGGAGTCATGCGGCGACGACTCGATTTGCGCTGGCGCATCAACCCGGACGAAACCCGCTACCTCATCGACGCNCAACTCCAGTTGTTGAAACAGGCCAGTGAAGCCACCCAANCGGATGGTAAGTGCGTCTACAGCACCTGCAGCATCGAACCGGATGAAAACGAACTCCTCGTAAAACGCTTCCTACAAGAAAACCCAGAGTGGCAGCTCGAGACCGAGCGTGCCCTCCACCCGACCGAGAACCACACCGACGGCGCCTATGCTGCGTTGCTGTCGCGAAGTTAAATACGGGTGCCGGATTAGACGGCGACTTCTGAGCCTTCAGCCAAAACGAACGATTGGGGTTTTGATTNGAGAAGATCTCCCCATTCCTCTCCGANGAACGTCTTCAAGCCGGCATCAAAATTCGNGAGTNGGGCCGGCCGAACGCNCCATTTTNGATGGGTGACTTCGTACTNCATCGTGGCTCNGTCTCGCTGTCGGTTATATCCCCAGTAATNNTAGATGAAAAACGAATCGGCAGACTCAGTCTCGGGTTCGTGNCACTCCCCATTTGATCTCGCTTCGATTTTCTCCCAGACTCCTTCCCGTTGCCACTCGTACCGGGNGTGNTNCCTCGTTACATCGCACCTCATAGNNACAGTTCAATATGGTTCATTGTAAAAAAAGCGAGCCACACGCTCGCCCCACCGGCGAGGNGTCATCTCTCTCAGAAAAACCACCCCACGGCGCAACTCGCCATTCACCACTCGCCGGACATAAAAACGCAGGTTCACTTCGGGAAACGNCCGGTGACCAAACGCCGGCAACCCCTTGACCGTTAGGTTCAGAAAACGAANCCAAACCAGACTANCNTAGTGCTGTCCTTGGAATGGATCCAACTCCGCGCCATCGGGAATAAACGGATGCAGGTATTCAGGGTCAACTCGCCAGTTTGACAGGATAAGATCGCGCCACGCAGCAGTTAAAAAGGAGCGAGGCATCCAGCATCAAGGCATCAACGGGTTTTTGGCGAATTGATAGTCTGCCACAGGTTGGCCATCGATAAGGTGTTCCTGAATAATCCTCTCCAGCACTTCGGGGGTGCAGGAGTGATACCAAGTCCCATCAGGGTAAACGATGGCGATCGGCCCGNTCACACAGGCCCGAAGGCAGTTCGCCTTCGTGCGAAACACCTCCGGTTCGCTGTCCACCAAGTNGAGTTCCTTCAGTCGTTTTTTCAAAAACGCCCACGATTCGAGGCCGGCTTCCTTCGCGCAGCACTTCGGCTCGGTTTGGTCGGCACAAAGAAAAATGTGGCGCTTGAACTTTTCGAGCCCAAGCGCCTCGGAAACTTTTTCCAGTTTTTCCTCAGCCACGTCTATTGGGTTTGATTCAACTCACGCACCCAAATGTTTCGGTAGCGAACCGGGTTGCCGTGGTCCTGAAGTTGAATGTGNCCAGGGCCGTGGACGCGATAGGGATTGGTCTTTTTGTGGCCCAGCATTCCGGGGATATCGACACCGTGCTGAACGACCACGCCGTTATGCAGCACCGTGATCTTGGCTTTCTTCACCACTTTGCCNCCCTTAAATTCCGGNATCTCGAAGATGATGTCGTACGCCTGCCATTCACCCGGAGGGCGGGTGGCATTTACACGAGGCGGACGAAACCCGTAGAGCGAACCGGCCTGCCCATCCGGGTACGTCAGATTGTCGTAGTTGTCCTGTACCTGCACTTCGTAAAGACCGGCGAGAAACACCCCGGAGTTGCCTCGGCCCTGACTGCTGCCCCTGACCTCAGACGGGGCGGCCCACTCGATGTGCAATTGCACACTGCCAAATTTCTGCTTTGTCCGGATGGTTCCGGATTTTTTCTGACACTCGAAATAACCGTCCCCCATCTTCCACCGAGGAGCGTTCCCNTTGTTATCTTCCCAAGCATCTAGGTTNGTGCCATCAAAAAGCACGNTCGCNTCAGANGGTGGNGTNCNAGGGTTGTCAACCGGAGAGATCGTGCCCGGGTTGATCTGGCGTGGTTGAGGTCGGNACGGGTCATGNACGACCCACGGCGTTCCGGGAATCTTCGGCGTATTCGTGTAGCCAAAGCGAACGCCTTGTAGCGACTCAAGTTTTACGACTCGGTAGTTGCTCATATCCACCGCGCGATTGTTGCTGGATATCCCGCCGGTGTAGGAGACCAAGCCAACGATGTCCGACTTGCCAAGACGGGTCCACTTATCGCCGGTACGGTATTCGTAGATGAAAAACGCGCCGTCGAAGCCGATCCGAAGCACTGCCTTTCCGGAAACTTCCGCTTGGCCAAGCGGCGATTGTTCACCGTCGCGCATGCGGANGGCCTGAATNNTGCCATCCATTCGATAGATCGCTGCGAAGCTGCCGGACTCAGAACTNAGATAAACTCCGCCGTCCTCCTCGACTGTGACCTCCTGCACCAAACCCTGCACGAGGCCACCCAGTTCACGGGAGCGCACTTCCCAACCGGCACCATTGGAAATGTCCCTNAAATCACTCCATCCGTCTTTGGAAAAGTTTTTGTCTTCAAAGATGACTTTGTCCGCCGNTTGGCCNGAAAACAGGCTCAANCCAAGCGTGACAACCGCAAAAATCGCTTTTTTCTTCATAGATCGCTAANCGGGGCGGCAGTTGTAGCCGCTTGGCAAAGCGGACTCCACAATAAAAAAGTGAAAAATNTTGGGGAAAAGGGCTTGATTCAGGCTGATCCTTTGCATAGTTTTCGCGCCCTTTTTTGGGAGGAAGGGCCAATCACAGATGCAAAGAAAACCGAAATCCATTAAGACCCGTAAGGCGGTCGCCAAACGTTTTAAGATTACCGGCTCNGGCAAAATNGTCCGGAACCGCCCGGGTAAGCGACATCTTTTGGCCAGCAAGAATGCCAAGCGCCGCCGCAAGTTGGGCACTTCCACCCTCGTCGACAAGACCGACCNCGCNCGNGTNTTGGANAANCTNCCGTTNNCCCACTAATCAATTTCNGTAACAGNCAATGAGAGCTACAAACGCAGCNGCCTCCCGCAAACGCCGCAAGCGCACCATCGAAGCCGCCAAGGGCTACCGCCTGCGCCGCTCCAAACTTTATCGCTACGCCAAGGATGCCATCGAGCATGGCCGCCAGTACGCCTACCGCGATCGCAAAAACAAGAAGCGCACCTTCCGTGCCTTGTGGAATCTGCGCATAAACGCGGCCGCCCGCGAAGCTGGCATCACTTACAGCCGCTTCATCGAGGGCTTGAAAGCCGCAAACGTCGATGTGAACCGCAAGGTTTTGGCTGACTTGGCCGCAACCGACTCCGCCGCATTTGGTGAGTTGATCAACACCGCCAAGGGCGCTCTCGAAGCCAAGGGCTAAGCATCGAGCAAGTTTGACTTTTTTGACGGGCGGCATTTAATGGCCGCCCTTTTTCTTTTTTTAGAGAAAGCACCCCGACATGGCCTTCACCGACCAAATCGACCCGATCAAGGAAGCCGCTCTCCAAGCNCTTCAAGCCGCCGACAACTTGGCCAAGNTGGACGNCGTCCGCGTCCAGTACCTCGGCANCAACGGTCAGTTNACCGGNNTNCTNAAGCAGATGGGTAGCCTCACNAAGGAGGAACGCCCNGCAGCCGGCAAGGCAGTCAACTTGGCCAAGGTCGAATTAACCGAGACCCTTAACCAACGCCGAGAAGAACTCGAACTCGCCGAGGCTTCACCCAAGCATGCGACCGACTTTTCTGCACCGGGNCGCCGCCGCCCGCTTGGCAAAAAACATCCTCTCTCACAGGTCACAGAGGACATCGTCCGGAGCTTTCGCAAGATTGGTTTCGCCGTTGCCGACGGCCCGGAGATCGAAACAGAGCGTTACTGTTTTGATGCGCTAAACACGCCCGCCGACCATCCCGCACGAGACACGCAGGACACCTTCTTTCTTAATACAAACGAACGCCCGCTCCTCCGCACCCACACTTCGTCGGTGCAGATCCGAGTGATGGAGAAAACACCACCTCCGGTACGCATCATCGTTCCGGGCCGGGTTTATCGGCGGGACACCGCCGACGCCACACACAATCCCACTTTCCACCAGATCGAGGGGTTGTATGTCGACAAAAACGTCACCGTTAGCGACTTGAAAGGCACCGTTGAATTCGTCTTCAAGGAACTACTCGGCAAAGAAGTGAGACTCCGTTTTCGCCCACACTATTTTTCCTACACCGAACCCAGTTTGGAGATCGATTTCAGCAGTCCAATGGTTCGTAAGATGGGCAAANAATGGCTCGAAATCGCCGGTTGCGGCATGGTGCATCCGAAAGTTTTTGAGAATGTCGGCTACGATCCCGAGGAGTGGAGCGGCTGGGCGTTTGGCTTCGGTATCGAGCGCATCGCGATGATCCGCTACGGCATCAGCGACATNCGCCTCTTTTACGAAAACGACAAGCGTTTCCTCGAGCAGTTCTAACGCTTGGCCAAGCAGAGTGCGCTTGGTTCATAAAAAATATTCACATTAGTCTGAATGCGCTTGATTGGTGTTTCTTTATTGTTACTTTTCGGCCCAGTCGCGGGGTGGTCCGCGGTAAAATTAAATTTNCCCAACCAGTACTGAAACGTCGTGAAGATTTTNGCCGGCAATTCAAACCAGCCCNTGGCCGAGTCCATCTGTAATACGATCGGAATCGAGCCGGGCAAAATCACCCTCAAGGCGTTTCCTGACGGAGAGACGTTCGCCAAGATTGAAGAGAACGTTCGCGGAGAGGATGTCTACGTGGTTCAGTCCTCCTGCCCCCCAACCAATCATCACTTGATGGAGTTGTTCATTATTATTGACGCTCTAAAGCGGGCCAGCGCCGACCGAATCACCGCAGTGATGCCGTTCTACGGGTATGCCCGACAGGATCGCAAAGACCAACCGCGCGTCCCCATCTCGGCCAAACTCGTGGCCAACCTACTCGTGGCGGCCGGGGCAAACCGAATCCTCACGATGGATCTTCACGCCCAGCAGATTCAGGGCTTTTTCGATATTCCGGTGGATCATCTCTATGCCTCTCCGGTGATGTTTGACTATCTGAAGTACAACAAAAACGGAGACTTGGTTGTAGTGAGTCCGGATGTGGGCGGACTGAAGATGGCACACGCCTACTCCGAAATGCTCTCAGCCGATTTGGCCATTGTGGCCAAACGCCGCACCAGTGCCACTGAGACGGAATCCGTCGGGATCATCGGTGAAATCAAAGGAAAACACGCATTGTTAGTGGATGACATCACCGAAACGGCCGGAACACTCGTCAATGCAGCGTCGATTCTCAAGGAACACGGCGCGTTGAGCGTCCGAGCTGCGGTTTCACACGCGATTCTCAACGATTTGGGAATCGATCGCCTGAAAAATTCTTGTATTGACGAACTGATAACGACTGATACAGTCCCCCGCCCCGAAATTGAGGGGCTGAACGTAACAACCCTCTCTGTTGCGGGTTTGTTGGGCGAGGCGATCCAACGGATTCACAACAATTCCTCGGTGAATTCGTTGTTTCGATTCAAAGGAGCACGCACCACCTGAAGCCTTTCGGGGAATAGACATTTTATAATTAGACAGACATGAAAGCGATCTCATTGGCCGCCAGCCAACGCACGTTGACCAAGACCACCGGAAGCAAAAAAATCCGAGGCGCCGGACGTATCCCCGGTATNCTTTACGGCAACGGCGATCCGGAAAACATCGAGCTCGAATCCGTTCAATTTGAAAAAGCCATCAAATCCACCAGCGCCAAGAACTTCCTCGTGGAGTTGGAATTTGATGGCAGCAAAAGCATGGCTCTNGTGCAGGACNTNCAAAAGCACCCTATCACCCGACTTTGTCTGCACGTCGACTTTTGGCGTCTGGGAGAAGACAGCGTGGTCACCGCGGACGTGCCGTTGATCGCTACCGGCTCTCCCGAAGGTGTCAAAGTGGGCGGCATTCTGCAGACCATGCTTCACAACATCACCCTCAAAGGCAAACCGGCCGACATCCCGGAAACGGTCGAGGTCGATACCACNCCCCTGNAGGTGGGCGAAGGAATCCTGCTTGGGGAACTGANTTTACCCGACGGCATCACCGCAGTCGGTAACCCGAAGGCACGCGCCATNGCTGTGGCTGCCTCCCGTCTCACCGCCAAGGCAGCCGAAGCCGGAGATAGTGTCGCACCNGCTGAGGCTTCCACCGAAGCCCCGGCGGTGCAAAAGAAGGAAGACTGATTTTGTTCGAACAACGAATCGCTTGGAGCGGTTCGTTTGGTTCTTTGAGATGGCCCGCTTATGGAAGACTCATTCCTTATTGTGGGCTTGGGCAATCCCGGAAGGGAATATGCCGGCACCCGACACAACATCGGGTTCATGACGCTTGAGCGCTTGGCCAAGCGCTTGGCCTTGGATTGGCAAGTGAACAAAAAGTTCACCGTCCACTTGGCCAAGGGCAGTCACGGGGGCAACACTGCACTCCTCTGCAAGCCTCAAGGCTACATGAACGTGAGCGGGAAAACCGTAGCGCCGTTGGCTCGGTATTACCAAATACAGACCAAGCAAGTCATGGTGGTGCTGGACGATTTGGATTTGCCACTCGGCGCGCAGCGAATGCGTCCCGGAGGAGGTACTGGCGGCCATCGAGGCGTAGAGTCCATCAANGATTGCCTAGGCACGGGTGACTTTCCGAGACTACGCCTCGGGATTGGGCGCCCTGCCCCTGAGCAAGATGTATCCGGTTTTGTGTTAGGCAAGTTTGCTGAAAACGAGTGCGGACCACTCGAAAAAGTGCTGGAACGNGCGGCAGACCAGCTGGAATGTTGGATGAACCAAGGCCTGCAGGCGGCCATGAACAATTTTAACGGGGATCTTTCCCCACCGAAGAAAAAGAAGACAGATGACGAAATACGAAGGAACGATCATCCTGAAGGAAACAGGTCGTGAAAACACCGTCGAAGAGGTGCAGAACCTCATCTCGGCTGAGATCGACTCTGCCGGCGGCAATATCGGTGAGTTCAACACGGAAGGATTGAAAGATTTCTCCCGTGTAGCCAACCGGAAAAACCCGAACGGCTACTACCTCGNGGTGAACTTCGAGAGCGATCCCGAAGCAACGAACGACCTGAAAAAGCGCCTGCTGAAAATCCGGGACATCTTCCGGGTCTTCTTCACCAAGCCGGCCTAAACCAATTGATTTCAAACCGCAACCTCCCGTAGACTCCCGACATGGCAAGCTTCAACAAAGTAATCTTGATGGGNAACCTGACCCGGGATCCTGAGTTGCGTTACACCCCCAAAGGAACGGCGGTGGCCAAGCTCGGCCTCGCCGTCAATCGCGTCTGGCGNGACGCCGAAGGACAGCAGCAGGACGAGACCACCTTCGTCGATGTGGATGCCTTNGGCAAACAAGCCGAGACCATTGGTCAGTACATGCAAAAAGGCCGGCCGATCCTCGTTGAAGGCCGCCTCAAGCTCGACCAGTGGGAGGATAAAAACTCCGGCCAACGACGCAGCAAACTGGGNGTGGTTCTGGAAANATTTACATTCGTTGGCGGTGGCGGTAGCCAAGGCNNTGGCGGTGGTGCTCCAAGCGCCCCTCAATCCTCCGCTCCCCCTCCGACCTCCGATGTGCCGCCGTTTGAGGACGGCCCTTCGGACGACGATGTTCCGTTTTAAACAACAAAACCAATTTAACGACTAACAGACATGGCAAAGACCGACGTCATATTAATCAAAAACGTGGAAGGACTGGGTGCAGAATCCGACCAAGTCAACGTGGCCACCGGCTACGCCCGCAACTTCCTGCTCCCGCAGGGCCTCGCCATTCCAATGACACAGGGCAACGAGCGCCGCTTGGCAGCCCTCCGCAAGCAACGTCAAGAGCGCGAATTGCGCGAATCAAAAGACGCCAAGGAACTGGCTGCCAGCTTCAAACACCTGATGCTCGTCATCACGGCGAAAACCGGCGAGAACGGAAAAATGTACGGCTCCGTGACCCCGGCCAACATCATTGAGCAACTTCAGGAACAGTTTGAAATCAAGCTCGACCGACGNAAGCTCCACATNGAGGAGCCGATCCGTACCGTTGGAGATCACGAGGTTGAGTTGCGACTCCACTCCGAGGTTCGTACGAGCCTCAAGATTCGAGTGGAAAGCAGCAACCCCCTTCCGGAGCCGGAGGCAGAGGGCGACGCAGCCACCGAGGAAGCCGTACCGAAGCGTAAGGCGACCTCAACCATTTAAGCAAAAAGCAGGACATCATGTCCTGCTTTTTTGTTTTTCAAATGGTTGCCGGATCGCGCTTGGCCAAGCGCTTGGCCAAGTTACCCGTGTTTCTCGACGAGTTGCCGGAATTCATTAAAGAGGTTGCTCGAGTCATGCGGTCCGGGCGAGGCCTCCGGATGATACTGCACACAAAACACCGGCTTAGTCTTATGGCGAAGCCCTTCCACCGTCTGGTCGTTCAAATTGATCCGGTTTACCGCAACATCGCTTGGCAGCGAATCGGCATTAACGNTGAACCCATGGTTTTGTGACGTAATCTCCACCCGGCCGGAGTCCAAATCCTTCACCGGTTGGTTTGCCCCACGGTGGCCGAACTTCAGTTTGCTCGTCTTGCCCCCCATCGCGAGGCTGAGAATCTGATGTCCAAGGCAAATGCCAAATGTCGGTAACCCTTTCTTCAGCAATTCAGCCAACGCCGCCGCTGCATACGTCACTGCNGCCGGATCGCCGGGGCCGTTTGAGAGAAAGATTCCAGCGGGGTTGTGCTTAAGAGCCTCTTCCGCCGGCGTATTCGCCGGNAGCACGGTCACCTTAAACCCACTCTGCCGCAGCATGCGGAGGATGTTGTATTTTACCCCAAAATCATAGGCGACGATCGGAATCTCCGCAGCCGGCATAGGATCGCACTGAACGCGACCGTCCAGTTCCAGTGGCCCGTGAGGCAGGCGAAACGCCGGGCTCAACTCGTCGTTCTCATCCCAGGCAAAAGTCGATTTGTGGGTGACTTCCTTGACNTAATCCACCCCGAGCAACCCCGGCCAGTTTTTGGCCTTGGCCAAGGCGTCTTCGGACGTGGCAGTCTCTTCGGTGGTCAGATAGCCGTTCATCGCCCCGCGCACGCGCAACTTTTTCGTCAATGCCCGGGTGTCGATCCCCTGAATCCCGGGAATGGCGTTACGCTCCATATACTCGCCAAGCGAGTAGTCAGCTCGGTAATTACTTACGATCGGCGAAAGCTCCCGCACCACAAAACCGCTCGCATGCGTCTGGTACGATTCCACATCCTGCTCGTTCACACCGTAGTTTCCGATCAACGGATAGGTCATCGTGACGATCTGCCCTTTGTAGGACGGATCCGTCAAAATTTCTTGATACCCCGTCATCGAGGTATTGAAACAAACTTCCCCAGCNACCGACGCGGTTGCGCCAAACGCTTGTCCTTCGAAGATCGTCCCATCCTCCAGTGCNAGGATGGCCTTGGGCACTGAGCCAGACATCGCGNCAAACAGTAGTGAGNCATCGCCTCATCNGCAAGCGCGTTACGCGATTGTGAACAACTTACAGCCGCACCACCACGGAGCATCTCCCGAAACATCTTCTTGCGCCAGATAGTTGTCTGTCTCAGGATACCGCCCCCAAAGATGTCCGACTCAGCCCTGCCCCCACAGGAGGACCTTTACAACGCCGTTCACGATGTCCCCAAACCCGCGTCGATCAAGGTATTCGGCATCCTTCAAATCGTTTTTGGCTCGATGGGCTGCGTCTGTGGCGGGTTCGGCGCGGGTTTCGTCCTTCTCATAATGAGCGACCCGGGAGTCTCGAATGCGATCAATCACGGAATGGGGTCGAACTATACCGAGGGATATCAA
Source organism: Verrucomicrobiales bacterium (assembly GCA_002689335.1). GTDB lineage: Bacteria > Verrucomicrobiota > Verrucomicrobiia > Limisphaerales > UBA1096 > UBA1096. The sequence goes on from NZFR01000009.1 coordinate 17,701, forward strand.
ACCCTGCAAATCGGTATCGGAACAGTCACCCTCCTACTGAGTGCATTTCAAATCGCGTGTGGTGTCGGCTTGCTAAAGAATNGGAATTGGGGACGNACAGGGTCGCTTNTNTATGCCACCCTCGGAATTCTGGTTTCCATTATTTCAACCACCATCACCGTCAGTATGATGAAAGAGACCCCGGATAAGATNATCAACATGACCTTCNCACTTGGNAGCGGGNCGTTTGGCCTGATTTATCCGGGCTGCATTCTCTTTTTCCTGACACGCCCCAAGGTAGTTGAAGCGCTGCGAGACAGGTGAACCCCTTTTACTTCGGCCGCTGAGCCGGAATCTTCCAGTTTTTGTGCCACCGGAACTGCCAAAGTTTTTCGTTGCCGGCCAACTCTGCATGTCCGTCGTAAAACACCAGATTGATCGCGCCCGGCAAAGCGGTATTTTTGTATTGGTTTGACGCCAACCGTGACCCGCCAACCGAGAACTTGTGGCGAGCCAACGTGATACGGGCCATNCCGGCGTTCTCCCCTGCGCTGCCGGTAGCGAGGTTNGATGCCGGGCGATCTNGCTCCTGCGGCCAGGCGTCCACCCACATCGAGTCGCTAAAAATAGGGCTCTCGCTCGCATGCCTCACATCGGTGTCCATCCGAAACGCGTTTTTCACCAGCGGAAATAAACCCGCCCCATTCGGCCAATCACCCGAATAAAACCAGCCATTCAACGCATAGCTGCCGGTCCATTTTGGTTCACGTGTTCCGGGACGCAGCTCGTTTCCCCAAACCCACGCCGAGTTAGCCGTTCCCGGTTTTCCTTTTTTGAACCGCGCTGTCGGGCAAAGCCGGATCGCGTCNACATCCGAGTAATATTTTGCAATCGAAGCCATCCACAACATGTTCCTCCCCTGACGAACACCTCCCGTATAAGAGGGAGTTCTTCCGGTTTCGTTTGAGTACAAAAAGAAGCCTAGCCCGAGTTGCTTGACGTTGTTTAGACACTTCATCTCGGTGGCCTTGCTCTTCGCCTTGGCCAAGGCCGGCAATAACAACCCGGCTAGAATCGCAATGATCGCGATCACCACCAGCAATTCAATCAGCGTAAAGCCGTTCTTTTTGACACTCTTNTTCATACGACAAGCCAAGCATGCCCCTTGGGTTGGCCAGATGAAAACCCGTTCGACCCAAACAAACAACTCAATCCTGCCGTTCTCCGCTTGGCCAAGCGTAAAAAACGCTGACTCCNCTTGGCCAATCCGCTACGTTCCGCCNCGAGCAAATGAAACTGAAATTCATCCTCCCGACGTGCGCGATGGCTGNTATCGCGCTTGGCCAAGCGCAACTCACNGCCGACGACAAAGCAAAGAAGAAAGCGGCCGGCAAACCGGTCACACAAGCGCTGATCACCGGCAAAGAGGCCGGCTGGCGCCNGATGACCAAGGANGATTTCGTCAACGTCAACTGCGACGACGGAACTTGGTCATTCGANGGCAACCTGATTAAGTGCANCGGCAAACCGGTCGGCGTCATCCGCACAAAAAAGATGATCAAAAATCTCGAGCTTGTTGTGGAATGGAAACACAAACAGTACGGCGGCAACTCAGGCGTATTCCTATGGGCAACCCCGGACAGCATCGAGCGACTAGAACAAGGCAAAGGCAGACTNCCGGCNGGCATTGAGGTGCAGGTNCTCGACCTCGGNTACGCCGAACTTTACGAGAAGCGCCACAAAAAACCGTCTGACTGGTTCACCTCACACGGCGATGTTTTCCCGACGCAAAACGCGAAGATGAAACCATTCCCACCGGTCGCCCCCAACGGGAAACGCAGTTTTCCATCACAAAATACGACGAAGGGCATCAACCAATGGAATCACTACTACATCAGGGCGATTAATGGCGAAGTGCGACTTTGGGTAAACGGTGTCGAAGTCTCCGGCGGCACCGACTGCCAACCTGCTACCGGCTACCTCTGCCTAGAATCCGAAGGTGCCCCAATCGAATTCAGAAACCTCCGAATCCGCGAACTGCCGTAAGTCATTTTCCTCATTTCGCTTCGCGACCTCATGAAACGCATCAGCAGAGAGCAGGCGCGAAAGTTTGCCTTCGACTGGCGGGACGAAACGCTAATTCGAATCAAGTGCGGGGAGTCGATCGAGATCGAAACTTGGGATGCCAGTTCCGGTTTTTTTAAGTCACCCAGTGACGAGGCGATACCGGCTAATCGGCCGGGGTTCGACAAACATCCCCCGCTGGCCAACCCCATCGGCGGCCCTGTTTACATCGAAGACGCCGCGCCGGGGGATGTGTTGATCATTGAAATCGAGGACATCCTCGTGGGTGACTATTCGTGGGTTGCCATCGGGCCAAACCGAGGCTCACTTGGTCAATCCACCCACTGGCCGGAAGTCTCAGAAAAATACACGACCAAAATTTTCCAGCACACTCCCGGGCAAAGCGGGACGATGCGGGATGGCAAGATGCAGTTCAACGACAGCATCNCTTGGCCGATCACGCCGTTNATNGGGACGATTGGGGTCGCTCCGGAACGCGAGGTTTGCACCAGTATCGATGGACAGGGGGCATGGGGCGGCAATCTGGATATTCGCGATGTGGCAGTCGGAAATCTCATTCATCTGCCGGTGTTTCATGAAGGCGCACTGTTTTACCTCGGAGACATTCACGCCAGCCAAGGTGACACAGAATATACCGGCACCGCTGCGGAAACCTACGCCACAGTAAGAGTCAACTTCCGCTTGACCAAGCGCATGCGGTTGCCATTTATGCGCATCGAAAAAAGCGACTCCATCATCGCAATTCACGCAACGCGCCCNCTCGAAACCGCCGTGGATNTGGCCACNCAGCACCTCATGAANTGGNTNGTGGATGAGTACTCNTTTTCACAGGCGGACGCCTATTGCCTCGTCAGCACCTGTCCCGATTTTCGGATCAACATCTACCAAATGCTCGTGGCCACCGGAATGGATTTCGTCGCCGGCGCAGAGATTCCGAAAAAGTATTTGGGCTAAAGTGCAGCGCTTGGCCAAGCGCTATTTCACCGCCCAGTCAAAGAAGCCCATCGCGTCAAGATCAGCTCGCAACGCCGCCTCAGCGGCCGGCGTCAGTCGGTTGATCGGTGGCCGTATCGGGCCACAGTCCGCCCCCGCGAAACCCATCGCCGCCTTGCACGCGCCCCNAAAGCCGCTGGCAAACATGCGCTCGATCATTTTCACAGACCTCGCNTGATCCTCTCCGGCAGCATCCAGATCGCCTCGGTTGTAGGCATCGATGATNCGCAGATAGAGCGGCGTGGCAAAATTGTAGGTGCTCCCAACACCGCCAACGCATCCGAGTGCCAATCCCTCGATCAATCGCTCGTCCGTGCCAAAAAGAATATCAGCGCTCACCGTCTCGTGGGACATGCAACGCTTCAACAAGTCCAAATCCTGATTCGTAAACTTGATCCCAACAAAACCGGGCAATCGCTCCTTTGCAACAGCCATAAACGCCGCAGTATCCACNGAAACGCCGGTCATTGGCGGAATATCATAAAAATAAAATGGCAGGTCCGGAGCCGGCTTGGTCATCTCCACTAGCCAATCACACAGCGCCTCTTCATCCGTTGGCTTAAAAAAAGTGGGCGCCATCGCGGAAATAGCCACCGCACCGTTCGCCTCTGCAGCTCGCACCATCTCCTGAGTGTCCGGCAGGCAGTTTCCCCCCACATGGGCCACGTTCACCAAGCCANNCCGCTCGGCCTCCCTACCCCAAACCTCGAAAAGTTTGACGCGCTCAGCCGTAGTTAGCGACAACGACTCACCGGTCGTCCCACTGACAAACACACCCGTCGCACCGTTACCGGCGAGATGCTCCGCNTGCCGCGANACGGCATCATAGTTCACCGAAAAATCATCATTCATCGGAGTGTGCACCGCCGCGATGAGCCCCTTAAGTTTCAATTCCATTTTTGATAAAATTCAATTATTCGATTTGCTCCCAAAAAAACTCTTACCGGTTTTCTTGTTTTTCCAGCTATACAAGTCGGGATCGAACTCGAATGATTTCTTGGACAACGCCGGCTCTGCCCACTTTTTGGGCAGCCACTTGGCCAAGCGCTGCTTGACCGGCTCATGCCGTTTTTTCGCAGCCAAGTTTTCCCACTCGTTTGGATCCGTTTTGTGATCGTACAACTCCTCNGAACCATCCGAATAACGAATGTACCGCCANCGCGCACTCCGCACGGCGGCGTTTTCTTTTCGGAATTCGATCAGCACCGGGCGCCGCTTGGTTTCGGGCGCTCGAAGCTGCGGCATCAAACTCAAGCCGTCGAATTTTTGATCACCTGAGATCCCGCACAANTCCANCAGCGTCGGATACAAATCCAACAGGCTCACCGGCTGGCTGCACACACCCGGTCTTGTTTCNGGNGCAGNGATGATCAATGGAATTCNCGTGGNCTCTTCCCAAAGTGTTGATTTGTGCCAATGCTGTTTTTCACCCAGATGCCAACCATGATCCGACCAAAAAANGATCACCGTGTTCTCANCATATTCACTCGATTCAAGTGCATCCAACACACGGCCCAACTGTTCATCAGCGTAGCTGATGCTGGCCAAGTACGCCTGCACNGCGCGCAACTTGGCTNNCTGTTTTTCGATCTTGTTCAGGTCGGACCGACGCGCCGCAGCGAAGCGTTTACCCGCCTCNGGCACATCCTCCAAATCCTCGTCCGNANTCTTCGGGGNGACCACGTTGGCTAACGGATAAAGATCAAAAAAACGGCGCGGGGCGTACCACGGCAAATGCGGCCGAAAAAGTCCGCAGGCTAAAAAAAACGGACGGTCATGTTTTNCCTCCAGAAAACGTAAAGCAAAATCAGCTGTNTGAACATCGTCCAACTCNTCATCGGCAACCGGAATCACACCCCAGTCNTTTTCGTGAGGCAAGCCTCGCACTCCGCTGAACGGAAAGCCTTTTGGGTNCGGGGTATGCTNCGTCCACGGATANTTNAACTTTGAACCGCGAAACCAGGGATCNTCCNGAAACAAAAGCCTCTTAAAATCGTTCCATTGTCGCGGTGGATTATTGCCCGCCGTGTGGTGAAAAATTTTTCCCGCACCGGCGACCGAGTATCCGCTTTGACGAAACCTCATTGGCATAGTGACCATGTTCGGAAAATTCGGATACCACCAATGCTGATTCTCATACAGACCGGTTGTTGAGGGCCGCAAACCGGTCATGATCGCAGCTCGAGACGGCGCACATTTGGGTGACACACAATGCGCGTTGGCAAACAACATCCCCCGCTTGGCCAAGCGATCGATATTAGGCGTGTGCACCCTGCCCTCATATCCGCCAAGGCAGTTGACCCAATCCTTCATGTCATCCACTGCAATGAACAAGACATTAGGACGCCGCTCGTTGACCACCGCTTGGCCAAGCGCTGCCGAGGTGAAGCTCAATAATAAAAACAGAAACCGCCTCATCGTTTGGATTGATGCTCAGGGTTGATGCGCATCGGGTCCGCCCCCACTTCCTGCTGCCATCTTTTTAATTTCGCCAACATACGCTTGGCGCGCTTGGGTTGTTTTGGCGCGAGGTTCGTCGTCTCCCCAATGTCCTCCTTCAGATTGAACAACGACACCTCGCCCGTCTCGAATGCCTGAATCAATTTCCAGTCGCCTGAACGAATCACACCTGCCGGAAAATTCTGAGGATGCCTGTTGTAATGCGGATAGTGCCAAAACAAAGCTTCACGTTTTACCTGCCCATTGCCCCTGAGAAGTGGAGTTAAATTAACCCCGTCAACATGCTGGTGAGGACGGAGCGCTTGGCCAGTCGCCGCCAAAATCGTTGGATAAAAATCCGTACTGGTAATCGGCACGCTAGACGTTCTTCCGCCTTTCACGCTCCCGGGCCACTTGATAACCGCCGGCACACGAAGGCCACCCTCGTAGTTCGAACCTTTATTCGCACGGAGCGGTGAGTTGCTGGTCGCACCAGCGAAGCCGCCGTTGTCGCTCGTGAATATAACTAACGTGTTTTCCTCCAACCCTAACTCCCGCAGCACACCGGTCACCCGCCCAACGCTGTCATCGACGCTTTCGACCATAGCCGCATAGGCCGGCTTGCCCTGACGCTTCGTTTCTGGGACCGCCTCGTACTTGGCCACCTTGTCCGGTTTGCCCTGCAATGGCGTATGAACCGCATAATGCGACAGCATTAGAAAAAATGGGTTTTCGGCATTGCTCCGGATGAACCCCTCGGCCTCCTCGGCAAGGCGATCTGCTAGATAATCTCCCTTCTTTCCGGAAAGCGGCTTTTTTTTATGCAGAGTTTTGCCGGTGGAAGGGATTCGCCATTTGCCGGTGAACGGAAAAAAATAACTCCCCGGAGCACCATAGTCGCGACCTGCGATGTTCACGTCAAACCCCTGATGCTCAGGATAATAATACGTTTCCGTCCCCAAATGCCACTTGCCNATGAACGCTGTTTTATAACCGTGCTGCCGCAACGCCTCCGCGATGGTCACCTCTTCAAGCGGGAGGTTGGATATATATCGGCCCTCCTTCATTTTGTGCCCNGTCCGGCTCCATCGGCCGGAGGGTAGCCATTGGGTCAACAGCAATCGAGCNGGGTATTTTCCNGTCATGATAGCNGCCCGGGTTGGCGAACAAACCGTGCAAGCAGCATAGGCATCGGTGAATCGCACCCCCTCCTTGGCCAAACGGTCGATGTTTGGCGTTTTATAATAGTCACTGCCGTTACAGCCGAGATCACGCCACCCCAAGTCATCAATCAAAAAGAAGACGACGTTCATCTTGGGTTNCTCGGCTCTCGCCGTGTCCGCGCAACANACGAGCGCAAGGATCATTANAAAATANTTCCGAAGTTTCATTTTAGATTATTTGGTAGAGCCGCTTTCCAGCCCTTGGNCAANCNCTTNGCCAAGCGAGTCANCACCGAAGAGGACTCTGCTTNACCNGCTATATTTTTCATCTCGTGAGGGTCATCGCGCAGNTTATAGAGTTCNCGNGCCACCACNGCCTTGGTTTTCCAGTTTTGCCACTCAACAAATCGATATCGCTCTGTACGNATCGTATAGCCCATAACATCACCGTGGCGTGAATGCCGGTTCCCTTTTAATGGCCGAGGGTATTGACTGAACGCCGCAGTTTTCCATCTTCGGTTCGGCTCGGTGAACAAAGGCACAAAACTTCGCCCCTCAAGCCCGCTTGGGACTGGCAAGCCAGCCAACTTGCAAACCGTCGGAAACAAATCGACCAATTCCACAAATGCATCCGAACTGCCGCTTGGTTGATCGGGGGCAGTTACGATCAATGGCACGCGAGTCGAAAACTCGTAATTGTTGGCCTTGGTCCAAAGCCCCTGTTCACCCAAATGAAAACCGTGATCCCCATACAACAACACGATCGTATTGTTATCCAATTTAAGCCGCTCGAGTTCCGCAAGCAACCGACCGACCAGAGCATCGATATAACTCACGCAGGCATAATAGCCATGCCTCAATTCGCGAACTTTAGCCTCGGTAATTTCCCCGTCACCGGGGATATCTGTATACCCTTCCAATTCGCGCCAACTTCGAGTCGCCCAATCGGGGGAATTCACCGGGTGCTCGGAATATTTCGGCAATGGGATTTTTTTCGACCATATAAGTCCCAATATTTTTTCGGAGCGTTGAACGGAAGGTGAGGTTTTCGAAANCCTATAGCCAAAAAAAANGGTTGTTTNTTGTCAGCCAATTCCCCCATCAATCGGATCGAGTCTCTCGCCACGATGCCGTCGATATAGTGTTCGTCGGGGACCTCGGCCAACTCACTTGCGGCGCGCTTCAAGCCGTTGCCTTTTAGATTTTCCGGCAAGGCATATCTTAATTTGGGATCNCGAACATTATCGTGCATNGGCGGAACCGACCACGANTCTGGATCTTTCGACGGCTTGCCTCCCCCATGAAGAATCTTNCCGATACTCCGACTATGGTAGCCGCTGTTTTTAAAATATTGCGGCAGNGTAACCGCGTCCGGTTTGGCTTCTCGAAAATGTGTCTTTAAGTCCCAAACACGAATGGTATCCGGACGCAACCCGGTAAGNATCGAANGACGAGACGGACAACAAACCGCCTGTTGGCAGTAGGCACGCTGAAAAACCATCCCCCGCTTGGCCAAGCGATCGATATTCGGAGTGATGGCGGTTTCGTCGCCAAAACAGCCCAGCGCCGGCCGGAGGTCATCAATGGCAATCATCAATACATTTGGCTGCGCTTGGCCAAGCGCAGCGGGGCACCAAATGGCACCAAGAAACAAAAACAAAACACNCAATCGCTTCATCAACATATTATTCGAAAAAATATTCCCAATAGTTCAGCTTCAAATATTTTTTGTCCGNCTTGCCACCACGGATACTCGCGTTGATTTCAGATTGAAGTCGGGAGATGTTTTTTGAATTNAAAAACGGATCGTTCGTGTCGNNCCGCCACTGCGCCAATTTTTTCTTCAGANACTGAAGCTGAGTTTGATACTTTTCATCGTTCGCCAAATTTCGAAATTCGAACGGATCATTTTTTAGATCATACAATTCGAACGCGGGAGGGCGGCGCATGAGCGAGTATGTATCCCGTACGGTATTGTTTTCAGNAATGGTTTTTTGCAGACCATCGAAAAANCGATTCATGGTGAAATCGTATCCCGGATTCACCAAACCGGGCTGCAGATTTTGGATAAGTTTAAACCTCTCTCCCCGCACCGTCCGCTGAGGATAAAAATTGTGAGCCGAGTGCAAATGGAATTCGGTGAACAAATGTTGCCTCCAATCTTCCGCCCCCTCTCGCAACATCGGAATCAAGGATTTGCCTGCCAAACCGCTTGGTAATGTTGCCTTAGCTGCACTCAGTATCGTCGGCATCAAATCCAAAGTGGAAACCAGTTCGCTCCGGACCGATTTACCAAACCCTTCTTTGCCCGCCCATTGCATGATCAATGGAACACGCACACCACCCTCGTACGAAGTTCGTTTGCCTCTCAACAAATCCGCACCGTGATCTCCCATGTAAATAATCAGCGTGTCTTTTCGTTTNCCGGACCGATCCAATGCTTTCAGTAAATCCCCGATCAGCGAATCCAACCGGCTCATGCAGTTGTAGTAGTCTGCTGTTTGTTGCCGCAATCCCGGGGTGTCGACCCCGAAATAAGCCAGTGGTTTAACATCATCCGCACTCAATGGCTTTTTCGGCAGCCCATTAATTTTTCGAATGAACGGGCGGTGTGGGTCAGGGTAATTGACGCTGAGAAAAAACGGACTNTCCCCATCCGCCATGAACTCTTTAGCGAACTTCGCATAGTCGCCCAGCTTTTTTCGGGAGAAGTTCGAACTTGGGATTTGCTTGTAGTCAAACGGGAACGCTGACNTCGGGTTGATATGCAGTTTGCCAATGATTCCTGTTCGATATCCGGAATGCTTCAAGCTGCGAATTAAGTTCGGGGTGTTTTCCTTGTAGAGACGAAACTTCCACGTGGCCAAGCCGATCTGTCCGTTTTGATGGGGATACAATCCTGTAAGCAATGCGGCTCTCGATTGGCTGCATCCGGCCTGCGGAACATAAGCGCGGTCGAAGCGAACACCGTTGGCCGCAAGCCGGTCCAGCACAGGGGTTTGCACATAGGGTTCGCCGTAACATCCCAACTCAGGGCCGTTGTCCTCGGAAACAATGAGGAGGATATTCGGACGCGAATCCGCTTGGNCAAGCGCTTGGCCAAGTGCAGCGAAGATCAGCAGAAAAAATGAAAAACGGAAACGGGTCACACGCACTATTTCAAAAACTCCTTCCGCTTAGCCATGACGTCCAACTCGCTTAGCTTCAAACGAACGCTAACGATGTACGGTGATTCCCCCTTCGTCCAATGCCCATAAGTAGTGGTGACGAGCGTGTCGTCGGGCAATATTTCAACCGGCGGATAGGCGCAGTCGGCCGACCTATGGTTATCCATCAACCGAACGCGATACTGCCCTTCCTTCCCTTTGACGATGTCGTCGTAGGTTCCAACCCAAGCCACCCAGTCACCGAAGGTGGGTGTGTTGTGTGTGCGATCCCTAAACGAGACGAACAATCGGCCGTCTTTCGTGTAGCGGCCGGTGTGCCGGTCACCGGTTAATGAGGCCGTCAGTTCCCTCGGTTTGGTCCAAGTTTTGCCTTCGTCGTTGGAAAAAATGACGTACGAGTTTCGTCGGCGTGCATTCTCGCGTAGCAACACACAGAGCTGTTTTCCGTCAGGCGAGCGGAGGATGCCCGGTTCACAAAGATGCACATCATTGCGGGCGAGGATCGCCTCGGGGTGCGACCACGTCAGGCCGCCGTCTTTGGAAAAGGTTTTGAACAAAGTGAAAACCGGATCTTTCTCCCGCTTCATCGCACCTTTAAAAAAACGGCCGTCGTCGTGGAACATCGCCANGTAATGGCCCTTCCCGGTTTTCACCGGCTCCAGACAGCCCATGACCACGATGCCGCCCCAGTCGCCTGCCTTTTTCAATTCGCCCCAACTCGCGCCGTCGTTTTCGCTAACCGCCAGACGAGCGGGGTAAAGACCTGACCACATGATAAGCCGTTTTTTACCGTGCGCATCCACCACTCGATGAATGGTTGGCACCTCTTTGCTCGTCGCCCAACTCGCTGGTGTCGGCAGACGATCGCTCCACGTTCGCCCGCCATCTGTGCTGCGCTTATAAACGATGCCGCCTCTGCCGTGTCCTTTCGGATAAACGATCAATATCGTCTTCTTGTCCTCCAGCAGAACGGTAGTCGGATGGCCCAGATACTGGCCCTTCTCTCGATCCACAACGATCTGCCGCTGCGTCTGTTTTGACAGATCGAGAGTCGGGATGGTGTAGCCTTTGGGCTGAGGAATCACTTCTGCTTGAGTAGTCAATCCACCCAAACAAAAGCCGACAATAAGGGTGATTAATCGTTTCATCGGTTAAATTTTCCCGGCAGCAGTCAATTCAGTTTCGAGTTTTTGTTTGTAGGCTTGGTACGCCTCAGCGTCCTCTCTCGCGCTTTCACCGTAAAAAATAAATCCCAGCGCGCGGCGGCTGCGAGTGGGGCTGCTATTGGCCTCGGCTCGATGAATCGTCATCGCCTGATGCACGAGCAGATCACCCGGATGCGCCCGGCAAACCACCTCGTTGGCCGAGTCCTCCACTGTCCCAAAATCAGCGATGCCCTGAGAGAAGCCAAGCGTCTGCGTCCGGTTATGAGGGCGCATCCCATTCTCGTGCGAACCACGCACATAACGAACGCATCCGTTCTCCTCATCAACCACATCCAGTGCCATCCACATGGTCAGCGCGTTACAGGGTTCAAGCATGAAGTAATAACCGTCCTGATGCGGTGGAGTCGCCCGGCCAAGCAGCGGAGGTTTATTGAAGTACTGCAGGTTTTTCGGAACGACATTTTCTCCCAACAACCGTTCGGCCAGCCTTTGCGGTTTTCCGTTCATTAAACCGGAGAAAAACGGATCGTGTTGCTGCATGCGTTGGATTTGTTTCAACGACTCCGGGTGGTCGATATCCTCGTAAAACACCTCCGACGATTCGAGCGTCGGGATGTGTTCGCGCTTAAAACGAGCCAGTTCGAATTCGATGGTTACCAACTCTTCCGAGTTAAAAAACGCCGGAATAGAAACAAAACCGTCGCGCTGATACGACGCTATGGCCTCAGAGTTTTCGTCCATTCTCGAGTGAGTTGACAGAACGGCGAGCATCGCCCCGACCTCGCCAAAACCAAAGACAAAAAAGGCGACCCGATGGTCGCCATTCAAAAGTGTTGTTTAATTGTTGGACGGAGGCGGTTGCTCCTTTAGGCCAACCGATTGGGCGATGTCGCGGAATTCCTCGCGCTCGACCGTGTTAAGACACTTGCCCCGATCGCTTAGCTTCTCGTTGATCTTCACGACCTTTTCGGTCATTTGATCATGCGTCTCCTTTGTGCCCCCGGCTAAGACGAAGTTTTCCCCCTGCGTGACACGCTTNTGACCGTCGGAGTCGAGACCGACACCGAGCATCATGGCTTTTTTTTCACTGCTACNCCTTGGCACGTGGGGGGAAANGTAAAGGAATTGGCCAAGCGGTCAAGGGACAAACCAAGCGCACCCAGCGAACGATTCGGACTTTCGCCACAAGGCATTCGCCGATACCTTGGCCAAGCAGCAGATGAAAATCGCCATCGCTCAAATCAACACCACCGTCGGAGATTTCGACGGCAACACGGAAAAGATCACCGAGGCGTGGCAACGTGCCGACGAGGCCGGGGCGGATCTGGTCGTGTTTCCGGAGTTGGCGCTCTGCGGCTACCCGCCGCGAGACCTGTTGTTCAAGCCGGCGTTTTTGAAGGACAACGAAGCGGCGCTGAAGCGCTTGGCCAAGCGCGGCGGCAAGGCGGTTGCTGTGGTCGGCTTTGCTTCGGAAAACGAGACGAGTTCCGGACGGCCTGCCCGCAACTCCGCAGCCGTTATTCAAAACGGTGAAGTCATCGCCGTTCGGCACAAGTCTCTGCTGCCCACTTACGACGTGTTCGACGAGGATCGTTATTTTGAACCCGCCGAAGCCGTTGAACCCGTCGAAGTGCTCGACAAAAAAATCGGCATCACCATTTGCGAAGATATTTGGAATGACGAGGTGTTCCTTCACGATCGGCGTTACGACCGTCGCCCCGCAGGCGAACTGGCTGTGGCCGGTGCGGAGATTCTCTTAAACCTGTCCGCCTCACCGTGGTCGCTTGGTAAGGAACACAGTCGACATATTCTGCTTTCGCAGTTGTCGGCCAAGCACGGGTTGCCGGTCNTCTACTGCAATCTCGTCGGCGGCAACGACGAGTTGGTGTTCGACGGCGGCAGCCAATACTACAACGGTCATGGTGTCTTGGGAGCGAACGGCAAAATGTTCGAAGAAGATTTGTTGTTCATCGACACCGACACCATCGCCCCCAAGCTCAGCAACACTGAACCGGACGACGAAAAAATCTATCACGCACTCTCGCTTGGGGTGCGGGACTACCTCCACAAGTGCGGATTCAAATCGGCCGTGATTGGATTGAGCGGCGGGATCGACTCCGCCGTGACAGCCGCGATCGCAGTTGAAGCCTTGGACGCGGAGAATGTCCGCGGGATCGCGATGCCCTCACAGTACTCGTCACAAGGCAGTCTTTATGATGCAGAGAGTTTGGCCAAGGCGCTTGACATCCAATACGACGTCGTCCCAATCGAACCGGTGTTCGACCAACTCAAAACTCAGCTGGCAGAAATCTTTGACGGTTGCGACGAGGATACGACCGAGGAAAACATGCAGGCTCGGATACGCGGCAACATCCTGATGTCGATGTCCAATAAATTCGGATCACTGCTATTGACCACCGGCAACAAAAGCGAGTTAGCCGTCGGCTACTGCACGTTGTACGGCGACATGTGCGGCGGCTTGGCCGTGATCAGCGACCTGCCAAAAACGCGGGTATACAGCTTGGCCAAGTGGATCAACCGCGACCGGGAGATCATTCCCGATGCCACGATTACGAAGCCGCCGTCAGCAGAACTTCGACCCGATCAAATCGATCAGGATTCACTGCCGGAATATGACGTGCTCGACGACATTCTCGAGGCCTACATCGTCGATGGTAGGGATGCGGAATCGATCATCGCCTTTGGGCACAACGCCGAAACCGTCCGACGCATGATCCGGTTGATCAATATCAACGAATACAAACGATGCCAAGCCGCCCCAGGTATCAAGGTCACCAGCAAGGCCTTTGGTGTGGGTCGCAGGATCCCCGTGGCCAAGCGCTATATGTAGCCTCCACTTGGTTAAGCGCTTGGCCAAGGCACCAGCACAACCAGTGTGAATAGGTTCTACTTGTTTTTGCTGAATCCTTAGGCACTCTCGCGCGCGCGCAGAGCGTCGAGTTATCCCCGATTCGAATTACTTCGCTTGGATACAACCCTTAATGACAAAAATTTCACTCATTGGAGCTGCCATCGTAAGCTTCGGATGTGCACTGATTGCCGCTGAAAAATCGGAGTCTGAATTGGGGACCAAACCCCGCCCTTCGATCACCGCGCTGCGCGTTGACATCCCACCCGTCATCGACGGTCGCATGGATGATGAGGCTTGGAAAAACGCNACAATAGGCGGCGACTTCGTCCAATTTGAACCGATTGAAGGTGTCCCGATGACCGAGCGTACCGAGTTCCGGGTACTATACGATGGCAAAGCGCTATATATTGGTTTTTGGTGCTATGACTCCGAGCCAAATAAGATTTTGGCCCGTACCCTCTCCCGCGATGACTGGCCGGATGAAGATGATTTCATCCACTTCGCAATCGANCCGTTTTTGGATCGTCGGAACGGCTATCTGTTCGCCATAAACCCAAACGGCTCCAGATTCGATGCCATCATTAACAATAACGCCTACGCGGGAAATAGTTGGGACACGATTTGGGACTGTCGCAGCAGTATCAACAGCGAGGGTTGGTTTTGTGAGATCAGATTGCCGTTCGACTCGGTTGCATTTGCTCCAGNTAACACTGCGTGGGGNTTCAACGTCGAACGAACAATCCGCCGCAAGAACGAAGAGGGGCGTTGGCACAATGCCGTCAGACATCTAAACACTTCGTCCGTGGCCAATGCTGGAGAAATTCGTGGCCTCGAAGGGTTAGGGGAAGTTAGTAAGTGGGATATCACTCCNTACGCTGTTGGGAAATACCAATACGACCACGTGAATGGAGACGGAAACTCCCTCGAAGATTTCGGTGGGGATATTTCTTACCGAATCTCTCCCAATATGAACGCGACGCTCTCCTTCAACACTGACTTCGCCGAGACAGAAGTGGACACTCGCCAATTAAACTTCACTCGTTTTTCGATCATGTACCCAGAAAAGCGTGATTTCTTCCTAAAAGACTCTGGCATCTTCCATTTCGGCCCCCAGTCAAAATCATCCTCATCNATACCGAGCACACCATTCTTTAGCCGTACGATCGGCCTGACTAAACAGGGCGTTCCTGTCCCNATNAATCTTGCCTCCAAAGTCACGGGGAGAGTTGGCGACTACAACATNGGGTTGATCGGGGCGATGCTTGGTGNCCATAGCGATGCCGACAGCCAAAACGCATTTGTCACTCGGATTTCAAAAAACGTACTAGAACAATCATCTGTTGGGATGATCAGCACCATTGGCGATCCCAACTCCGATCAAGATGCGTCCATGATCGGTACCGATTTTAATTATCGCACCACGAAATTCCTGACCGACAAAACACTCCGAGCCAGCATTTATTCCATGGCCAATCACGACGAACCGACGAACTGGAGTTACGCTCACGGCACCGGCATTTCATATCCGAACGAGTTCATCGATGCCCGAATATCCTACTACCAGATCGATGATGAATTTAAACCAAAACTGGGTTTCACTCGACGGACTGGTGTCCGGCGCTACAGTTCTGGCCTATCCATCCGGCCACGCACCGAAAAACTGACATGGCTTCGTAAATATCACATTAGTTATTACAACTCGATATACACCACGCTGGAAAACCAAATAGAGTCGCAAAAACACTCTATTTACCTCCCTTACCTCGACTTCGAATCTGGCTACAGGTTCTCTTTCGAAATTGAACGCGAATATGACCGACCGGATCGCGACTTTTCAGTCTCGGGTGGAGGAGTTGTCCCCTCCGGNGCCTACTGGTGGACAGACTATAACCTCGACGTCGACCTACCGGATGCTGGTTTGCTCAATGGTGGGTTTGGTTACGTTTTTGGCGATTGGTATCACGGTGAAAAAGACTCGGTCTATGCTCGTGTTGGCTACGACCCATTCAAGTGGCTCAACACCAGTCTCAGTTATTCTCACAGCAGTTTTGACCTTCCCGACGCGGAATTCGACGCGCAACTCTCCTCGCTCAATTTACGCTTAAACTTCTCACCGGACATGGGTTGGTCACACCTAGTTCAGCATGACAACATCTCTGACTCCGTGGGTTACAGCACTCGGTTTTTCTGGGAATTTCAACCCGGGAAAAAAGCGTATGTTGTATTACGCCAAAACTACGGAGACGAAGACGACGGCAGTTCGCTGCGCGACTTGTACATACGCAATAGTGAGTTTTCCGTGAAAGCTCAAACTACGTTTCGTTTTTAGACAACCGCTTGGCCGAGTGCTGCGGAGGGGCAGAATCCCTATTGACACAGGAACACGTGTTCGCTAATAAGAACGGCCCCTAAGACAGCGGGAAACGTCATTGGCCAAGCCGGTGGCATCCCGCACAACCCATAAACTTATTAGACAAATTTTTTAGACAAATGGCATTACGACTAGGCGACGAGGCTCCGAATTTTCAAGCGGAAACAACTGAAGGAGACATCGATTTTCACGACTGGATCGGTGATAGCTGGGCGGTACTTTTCTCCCACCCGGCCGACTACACCCCGGTTTGCACCACCGAGCTTGGCTACACGGCCAAGCTGAAACCGGAGTTCGACAAGCGAAGTGTCAAGACGATCGCCGTAAGTGTCGATCCGATTGAAGACCATCATGGATGGGTCAAGGACATCAACGAAACTCAGAATACCACGGTCAACTTTCCGATCATCGCCGATCCGGATCGCACCGTCGCCACTGCGTACGACATGATCCACCCAAACGCCGCTGAAAAGTTCACCGTGCGGTCCGTGTTCATCATCGATCCGAACAAAAAGATCCGATTGACGATCACCTACCCGCCCGCCACCGGCCGCAACTTTGATGAAATTCTTCGCGTGATCGACGCACTGCAACTGACCGACAACCACGCCGTAGCCACCCCGGTTAACTGGGCGGACGGCGAAGACTGCATCGTCGTGCCAAACCTCACCGACGAGGAGGCTGAGGCGAAGTTCCCGAAAGGCTTCACCAAGATCAAGCCCTACCTGCGCACGACTCCGCAGCCTAACAAGTAAACCCATTTCGAATTAAGGGGAGCCGTTGAAGGACGGCTCCTCTTTTTTCTTTTCCCCCATGAAACCCACTGACATCCAGATCATCGGCGAAGAGATGGCGATTAAATGGGATAACGGCGACGAGTCGTTCGTTCGCTTGGCCAAGCTTCGCAAAGCCTGCCCGTGCGCCGGCTGTAAAGGCGAAATGGATGTCATGGGAAACCTCTACAAAGGCCCGGATCGCCCGTACAAGCTTTCCTCTTTTCGCATTCGCACCATTAAATACGTCGGTGGTTATGCCATCCAGCCAACGTGGGAGGATGACCACAGTAGCGGCTTGTTTGCGTTCGATTACCTCCGCGCCGTGGCTGATTCGCCCGGCGACGAGTAGGCACAAATGATTTGAGGCCAAGCGCTTGGCTGTCTAACTTCGGCCATGCGCTTCGTGATGTTTCTGCTGGGTTTGACCCTGCTCCACCTTGGCCAAGACGCGGCTAAAGCCCGGGTTGACCGTCACGGCAGAGAATCGGTTGCTCGCACGCCTGGCGAGCTCAGGGACGTACTGCGTGATGAGGAACTTGCTGAGGGAATAGAAGGAGTACGTTGGCCCGTCGAGCGCGCTCAAGTTGCCGATCCAAGAGGC
>NZFR01000010.1 GCA_002689335.1 Verrucomicrobiales bacterium
GTGTTAACACCGGCTATGTGTCTGCGGGTAACATGGGTTCCACCCAAAAAATGCAGTACACGGTGATGGGCGATGCCGTGAACCAAGCGGCGCGATTCGAACCGGCCTGTAAAATTTTCAGGGTGCTTATCATGATCGGTGAGAGTACCTACGAATTGGCCAAGGACAAAATCGAAGCCCGCAAGCTGGGCCTACTCGTGGCCAAGGGCAAAAAACAGGCGGTCGGCGTGTACGAACTCCTTTCCAAAAAAGGCGAACTGGATGCGACCAAGGCCAAGGTCGTTGAGCAGTTTGAGCGCGCTTGGGAGATTTATGCGAAGGGTCAGTTCGCTAAGGCCAAGGACGCGTTCGAGGCGTGCCTCGAAATTATGGATGACGAACCGAGCCGGATTTATGCCGCTCAGTGCGAGCAGTTTATCGAGAATCCGCCGCCTGCAGACTGGGCCGGCGAATGGATTCAATTGACCAAGTAATCACACTCCCGCATTGAATGAACAGGGAACGGGCGGCAACATGCGGCCCGTTTTTTATGCGAATCAGGGATTTCAGGATTCACTCCATCGCCATGGCTGATCCGCCGTTACGAAGCAGTTACGGCCTGCATCAGCCGTATGCGTTGCGAAACGTCATCGAGCTTGAAAACGAGGATGGGATCATCGGCATCGCGGAGACGTACGGAGGGGATCAACCGGCGGCTGCGCTGGAGACAATTCGTGAGCAGGTCGTCGGTGCTTGCCCGTATCGATTGACTGGTGATTTGATGTTGATGGTCGAAGGAGGGTCGAGTGGTTTGGAGCGTTCGCAAACCTACAACGTTCCCGGAGAAAACCCGCTCGACGCCGATGCCCGGACCTATTCTGCGATCGAAACGGCGTGTCTGGATCTGATCGGTAAATCGGTTGGCAAACCGGTCTGCGATTTGATCGGTGGGCGGGTGCGGGATCGTGTGTCGTTTTCAGCCTATCCGTTTTACAAACACGCCGGTGGCGGTGGTGAAGGTGATGACTCGCGGGATGATGAATACGGTGAAGCGCTTGGCCCAGAGTCGCTTGTTGGCCAAGTGCAACAGATGCGCGAGCAGTACGGGTTTGGATCGATCAAATTCAAGGGCGGCGTATTGGAACCAGAGATCGAGATGGAAACGATTCGGCAACTACGCCAAGCGCTTAGCCAAGCGGTGCCGCTTCGCATCGACCCAAATTGCGCTTGGTCTGTCGATACCTCGGTGAAGGTGGGGCAGAATTTGGCGGAGGAACTTTCCATGGGCGGCTATCTGGAAGATCCCTGCGTGGGGCTTGACGGGATGGGTGAGGTTCGTCGTCGGTTGTTGGCGGACGGCATCGAGACGCCCTTGGCCAGCAACGTCGCGGTGACTTCGTTTGGAGACATTCCGGAGGCCGTTCGGCAGGATGCGGTGCAGGTGATTTTGTGCGACCACCATTACTGGGGGGGGATGCGGCAGATTCAGCAGTTGGCACGCGTTTGCAAGACGTTTGGTATCGGACTCTCGATGCACTCCAACAGCCACCTGGGCGTGTCGCTGATGGCGATGGCACATGTGGCGTCGGCTACCTCGCATCTGACCTACGCCTGCGACACNCATTACCCTTGGCAATCACCAATCGACGAGATTGCTGAGGGAGGGCGCATNCCGATCGTCGATGGTTGTGTCAAAATCCCAGACAAGCCCGGCCTCGGAGTGTCGCTGGACTACGATCAGCTTGAGCGGGGCAAAGAGAGGTTTCGCACATGTCCCTATCGCAANCGCGATGACGAGGCCGAGATGCGCAAACACGTTGATCCAGACTGGACCCGGAAACTACCACGCTGGTAAACGACTTTAAAATGAATCCAACGGAACTTTGTTCAANACTTAACGGCGTGATCGGTTTTCCTGTCACACCATTCAACCCCGATCACTCCCTTGACCTCGATGGACATCGAAAAAATGTANGTTACATGCTGGAACAGCCGATGTGCGCATTGGTTGCCGCAGGAGGAACTGGCGAACTTTATTCNCTCACTTCCGATGAGGTGCAACAGGTGGTTGAGTCGNCCATCGAGGAGACGGCAGGGCGCGTGCCGGTGATTGCCGGAGTGGGGTTTGCCGGCGGCTTGGCCAAGCACTTGGCCAAGCAGGCAGCTGATTCCGGTGCGGACGGTGTCCTCGCCTTTCCTCCGTATTATCCAAATGCAGAGATGGATGGTCTCGTTGACTACTATGCCAGTATCGCCGACGCGAGTGGTTTGGGCGTACTCGTGTACAGCCGCGATTGGGCGCACTACACGCCGACGCAGGCGGAGCGCTTAGCTGAGATTCCCAATGTCGTCGCGTGGAAGGACGGTTCGGCGGACATCCGACGTTACCAGATGATACGCGAACGACTCGGGGACAAACTGCACTGGGTTGGTGGTGCGGGAGACGACATGGTGCAGGGCTACTATGGNATCGGCGTGCGCGCCTATACTTCGAGCATTTCTGCNGTNGCTCCGAAGCTGTCGATCNAACTGCACNANCTCGGTGCGGCGCAGGCGAATGACGAGTTGAATGNACTTATNACCACACATGTGGTTCCGCTGTATGCGTTGCGGACAAAGCGGAAGGGCTACGAAGTTTCCGCGATGAAAACCATGCTTAATATACTCGGGTTGAGTGGGGGTGTGGTTCGACCTCCGTTGGTGGAGGTAACCGAAGCCGAGCAGTACGAGTTGCAAAGCATCCTCGACGGGTGGCGCGAGGCCGGTTTTCTCGATCTCTAATTNCCCCCGATGACCGCAGCTGTTTTAGCGACAATTTTGTTTTCGCTGTCAGCGGTTTCAGGGAAACGCCTTTCCCATCATCTCACGGCGGTGGAGGCCAACACTTGTCGCTTCTTTCTCGCGGCAATATTTCTNGGCACCTATTCGCACCTTTTCGGGGTCGGCTTGGGTGGTGGGGCGTTGGGGATGTTTTTCTTCAGCGGAATCATTGGNTTCGGTGTTGGCGATTACGGTCTTTTTCGGAGCTATAAAATTCTCGGATCCCGTTTGACGATGGTGATGACTCAATGCATCGCAGCTCCTTTAGCGGCGGTGGTTGAATGGTTTTGGTTGGGGGCATCTCTTTCACTGGCGCAGGTGTTAGCCGGGGNGGGGATTCTTGTCGGGGTNGGGATAGCGTTAGCCCCNAGTGACACGATGCAAGTGGATAAGGCGCACTGGAAGGCCGGGATTATGTGGGGTNTGATGTCTGCGTTTGGGCAGGGCATGGGCGCGGTTCTGAGTCGAAAAGCCAGCTCGATGACCACCGAAGGGGTGACGATGGATGGGCTTTCGGAGGCCTATCAGCGCGTGCTGGGAGGTCTGAGCGTGATGTTGATTTTTTTCATCTGGCAAAAAATGATCGCATCAAAAAGAGATCGTAGCGATGGGCGAAGGGGTGTGACGCCGGCCAGTGTGAAGTTGATTGTGCTGCTTGTTTTGGCCAACACGCTTTGCGGGCCGACGCTGGGCGTGGGGGCGTATCAATGGGCGCTCAACGTCAACGACCTTCCGGCTGGTATCGTGTTGTCCGTCGTGGCGTTGTCGCCGCTGGTGATCATCCCGTTCGCGATGAAATTCGAAGGGGAGATACCCACTTTGCGTTCGGTGGCAGGTTCCNTCATCGCCTTAGCTGGAGTAATTCTTATGACTAATCTTGTCGATAAATGAGTGAAGGTGATTCTCCCAACGCGCCTCGCATCCTCGTAATCCGGGGTGGAGCAATTGGTGATTTCGTTCTGACCCTGCCGGCGATCGCCGCCCTTCGCAATCGCTTCCCGAATGTCGATCTGGAGATTTTGGGTTATCCGAGAATCGCGACTCTGGCGCTTGAATCGGGTTTGGTGAAGGCGGTTCATGCGCTCGAGTCGCCTGGGCTTGCCGCGTTTTTTACTCCGAACGGGGCGTACGATCTCGAATGGCGTGAGTTCTTTTCCAAATACGAGATGGCCGTCTCCTATCTTTACGATCCGGACGGTATTTTTGAGGAAAACGTGAAGTCTTGTGGAGTGCAGCAGTTCATCGCCTGTCAACATCGGCCAGACGAAACCAAGGCGATTCACGCGAGTGAAGTTTTTTTGAAGCCGCTGGAGCAACTGACAATTTTTGATGGTGACCCAGTCGCTCGGCTGGCGATCGATCCGGAAGAGTCTGCTGACCCGCAGTTGGCGTTGCATCCCGGCAGCGGGAGCGACAGTAAAAATTGGCCGGAGGAAAAGTGGCGGGAACTGATCGAATATTTGATCGGCAACACGTTGCACCGTTTGTTACTGGTCGGAGGCGAAGCTGAGGGGGGTAAACTGCAACGCTTGGCCAAGGGGATGCCGAAGGACAGACTGGAACTCGCAAAACACGTGCCGCTGAATCGATTGGCCAAGCGCTTGGCCAATTGCCGAGGCTACGTCGGCCACGATTCGGGGGTAACTCATATCGCTTCAGCGCTTGGCCTGCCGACTTTGGTTTTGTGGGGCCCAAGCCGCGAAATTATTTGGTGTCCTCTTGGNGAAAAGGTCCTTNTGTTNAACTTCGAAAACCAGCTATCCGAATTATCGGTCGAGAACGTGATCGACGGATTGAACTCACTCGGAGTTTAGTCGGTTAGGATCGGTGAAGTTGGGTAGATACGATTCGGTTGGGCGAGTCCGTTTCGATTTCGATGAANTCGGCAGGGGCGCCNACCTCGAAGGCGGCGGGGAGATTCATGAAGTTCGCCGGGTTGGTGCTGTATTTTTTCCAGATGTCCTGCCAGTCGCAGCGGAGCATTTCCGCAGCATAGCGAATCGCGTTGATCGGGGTTAATGCGGAGCCTGCGAGATTGGCGNTGCCGGGTAGGCGCACGATTTCCTCCGGACCGACTTCGAGTTCGAGATGACCGAGATTNTATTTTCCGGGGGCAGAACCGGCGGCGGCCATGGCGTCGGTGGTGTAGTAGAGCGAATCGCGGTCGATTAACCGATGCAGGATTCGGAAAAGTGACGGGCTGACATGCCACCGGTCGGGGATGAGGCTGTATGTCAGGTTGGGAGTGTCAAGGGCGCGCCACAGAATGTTGTCGTCTCGCTTCAACTCCACGGGGCAGCCGTTGCCCAAATGGGTGAAACCAGTCGGCCCGGCTGCAGTGACGCGGCGCATGATATTATCCGGAGCGTTCGTGTGGCCGATCGAAACGCGAAAACCGAGCTCGCGCGCTTTAGCGAAAGCAGAGAGGCCGTTCTCGATTTCGGGGGCCATCGTCAGTAGCACTGGATCTTCGCCGGTAATCTCTCGGATTGATTGCAGATGGTCCGGAGTGGGGCTGAGCATGAGATCGGGAGGGTGTGCGCCGCAGAATCCGGTTTCGGAGGAAAGAAAGGGGCCTTCGATATGCCAACCGGCAATCGCTTGGCCAAGCACGGGGTNAGTGTCGCGTAATTGTTTGGCCTTGGCCAAGCGCTGGGTCATCACATTCCAATCGGCAGTGATGAGCGTAAAGCAAAACCGGCTGCAGCCTGCTTGGCCAAGCGCGGTGACCGCGTGGCGCAGTTGATCGGNNGTCAGGTCGTCCCGTTGAAAATCGACACCAGCGAAGCCGTTGACTTGCAAATCAACCAACGGCGGGCCGATCCANTTGGCTTCCGGTGGAGGTTCATAGGTGTGGGCGAGTTCGGTGAATACCCCGTTATCCCACTTGACCAAGACCGGTTGTCGGTCGAGGATATTCCAAGCGTGGAGTTCGCCGCTTGTCATCGCAAAGGATTATTTTGTGAATGCTTCGATGAGGGTGAGAAACACACCGGCAGTGACCGCAGAGCCAACGACGCCGGCCACATTGGGCCCCATTGCCGCCATGAGCGGGTTGACGCGTCCNTCGGTTTTTCCAGAAACAAAAGTCTGAACCACGCGCGCAGCCATCGGCACGGCAGAAACACCGGCCGCGCCGATACAGGGGTTGATTTTCTTCCCGCTCGGCAAGACGAGATTCAGCAACTTGGCAAACACCACACCGCCCGCTGTACTCAGGCAGAATGCCACCATTCCAAGCGCAAGGATGGCGAGGGTGCTGCCTTGAAGAAACGCCGTACCTTCCATTGTTGCGCCGACGATTAGGCCCAGAAAGATTGTAACGATGTTGATTAGNGGNCCGCTTGCGGTGGAGCTAAGGCGCTGAGTGACGCCGGATTCGCGNAGCAGGTTGCCGAACATGAGCATCCCCAGCAGCGGACCACTCGCAGGAATAAACAGCACCGTGATCAAACATGTCGCGACCGGGAAAATTAACACTGCAGCTTTGGAGACGGGCCGCGC
Organism: Verrucomicrobiales bacterium; assembly: GCA_002689335.1. Taxonomy (GTDB): domain Bacteria; phylum Verrucomicrobiota; class Verrucomicrobiia; order Limisphaerales; family UBA1096; genus UBA1096. The sequence goes on from NZFR01000010.1 coordinate 6,304, forward strand.
CTGAGGCATGTCGATCTCGCGTTCTCTTTGTGTCGTCAAAACCTTGATGATAGGGGGCTGAATTACCGGGACCAGCGCCATGTAACTATAGGCAGCCACCGCCACAGCCCCGAGCAACTCTGGAGCAAGTTTTGCTGTCAGGAAAATAGTCGTTGGACCATCTGCTCCGCCAATAATGCCGATGGCGGCCGCCTCTTTAACTGAAAAACCAAATAGGTAATACGCTCCGAGTGCCGCGAAGAATATACCCACCTGAGCCGCTGCACCCAGCAGGAAGGTGATAGGTCGACTGAGTAATGGGCGGAAGTCAGTCAGAGCACCCACGCCCATGAAAATAATCGGTGGCAATAATTCCGCTTTGCTTACCGCATAATTGTAAATGAAGGCAAATAAAGGCCATTTGTCTTTTGCTTCAACAGGATACAAGTCCTTATCGTTCGCAACCATTTCTGCACCCGGTATGTTCGCCAAGATTGCTCCAAAACCGATCGGAACAAGGAGCAAGGGTTCAAAGTTTTTTCGTATGGCAAGTGTGATGAGGATGCCGCCTACGATGAACATTACACCATTTTGCCATTCCAAGCCAACGAAGCCTGAGCTTTGGACCAGTTTTTCGAGAATATCCATTTTAGGATTCGATACTTAGGATGGGTTTGCCGGCAGAAACTTCGTTGCCGATGGAGGCGTGGACGGCGGAGACACGACCGGCGCAGGGTGCTTTGACGTCATGCTTGGCCTTCATGGCTTCAACGGCTGCGACGACTTGGCCTTGTGTGACAGTATCTCCCACCTTGACGTTGACTTCGACTAATTCGACGTTGCCCTCGAATGGCGAAAATACATCCGTCGCAGCGCCACCCCCAGCTGGAGCCACTGCCTGTCCAGCTGCAGCGCCAGAAGTAGGAGCCTCAGTGGATGTTGGTGGCTCGACGACAACTTCGTAAGTGCGCGTATTACCGCCTTCGTTGACTGTCACGGTCGTCTTGGTCGGGGCCGTTATTGAAGCCACAGGAGCTGCGACGCTCTCTTCTTTTTTGAGCGGCAGAGTGATCTTGGAACGGTTTTTGAGCAGTCGAATCCCTTCGTTGAGTTCCATGTTTTTGCCGGGCACGATTGCCGCAGCAACAAGGAATTTGTTTTCATCGGTGACCTCGATACCGCGTTCCTTGAGAGCGGCTTCGGCTTCGGCAAGTGTGTCAGGTGCCTCTTCGAGAGGATCACCATCGAACGGCGGCATCTCAAGTTTTTCTGCGGCAATTTTGACTACCTCGGGATCGGGCGTGAGGGGGGGGCGACCGAAGTAGCCGAGAATTGATTTGCCGTAGCCGGCATCGATTTTCTCCCACCGACCATGGAGGACGTTGTTGAATGCCTGCAACCAGTACTGCTGGCTGCCCGGCGTGACGCTGGTCCAGCCTCCGCCGGCTCGGACCACCTCGGGGAATTCGGACAACACGTCACTGTATTTGTCTAAGATACCGGCGGATTTCATCATGTGAACGTTCGGGCCAATGGCACCGCCCGGCATTGGGAAGCCAACAACGCGGGCGTCGGCCGAGGTGGTGANAGGGTTAAACTCGTACTCGCTGAGGCCCTTGTTCAGGAGCGATTCGATCTCGTTCATTTTGTCCGGATCAATATCGAGGCTATAGCCGGTGCCCTTGAGTGCGTGGGCCATGGAGCGGACGTCCGGCTGCGAGGTGCCGGAGGCCAAAGGCCTGACGGCCAAGTCGATGCTGTCCACACCACCGGCAATACCAGCCATGTAACAGGCGACTGCTGTGGAGGCGGTGTCGTGAGTGTGCTGCACCAACGGAATTTCCGGAGGCAGGATAGCCTTAATACCCTTTGCGGTCTCGTAACAGGTGTGAGGGTCGGTTGTGCCGGAGGCGTCTTTGAGGCAGACCGAGTCAAAGTGNATGTCGCGCTTGAGCAACTCGCGNACGNTGTTGATGTAAAACTCCGGTGTGTGNGCCTTATCGGACTGGAACGGCAAGCCCATGAGCGCGACACAGACTTGGTGATGCATTCCGGAGTCGACGATCGGTTGGCCGGTTTTGACCAAATTGTCGACATCGTTCATGAAGTCAAAGTTGCGGTCGATCGTTGTGCCGTGCTTGTGCATGAGCTTGGCTTGCAGCGCGAGGGTGGAGATGCGCTGGGTGGTCAGTGTGACGCCGGAGACCGAGCGGGTCAGAATTTGCAGGTCGGCATCCGGGGCGACAGTCTTGCGAATCTCTGCCATGCACTTAAANGGATCCTCGCCCACATAGAAAAACGGAGCTTGAAANCGTGCGCCGCCACCAAACTCAAAGTGACGGATGCCTGCNGCGGCCGAAGCCTCAATGGCAGGGAGNATGTCATTCAGCCGCGTTTTGCCACCAAAGACACTTTGGAGACCGTCGCGGAAGGGGGTGAACATCACCCGGATTTCTTTTTTCTTTTCAGTGAAGATCATTGAGTTGAANNGAAAGNGNTAAACTTGGCCAAGCGCAGTNTTGTNNGNTTANGATTTAATTTCACGGACTTCGGAAACGCGNCATCCCGGAAAGGCCTTGGCCAAGGCCTGTCGNACCGCCTCCTCTGCGCNGGGGTCGGGCAGGTCGNCCGTGTTTACGGGAAACAGTTTGCAGATGGCGGCGATTGTGGCCGCGAGCAGTGAAAGGATTACGAGCACGGCAACGAACGCAATCGCACANATGTGTAACAGACTGACTTCCATTTTTATTGCCGGATTATCCGGAAAGGGCGGGCAATGTAGCGTAACTAGCGTGCGGGTTTAAGCCCAATTTTCAATCGATTTGCCTTCGCTTGGCCAAGCGCTAATTTGCCTTGGTTTTTCGGGCGATGAGGGTGCTCCGCTGGGAGAAGGTTTTGACCGGTTCAGGGTAGTCCAGAGTGTAGTGCAGACCGCGGCTTTCCTCCCGCTGCAGGGCGGATTTGACGATTAATTCAGCGACAGTGGCGAGATTGCGAAGTTCCAGCAGATCACTGGTGACGGTNAAATCCCAGTAATAGTCCTGAATTTCCTCCTGCAAATGTTGAACCCGNGAGAGGGCGCGTTTGAGCCGCTTTGTCGTACGGACGATGCCCACGTAGTCCCACATCATGCGGCGGAGCTCGTCCCAGTTGTGAGAAACGACGACCATTTCGTCGGCATCGGTGGCATCGCCAGAGTGCCAGTCGGGGAGAGAGGAATCGACCGGCGAGGCGGGATTGGCCAAGGCATGATTCGCGGCGCGGTGTGCGTAAACCAATGCCTCTAGTAGGGAGTTGCTGGCAAGGCGGTTCGCACCGTGGAGGCCGGTGCAGGAGACTTCGCCGATGGCGTACAGTCCGGAAATTCCAGTCTNGGCATCGTNGCTGACCTGTACGCCGCCGCACTGGTAATGAGCAGCGGGAACGACTGGAATGGGTTCCTTGGTGATGTCCAAGCCNAATCTCAGGCAGGTCTGATAAATATTCGGAAAACGATCGATGATGTAGCGCGCTGGTTTGTGTGTGATGTCGAGCAGCACGTGATCGTCACCACTGCGCTTCATCTCGCTGTCGATCGCTCGAGCGACAATATCACGGGGAGCGAGGGATTTGAGCGGATGCGCACCCTCCATGAACCGCTNGCCGTTGAGGTTGAGCAATTCACCGCCTTCNCCTCGGACGGCTTCGCTAATGAGAAATGATTTTGCCTTGGGATGGTAAAGGCAGGTCGGGTGAAACTGCACGAATTCCATGTTGGCAATCGTGGCGCCTGCCCGATACGCCATTGCTGTGCCGTCACCGGTCGCGATGTCAGGGTTTGATGTGTAGAGGTAAACTTTGCCGCAGCCCCCGGTCGCAAGGATGACTGTACGTGCTGAATAGGTTTCGACGGTGTTGGTTTGGTTGTCCAGCACGTACACGCCGACGCAGCGGTTCGCATCTGACTGTCCCAGTTTTTGTGTGGTGATCAAGTCGACCGCGAAATGGTTTTCGAAAACATGGATATTTTCGTTGGCCGCGATCGAGTCGAGAAGGGCCCGTTCGATTTCCCTCCCAGTTACATCTTTGGCGTGCAGAATCCTGCGATTCGTGTGACCGCCCTCTTTGCCAAGGTCGAGTTCACGTTCACCGTTTTCAGCTTCGCGTTCGGAAAATTTCATTCCGAGTTCGATCAACTCCTCGATGCGTTCCGGGCCGGCCTCGACGATACCGCGCACGACCTCTTCATTGCATAAGCCGGCACCGGCAACCAACGTGTCCTTAACGTGGCTCTCAAACGAATCCTCCTCACTCGTCACCGCTGCGATTCCGCCCTGCGCGTAGTTCGTGTTGGACTCCGCCCGGCTTTTCTTGGTGACGATTGCGATCGTTCCGGCGTGAGCGACCTTGAGTGCAAACGTCAATCCGGCAATACCGCTGCCTAGGACGATGAAATCGAATTTTTTTGGAGTTACAGCCATCCGCCCAAGCGAGTGTTCGGTCACAGTCGGCTGTTGTCAATCAAGCGTGTTTTCCCGAAAATCACGGCCAACGCCATATGAGTCCCGCGCTGCACGCGCTGGGCTGGTTCCAGTGATTTGGGATCAAAAAAATCAATGTAATCGAGCTTGGCCAAGCGCTTGGTTGCGATGTGTTTTTCGAGTTTCCTTTTCAAAGTGGCGCTTGTGAGAGGGGATTGGTTTTCGCGAACGAGTCGCTTGGCCAAGCGGAGTGTCTCGATGAGCACCGTTGCCTCGGATCGTTCGCTTGGGCTGAGATAGCGATTCCGGGAACTCAGCGCCAAGCCGTCTTTTTCTCGCACTGTCGGGGCGATGACCACACGGACCGGGTAATTTAGGTCTCGCACTATTCGTGAGATGACGGCGGATTGCTGCCAATCTTTCGCGCCGAAAACGGCGATGTTTGGTTGGGAAAGGTTTAACAGTTTCGCGACCACCGTGGTGACTCCGCGAAAATGCGTGGGACGGGATGCCCCTTCCATCCGCTTGGCCAAGCACCCTTCCGCCACATAGGTGCTGTGGTCTGCGTGGTAGATCGTGCTGTCCTCTGGAGCGAAAACAAGATCGGCCCCAAGTTGTTGGCAGAGGTTTAGATCCGCACTCAGGGTGCGGGGGTATTTTTTGAAATCTTCCTGCGGGCCAAACTGAGTTTTGTTCACGAATATCGTGACCAAAACCAAGCCTCCATCGCCTGCCAATGCGTTTGCTTTTCGGATCAAACTCAAATGTCCCTCGTGCAAATTGCCCATCGTTGGAACGAGAACGACGGGGCATTCTCGGGTCCCGCTAATGATGCGCCGCAGCGTTTTTGGGGATCGAATAACTTTCAATCTTGGACGCGTGATTTCGAGTTAAGCTAGTTGGGCCGAAGACGGGGGGTGATCCACTGAGCGGGCCATTAACCACAGCAGATCCGAAAGGCGGTTTAAATAAATTACCGCGTTCGACGGAGCGTTGTTTTCTGTTTTCAAAAAACCGACCACCGTACGTTCGGCGCGGCGGCAGACGGTGCGGGCGAAATCAAGATGAGCCGAGGCCACCGACCCGCCGGGCAACGCCCAACCCTTAAAGGTCAATCCACTGGATTCCAGTTCGTCGATCCACGATTCGAGTTGCTGGCTTTCCGCTGGTGTGAGTTTGTCAAATGCGCTCGATCGGTACTTAGTCTCGTCTTCCGGCAGTGTGGCGAGTTCGCCCATGAGCGCGATCAGCGAGTTTTGGATGCTCTCCAATCGCGAATGAAAAGGGGAGTCTTTGAGGTGAACCTTGGCCAGACCGATGGCGGCACTGAGTTCGTCGACGTCACCACAGGCAACGATCCTAGGATCGCTTTTGCTCGCTCGTTTGGAGAACAGCAATCCGGTTTCCCCCGTGTCTCCGGTCTTGGTAGTGATGCTCATCGCCGGGGAACTCTCGCTGCTTGGCCAAGCGGCGTAAAGCCAAAGTGCTTTATGCCTTGCTCCGACCGTGGAGGATTACCAACATACCGCTGTGGCTTCTGATGCAAAAAAACTTTGCCAAGCGGAGGGGCAACTGTTTTCCGATACCGAGTTGTATTTGATCGGCGAGGGGAACGAGTTACTTCTCTACGACAAATTGGGCGCGCAGTTTCGGGAAAACGACGGGGCACAGGGAGTGTTATTTTCTGTTTGGGCACCCAATGCGCAGAGCGTCAGCGTGATAGGCGATTTTAATGGGTGGAATCGCGGGGCGAACTTAATGGCCCGTCAGGGTGGTTCCGGGGTCTGGGCGGTGTTCGTGCCCGGTGTGGGGCAGGGTGCCCACTATAAATTTCACCTAATTAACGCGCTTGGCCAAGCGGTCGAAAAAACCGATCCGATGGGAAGGTTTTTTGAACAGGCCCCAAAAAATGCCGCGATCGTTTGGGACACGGCACATTTTAGTTGGGCGGATGAATCGTGGATGGCCGATCGCGCCAACCGAAACCCGCTCGAGTCGCCTATGAGTATCTACGAGGTGCACCTTGGATCGTGGCGGAAACACAACGATGCGGAGTCGTTTTCCTATCGCGACCTCGCGGTGGAGTTGGTCGAATACGTGACGCGGATGGGGTTTACGCATGTTGAGTTTTTGCCGGTGGCGGAGCACGCGTATTATCCGTCCTGGGGGTATCAGGTGACCGGTTTTTATGCGCCGACAAGTCGCTACGGCAATCCAGACGATTTCGCTGCATTGGTCGACGCGCTGCACGCCGCCGGGGTTGGGGTAATTCTCGATTGGGTGCCAGCGCATTTTCCGAAGGACGATTACGCGTTGGCNCGTTTTGATGGGACGGCACTTTACGAGCACGCTGACCCGCGCCGTGGGGAGCATCCGGATTGGGGGACGCACATTTTCAACTACAGCCGCAACGAGGTTCGAAATTTTCTCACCGCNAATGCGCTCTATTGGTGCGACCGGTTCCATGTGGACGGATTGCGAGTGGATGCCGTGGCGTCGATGCTGTATCTCGACTATTCCCGTGAGGAGGGCGAATGGGTGCCGAACGAGCACGGTGGCCGGGAGGATTTGGAGGCGATCGGGTTTTTACAACATGTGAATCATCACGTTCTCACCCGACACCCCGGTGCGGTGATGATCGCCGAGGAGTCGACTTCATGGCCAAAAGTATCGCATCCGCCAGACTACGGTGGTTTGGGTTTTTCGCTCAAATGGAACATGGGTTGGATGCATGATAATCTGAGTTTTCTGAAGCAGGATCCGGTTCACCGTAAGTGGCACTTCGACAAAACGACCTTCGGNATGCTTTACCATTACGGAGAAAATTTTTTACTGCCCCTTTCACACGATGAAGTGGTGCATTTNAAGGGATCACTTCTNGGGAAGATGCCGGGGGACGATTGGCAGCGCTTAGCCAACCTTCGGTTNTTGTTGGGCTATCAGTGGATGTTTCCGGGGAAGCAACTTTTGTTTATGGGTGGAGAGCTTGGNCAGGCGAGTGAGTGGGACGAGAATAGTCAACTCGACTGGGAATCGGTTCGNGATAATCCGTCGCTCCAAGGTNTGCAAAATTGGGTGTGCGATCTAAATCGTTTTTACCGGGAGCANTCGGCTTTGTGGNAATCCGATTTTNATCCGGATGGTTTTCAATGGGTGAACTGCGATGACCGAGAAAATTCAATCCTGAGTTTTATCCGGAAAAGTCGTGACGGTTTGAAGCTGCTTTTGGTGGTGGTGAATTTCACTCCGGTCCCCCGAAGCGACTATCGGGTTGGTGTGCCGGATTCGGGAAGATGGGAGGAGACACTCAATAGCGACGCTTCCACTTACGGCGGAACGAACGTCGGCAACCAAGGTGGTAGGGAATCGAATCCCGAGCCAGGTGATGGAATGGAACAATCACTGAAGATCGAACTACCGCCGTTAGGGTTGGCGGTGTTCCGCTTGTCCAAGTCGTGAGTGCCGTGTTCGTAACGTTGAAGAACATGGCCAAGCGCGGGCTTGGCTTGGTTTATCCGGAGGTCTGCCAACTTTGCCACGATGAGTCGGCCGAACTTGAGGACGGATATGTCGGAAGGCGATGCCTCACCCAGTTGAAGCCGATCGAGGCTCCGTTTTACCGTCGTTGCGGTCAGCTATTTGATGGTGAGATTTCAGGTGAGTTCGAGA
>NZFR01000011.1 GCA_002689335.1 Verrucomicrobiales bacterium
TGGCCGTGCCGTTGCCTTTCATGCCGGGAGCGCGGATGATCAGCGGCGAGCGGGCGGACTGCTCAAAGAGCGTGCGCTTTTGCCAAATGCCGTTGTGCTCGCCAAGGTGATAGCCGTGATCGCTCCACAACACGACGATGGTGTTGTCGGCTAGTTTCAATTCATCCAGCGTAGTCATCAGCCGGCCGACCTGCGCGTCCACAAAAGAGATGGTCGCGTAGTATGCCTGCAGCGCCTTGCGCAGCGTCAGTTCGTCCAGGTTGTAATGCGGCACGGGACAGTTGTGCGCAAAAGCGGCGGTGGGAATATCGTCCCGATCGCTCTTGGGCGCGTACGGAAGTCGCATGTCCTTNAGCGGATACATCTCGAAATATTTTTTCGGCGCCACGTACGGCGTGTGCGGACGGAAGAAACCGACCCCCAAGAAAAACGGCTCCTTCTTTTTGGCCGCCATCAACTTGATGGCCTCGGTGGTGATCATGCCATCGGTTTGCTCCTCATCCGGACCCTCCGCCGCAAGCCAACTGAGCGCGGCGCTGATCTTGCGATGCGGCTCGGCGTTGAAGATCAGCGCTTCATCGGTCTTATCGCGGCCCTTGGGATTGACCGTTTGCTGCCAGCTTGGCGGATCATCAAACCCATCGGTGCCGATGCTGGCCGGGACGTTGTAATGGTAAATCTTCCCCACACGACCGGCCCACCAACCATTGCGCATGAAGGTTTGCGAGAGCGTCACCGCCTTGGGCACTTCATCGCGGAAATGCCGGTCGAGATCATAGACCTTGATGGTGTCCGGCCGCAGCCCGGTCATCACGCTGGCGCGTGTGGGATTGCAGAGCGGCAGTTGATTGTACGCCCGATCAAACCGCACGCCCGTCGCCGNCAGCCGATCAATGTGCGGCGTCTTGGCNATCANNTTTCCATAACACCGCAACGCCGGCGCGAGGTCGTCGATGGCAATAAACAGAATATTCGTTTTGGCTGCCAGTGGCAGGTGCGATAGCAGCACGAAAAGGCCAATGGAGAGAATTCGCATCGCGCTAAATNATCCGGCGACTTCCNGGGGATGGCGATGATTTTTTCGCTTGGCCAAGCGCGGAGTTGTTCTTGTCCGCTTGNCCAAGCGGACTAGACTTCCGNTGTGCGAATTCTCATTTCACTCTTTTTATTTACCGCGACCTTGTCGGCGGGGAATTGGCCAAGCTGGCGCGGGCCAAGCGGAGACGGCATCAGCCCTGAAAAGAACGTGCCGACAAAATGGAGCGCGACCGGAAACATCGCGTGGAAACAGCCCATCGCCGGGGACGGCCATTCGTCGCCGATCATTTGGGGCGATCGCATTTTTCTGACCACCAGCCTGACGGAGAAAAACGAGCGCCACTTATTGTGCCTCAATCGGCGCGACGGCAAAACGCTCTGGAGCAGGTCGGTGGTGTCGTCGCCGCCCGAGACGATTCATCGCCTGAACAGCCGCGCCTCCGGTACACCGGCCACGGATGGTAAACTNGTTTATGTGNCGTTCATGCGCGCCGAGGGCGAAAAAGTCACCGCGCCAAACGTCAGCTCGGTGCGGTTGATCACGCCCGGAAAAATCATCGTCGCCGCCTACGAGTTTGACGGGAAACAAAAATGGAAAGCCACCGTCGGCGACTTCGTGAGTGCGCACGGGTTCAANACCTGCCCTGTTTTGTTTGAGGATCTGGTGATCATNAANGGCGACCATGATGGCGANGCTTACATCGTGGCACTCGACCGTAAAACCGGCAAGGAACGNTGGCGCACGATGCGNGAAAATAAAACNCGCAGTTACGTGACGCCCATTATCCGCGAGATCGGCNGCCGCACACAGATGATCCTCTCCGGCAGTTTGTCNGTCGNGAGCTANGATCCGNGCAACGGCAAGCGGCATTGGATCGTCGACGGCCCGACGGAACAATTCGTGGCATCGATGGTGTACAACGGAGAGTTCGTTTTTGTGACCGGCGGTTATCCGGAGCGTCACATCATGGCGATCAAACCGGACGGCAGCGGTAACGTCACAGACACGCACATCGCCTGGCGCTCGACACGCGGCGCGTCGTACGTGCCGTCCCCGATCACGGCCGGGCCTTACATGTTGTTGGTGGCAGACAGCGGGATCGCGAGTTGTTTTGACGCTAAGAGAGGCAAACGTCATTGGCAGGAGCGGCTGCGGGGTGGGCATTATCCGTCACCGGTCTCGGCAAACGGCTTGGTTTATTTCGTGTCCAGCCAGGGCGAGACCACACTCGTTCGGCCTGGCGAAACGTTCGATGTCGTCGGAAAAAACGCACTCGGCGAACCGGTCTCCGCAAGCCCAGCGATCAGTCAGGGTCAACTTTTTATCCGCACGCACGAGCATCTTTACTGCATCGGCAAATCGACCGCGGCCAAATAGCAGCGTTACTTCTTCTGCAATAAATCCAGCGTGGCTGCGGTGGTGGCGATGACGCCGGTACGGAGGGTCGGTTCAATGACCGGCGCGTATGTGCTGGAGTGCCCCATTGGCAACGGTTTCCCGGTGGCACGGAATTGCTTGATCAGGTCCTTCGATACTGTGCCAAGTACGAACATGAAAATCCGCCGCTTAGCCAAGCGCAACCCGAAGCAAGGGCAAAGCTGGGTTGTGTCACAACAAACCTATCAAATGGCACGCCCCCTCAAAACTCGACTATTGTAGGATTCGCAGCGAGGCTTCGCCTATGCCATTAGCATGTCAAAAGATAAAACAGATTTTCAGTTTGTTTTTGTTCTTAGGGTTAAGCCTGATCCAGCCGTTGGCAGACGATCAGGGTTGGGGCGACACCGGCGACACCGGTCATTCAATCCTCATGGTCACTTAGCCAAGCTATGAGTCGTAAACGCCTGCTACCGGAAGGGGAGTCNCTTCTGCNCCCGATCACGTCGGCGATCGAGCCGATCGACTTGGCCAAGCTATTTCCCAATGAACAACCGTTGGAGTTGGAGCTGGGCTGTGGCGACGGGTCGTTCACGTTGCAGTANGCGNTGGCCAATCCGGGCCGAAATATTGTTGCGTTGGAACGGCTACTTGGCCGGATCACCAAGCTCGATCGCAAGGGGCATCGGGCCGGTTTGAAAAATCTTCGNCTGATCCGTGCGGAGGCGNCCTATGTNCTTGAGTACCTGCTGCCGCCGGAAAGGTTGGACGCGATTCATGTTTATTTTCCGGACCCCTGGCCAAAGAAGCGTCACNACAAAAACCGGCTGATCAGCGAGCCGTTTCCGCNCTTGGCNAAGCGGCTTCTGCGCGAGGGCGGTGTTGTTTTTTTACGTACGGACAACGTCGAATATTTTGAGCAAATGCTGGAGGTNTTCGGTGGTGCTCAGGGGTTTGAGGCGGTCGAGACTCCGGAGCCGATTCAGCAATTGATCACCGACTTTGAGCAGGAGTTCAACTCACAAGGCATCCCGACCAATTACGCTGCGTACCGGAGAGGGAGCGGTTGATTATTTTTTCGGGATGAGCACCTGCTGGCCGATTCTCAATTGACCGGGCTTGAGCGAGGGGTTGGCCTTGAGGATGGCCTGAATGGAGGCCCCTCGTTTGCGAGCGATGCTGTTGATCGTGTCGCCCTGCTGGACACGATAAATCGTTTTGAGATCGGCACTGGCGAGGTGTGCCTGAAATTCCATCCGCATGATTGCCGACGGTTGAAATGTCGCCTTGCCGAAGCTGGGGCTACTCGCCTCGACCCCGTCTTTTGTCCAGCGATCCAGCACGAACGTCAACTGGCTGCCGTCGCTGAGGTGGGCAATGACGCGTTTTGTCAACGGCATGTCTAGGCTGGTTTTGGCGGCGGCCGGTTCGATTTGCTTGACGCGGTCGAGCGGTACCGGAAATTCACCCTCGGGGGTTTTCACCTGCAGTTTGTCCCCGACGATTCCGGTGACGTTGCCTTCCATGCGATCGTTGTTGATCAGTTTTACGAGATCGTTTTCCGCGCCGATCGGGTGTGTGGGGGGTTCCTGAAAACGGCCGTCCCATTCCTCGACGCGGAGGTTGGCGATGCGCACAGCGCCCCGGCCTTGATGCACGATTCGGACGCCGGTGCCTTCCCCGACGAAGCCGTCCGAGTCGGTCCATTTGCGGATNACTTTTCCGTTGATGGAGACGGCGATCATCTGCTCCGGTTTGCTGGCAAAAAACTCGATGCGTGAGTTGGTTTGGTTGCGAAAACCGGGCAACGTCGCCTGCCCGAGATAGGTCAGCGGCTCATGTTTTTTCACCGGCAACAGGTTCACGGAATAACTGTTGAGCTGAATGCTGTAGAAGCCGCCGAAGTCCGGTTCGTCCTCTTTTGTGGAGAGGCTGATCGGGTGCAGCGCGTCGGTGTACAGCGCGAAGGCCAAGTGCAGCGAGCCGTTCCATTCGAGATCGAACGAGATGCGAGAGCGGTTGGGCAGCTTGAGGTCTTTCGCGATGGAAGCCGCCGGTTTGGCGTGGAAGCCGCCGTTGTGGTAGCGCCAGTTTCCGGATTCGCCGATTGTCTCGTTGGTGATTTTGCCGTGCGTCCAGCCGTCGTCATTCTCNGGCCCCTGAAAAATACTTTTCAACCCCTTCGGCAGTGGGGCGATTTTGCGTACGGTCTTTCGCGCGATTTGCAGTTTGCCGGCATGCCACGTATCGAGCAGGTAGTGCTGCTCGGTTGTCCCGGTAAGGTTGCCGCGAAAATGGTCGCCGTTGATCAGCATCACTTCGCAGAGGTTGCCGGGCGAGAGTTCGCTGGGGGCTTGGCCGTCGAGCGTGACCTCGGTGACGCGGCTGATGTTGAATTGCATCGCGCCTTCCGTGTCCGGGTGCTGCCACGACACGCCGTTCGCTTGGTCAAACGCCGCAAGATCGCCACGCAGCCAGTCGCCGTTGNTGAAGTGAATTGTGGACTGGGGTGCGTCCTTTGTCTCCGCTTGGCCAAGCGTGAGTGGCCAGACGATGAGTGCTAAGAACAAGCCGGCCGCGCTTNGCCAAACGCGATTCCACGGATAGCGTTGTGGAGTGTTNTCAGTCATCCCAAGGCCAGAGTTGGTTTGCGCCGCCAGAGTTGGTCTCGTTGGTTTTCTGCGAGACGCCAAGGTTGAATTGCAGTCGGCGGATGTACTTGGAGTCGAACGTCACTGGGCCGAAATTTCGGCTGCGNCCGGTNAGCTTCGTTCCTTCCCACTGGTTCAAGTTAAACGATACCGCCGCACCGCCGGCGAAGTGNGCGCGNACTTCCCANGGGCGGTTGGTGTCCGGCTTGGCATTCGGCTTGGCCAGTGACAGGCGAGTGATGCGGTCGAGCGGAATGGTCAAGTCTTCACCGAGCGAATTGATGATTACCGTTTTGCCGTCCATCAACTTGAGTTTGCCCGGAACCTCGTCGCGGTTTTTTAGGTAAACCATGTCTTCGTCGCCCACGGCCTCTGCGAATTGCACCGGATCCGAGTGACCATCCCAAGCGGAGACTCGCAGATTGCTGACACGAACGATNGGGCCGTTGAGCTGGGAGAAAAACGAGATACCGGAACCGGTCGCTGCGAAGCCGTTGTTGTCGCGCCATTTGCGGACGAGTTTGCGGTCGATGTAGAGCTCCATCTCCGCCTTGTCCTTGTTGACGCGGATCTCGACGGACACGCGGTTTTTAGTCTGCATCTCGGGGATCTGTCCCTGCCCGAGATTGCGCACACCGGCGCCGCTTTGAACCCGTTGCAGGCTCACGTAGCCGCGGCTGATGTAAAACATGTACGAGTTGCTGCGNTAATCAAACCGGTCCAGCGCTGAGGTGTACACCGGCACGATGAGACTGAATGTGCCGTTCCACTGGAGATCGAACTCAACTCGGGACGANCCCTTGAGACCGAAGTTGCGGCCCAACACGCCGACNCCTTCTGAGATGAATACTCCATCGCGATACGTCCATGCGTCGGGGTCGCGGCCCAGTCGCCAGCCGTCCATGCTGGTTGGGCCTTCGTACAAAATCCGAAAACCGGGCGAGAGAAACGCGAGCGACTGCAGCACGTCGCGAGGCGCGGAAAGCTGTTCGTTAAACCAAGTGGAAAACTGGACGCGCTGCTCATCCAGAGCGATCAGGCTGCCGAGCACCTCGTCGCCATTGTGAAAGCGGATGTGCACGGTGGGATCGTTGTTTCGCTGCACCGGCCGTGCTCCTTCGAAGCGAATCCAAGCCAAGTTGGCTGGCCGAAAATCTTTCGGCTTGGCCAAGTCCGGATGTGCCCAGCGCACGCCTTGCTGGAGGCTGACTTGCTGCAGTTCGCCGTGGAGCATCGAGCCGTCCATAAAGCGCAGGAGGCTGTCCCAACCGGCTGCTTGGCCAAGCGATTGGGCAAGGGCTAGGCACAGCAACGCCCAACTCAGCGGCCGGCGTCTGCGCTTGGACTGGCTAGGATTACCGCTCATAAATGGGCAGGAACCGATAGTTGAGGGCAAGGGAAAGTAGNGATGCAGAGGTGCTGAATGTCGTGCCGAATTGGCCGCTCCAGCTGCCATCCTCGTTTTGGCTTTGCTTCAGCTTGGTGATGTTTTTGCGGTTCCACTTGTTCCACTCCGCCGGGGAGGCGTGGAAAAATGCCTGCGCGCCGTAGTACAAATAATACTGCCGGTAACTCGAACTTTCCGGGGCCTTACGGAGGTAGCCGAACGCTTTTCGAAAAGTGGCGCTGTCCTTCTCCTTGGCCAGCGCAAACACCAGTGTGGCGATCGCGGTGCGGGCGGCGTTCGGGCCGCGGTTTGATGTGTAGCCAAAACCGCCTTCAGGGGTTTGGCAGGACTTAAAATATTTAAGCCCGGTTTGGATTGCTGTCTCCGGCACGGCCAATCCGGCGTTGCGTGCGGCGAAAAGTGCGACCATTTGCGCACCACTCACGGTGGTGTCTGCGTCGGTGCTGTCGGGCGAATAACGCCAACCGCCGCGTGGGTTGTTTTTTTGCGAAGTGACGATGAGGCTGATTGCTTTTTCGAGCGCNGGGCCAAGCCGGTCATCCTCCACGGCACCGTACGCCTCGGCCAATGCNAGCGTGGCGAAGCCGTGGTTGTACATCGTGGTGCCGATGTAGCCGGTTGTCTTATTTTGTCGGCCGAGAATGAAGTTCAGTCCGCGATTGATATTGCCACTGAATGGGCCGTGATTGGGGTCGTCCCCGTGTGCGAGCATCGCGATTACGGCAAACCCGACCACGCCGGGCGAGGTGCCGTAAGGGCTGTCCTTGAACCCGCCGGAAGCGAGTTGGCCCTGCGATAGAAATTGAAGCCCGCGGACGTATATGCGCTCGATCTCCTTCGGCAACGCGTCGTTGGATTCCTCAAACAGTTTTTGCGCATCGGCCGGGGCGGCCAACGCGAGGCATCCCGCGAGGAGCAGCCAAAATCGGTTGAGCGTCATGGCTGTTCGCCCCCTTCAATGGCCTCCACCGCCTCGAAGTAACCCTGCAATGCTTCCCGAAATTCTTCCGGCAACTTGGTGGCGGCACCGCTGCCGCGGTTGATGGTCCGGTTGGCGTCCTCGCGTCCAGTGGCATCGCCGGTTAATCCCTTGGCCACGCGATCCGTCGACCCCCCCGCCTGACTACCGCCCGCGGTCTGACCCTGCTGCATGCCCTGCCCCATCTGTTGTTTCATGGACATCATCGCCATCATGAACGCCATCTCTTGTTGGGCTTGTGATTGGCCCTGTTGATTCTGGTCGCGCTTGATCTCCTCGTTGATGAGGTTGATGACGTCGGACATGTGGCGAATGGTGTTAACTTGGGACGTTGTCGTCGCGACGTCGGTCTGCGGTTTTTCCAGAAAATTGTCGGTAATCTCCATCGCATCGAACGTCTCCTGCAACGGGTCGAGCATGGCCGGCTCTGCGTTTTCAAATTGCAACCGGTTCAACTCCAGCATGGAGTCGGCGTGCATCTGCGCCAGCCGTTCGACCCCTTTTTTGTAAGTCTCGGCGTCTTCTTTTTGTTGCTCAACCAACGTCGTTTGTTGCTGGTGCCGGAGCTCGCTCTCGCGCAGGCGCAACATNGAGAAGAGCAGCTTCATGAGGTTGTTTTCCTTTTTCTCGCCGCCACCCTGGCCCCCNCCTTGTCCGCCACCATCGGATTCCTGTTTGGGCGGCTCGAGCATCTTGGCCCAACCCTCGAATTTTTCCGACCAAGCACCGAGGTTTCGGATGGCGAGCATGGAGATGTTGGATTCGATTTGGGTTTCGATCTCGTCGAGTGCCTCTGAGGTTTTCTCCGTCTCCATCTCCTTGCTGACCTCGCCGTACTGNCCCTTGCCGGTGCGCTCGTAAAAGCGGCTGATCTCGCCNTGCAGTTCGACCGCTTTTTCCTGTGTNCGGCCCTGTGACTTGGTGAAGCGGGAGTTGGCGCGGGTGTAACGCTCCGGCAAATCCTCCGGCATTAGGCCGATAGTTTCCTGAATGATGTCTTTGATTTTTTTGCGCAACGCCAGCTCCTCCTTGCTGAGTTTGCGCAGCCGTTGGGCAAGGGTGAGCGCCTGCAGATTGTCGAGGTCCTTGTTGACCTTGTCCTGCAAATCGGCGAGTTCGTCGAGGGCTTCCTCTTCCTCTTCAAGCGCGTCGGCGAGATTCTCTTTTTTCTCCTGTGGCTGGCTTTCCTGAGCTGCTTGGCCAAGCTTGGATTGCGCCTGTTTCATTTGTTGGTCGGCAAGCTCGTTCATCGACTTCAGGTTTTGTGCCCAGTCGCGCAGCGTCTGTTCGTCGAACGCCGGATTGCGCATGGCCTCCATCAACGCCTTGGCGCCTTCCTTGGCCAAGTCTTTCAATTCCTCCGCATTGTCGCGCTGGTCGTCGGCTGTGTTTTTAATTTTCTCGTTGGTTTTGCGCTTGGCCAAGGTGTCGTCATCGGCCTTGGCCAACTCGCGCGTGTCCTCAGTGATGTTTTCCTCAGCGCGGGAAACTTCCTCGAGGTTTTGGAGCACCTCTTCCAGTTTTTGGCGCACCATCTCGGCGTGATCCTCAGTGCCAAGGATGTGCAGTTGGATCGGTTGTGTGCGGGCCGGTTTTCGGCCGGGCATATGGTCGGTGGCCCAGACAGCAAGCTCAACTGTGGTGTCGCGGGCGATCCCAAGTACGGCCGGGCTGAAATGGAAATCGGCCTCTATTTCGGTTTCCTGCGAGCCTGCGGCTTCCTTCGTCAACGTGGAGACGACCTTGGGTTGTTGCTCCTCCGCTTGGCCAAGCGCGCGCCATTCGATGCCGGTTTCCTTGATGCCGAAGTCGTCATGGACGCTCGCGTTGAGCTCGAGCACCTCGGTCTCAAGGATGGCAAGACTCCGGCCAAGCGCACCGAGGTCGGGCCGCGGTGCGGCGTCTTCGGTTGGCTCGATATTCAACTGCCAAGCGGCGGCTCCAGCGAGGTCGTGTTCGTCGCGCCACCTGAAGGCAAAATGCGCTGTGTCGGCGACCTCATGTTCGGGACTGGAGAAGACGTTGTTTCGGACGGCCATTGGCGTGTCGACTTCGTCGATGGCCACCTGCGCCTGATTGAGATCGCGAGAGACACGACCCTGAAACGTGACTTTGCTGCCGCGCAGCACCGGGAGGTACCCGGCCTGTACAATCTCGTTTTGCACCTGATATTGCAGNTACTCCGGCAGCGCGATTCGAGCATGCAACTCGCGCATCGCTGGTCGCTGCACAGGGCGGATCGCCACGGCGTGCTCTGCGTCGCCAACGGACACGGTCAGGTTGCCGTCCTCNACTTGGCCGGGGACGGAGAAATTTACTTTGCCATCGGCGATCTTCGCGGATTGCGGTTGGTTGTCGCGAAATTGTGCCGAGCCGGTTTCCGGTTTCCAAAACGAGCGATACTCGACCGAGCCNCCGACATCGAACGGCTCCCCCTTGGCCACGACGCGTTCATTCGGGAATTCGCCGAGCTGGATCAACGTGTGTCGCGTGATATCCNCCCCCGGCAAACCCCAGCGTCGAAGCGAGTTCAAGCCGGCCTCGGGAAGGATCGNCCANCCACCCACAGCGACGAGGATCAGNCCCGCAGCGATGAACGCGCGCCGGCGCGCCGGCTTTGGANTGACGGTTTGTTTGAAATCAAGCTTGAGAGCTTCACCGGCCACCTGACCGATCGCTGCGCGATAAAGGGCGGGCGAGAAAACAGCCGGTCGTTTTTCCTCATCAGCCAACTCGACGATGCCGAGCAGTCGGTCGCCCAGCCTGCGGTAGCGCCTCTGTACCAAGCGGGCGAGCGAGCGCGTATCGCGCTTGTTGAACACCCAGCGGGTCGTCCACCAAACCACCGCACCCACGGTGATGCAGATACCACTGGCCAGCAGCCCCAGCCGAAGCCAGCCCGGGCTGTCCCACAGGCGGTCGGAAAAAAACAAAACCAGATAGGAGCCGAACAACCCGGCGGCCGCGAGGCACACCGCCATGGTGGTTTCCACCTTCCAAAGACGACGCTCCACCACGGCGAACTGCTCTCGCAACTCGTCGGGAAAATCGTCTCGGGAAAGTTTTTCCTTCGGGTTCATGTCGGTTGTGGCCGCCGATAAAGCGGTCCGGAAGTGTAGTCACCCCGCGCGGGGACGCAAGCCGCGCTTGGCCAAGCGGAGTCAGTGTTTTTGCGCCAAAACACCCTTCAACCAGCGGCGGAGTTGATCGCGCGCTGCGCTTGGCCGGAGAAGCCAGGCGTCGTTGTGATTGCGAAAACCGGTCTCGGCGAATGTCATGTTTTCCGTTTGGCCGGTGGACTTGAGCCAGCGCTTGGTTGCCGTGAGGTTCAGGCGGGAGCCGGTGACCTCGTGGCTGATAAATTGTGGCCGCTTGGCCAAGCGCTTCAATCGGCCAAGAGCCGAGTCGCGGTCCGAGCCGTGATAAGGCCAAGCGGCGATCCCGTCGTAATGGCTGTACGGAATGAAGGTCCGCCACAGTTTGGCCATGCGATCGTCGTAGAGGCCGAGGTAGTTGCAGGCGATTGCGCCCCGGGAGAACCCGCAAAGGATCACCTGTCCGGGGTCGCCGCCGTACTGTTGGCAAATCCACGGCACCGCCTTGAGGCAGTAATCGAGAGTCGGCTTGGCAGTGCGTTTTTTGGAATCGCCCCACCAAGTGAGAGCGATGTCATCACCGGCGGCGTTGAGGTACGGCAGACAAATCCAAATGAAGCCGCGTCCGCCCGAGATGCCATAACCCATGTTGCTGCCTTCGGGTCGGCCGGTGCTGATGTCGCTAAAGGCTCCATTGTAATGGTTGCCGGTGTACTCGATGATGACCGGGTAGCGTTTGCCTTCCTCCCAATCGGTCGGGAGATAAGTCACATGGTACGCTTTGGTTTGCTCGTAGCCGGGCAGCGCTTGTTTGATCCGCCTGCCGGAAGCCGCGGGGCCGCTCGAAAGCTTGGGCACGGTCAGATCAGGGTTCACCGTGCGGATGTCGGGTGCGTCCGGCTTTGCCAAGGGCAACGCCACGACTGCACTAAGTAAGAGTAGCACGGCTTTCTGGAGGGTTGAGATCATGGCTGTATGCGCATGGCCAAGCGTGCCCGCCGTCGCCTCATGATAAAAGCCGGTTTTTTGGCCAAAAATACCGGTTGCAATCGGATTTCGTTGTGATAGGTTCCCGGCCCGCTTTTCGGCGGAGGACTCCAGTACAATTTAAAATTTAGAGATATGTCACAGCATCCCAGTCTGAAAACCGGAGGAGGCACCACGACCAAGCGCACAGTTCTCAAGCGATTCGAGCGGGTCGAACTACTCCGTAAACGAGGCGAGTTCAAGGAAGGCGGCCGCATCACCGGCCTGAAGAAAACCAAGCCGGAGGAATAGTCCACCGGTTTTCCCTCCTGCCCGGCCCTGAAGCCGCCGCCCATTTTTTCCTGCGGTGACGGTACGTCTGCAAAAGTTTTTGTCAGAGGCCGGAGCGGCTTCCCGTCGCGAAGGCGAGAAGCTGATACTTTCCGGGCGAGTCACCGTGGACGGCCAAGTGGTTCGACTGCTTGGCACGAAGGTGGATCCCGCCAAAAACGAAGTTTCGCTAAACGGCAAGCCGGTTCGTCCCAAGGCCAAGCGCTTCATCGCCCTCAACAAACCCACAAAAATAATCTGTACCCGTCGGGATACCCACGCCCGGGCGACGGTGTTTGATTTGTTGCCGTCCGACTGGGGGCACCTGTTCACCATCGGCCGGCTGGATGCCGACAGCGAAGGATTGATCCTGCTGACCAA
>NZFR01000012.1 GCA_002689335.1 Verrucomicrobiales bacterium
TTATTTTTCTAGATACAAAGTTTTAAACCAGTATTCACTCAGATTTCGAACGTAATAGCTCCTTCTGGACGCTATCAAACACCCTAAAACCTTACCGAAAATGTTACCAGTTTTGTAACCAGTTTTACTTATTTAAAGCAGATGTAAATCCGCAAGTAACTGGTAATGAAGGGTTTAACGGAAGTGGAGCGGGTGAAGGGAATCGAACCCTCGTCTCGAGCTTGGGAAGCTTGCATTCTACCATTGAACTACACCCGCGAGGGAGGGGCGGATTGTCTGTTTGAAGGTGGCGTTTGGCAACGTTATTTTTGCCAACCTAGTGTTTGGGTGATCTTCCCTTTTTTGTCCCAAGCGTAAACATTCCCGTTTTCAGTCCCGCCAAAAAAACGGGTTCCGTCTTTGGTGGCATCGAGGCTGTGCAGGAGGTCGGCAGCGGCGTTCCATGTTTTGGAGGGGCGTTTGCTGGCCTCGGTGCAGAGTCGCAAGGAGCCGTCGTCACTGGCGGTGATGAGTTTAGCGTTTTTCTGGGGCCAAACGATGGCGGCAACGTTGCCGGGATGTCCGGTGACGAGCATTTTTTGTTCGCTCGTTTTTGTGTCCCAAATTTTCAGCTCCTTGTCGGCCCCTCCGCTGGCAATGGCGGTGCCATCCGGTTTGTAGGCGAGGCTGAGGACGGGGGCGGAGTGGGCTTCGATTTGTTTGAGTCGTTTCCCATTGGTCAGGTTCCAAAAACGGATGAGCTGATCTTCGCCAGCGGTGGCAAGGGTGGTGCCGGATGGTGCGAGGGTCAGAGCGAAGACGGTGCCGCTGTGGGCGGGCCAGCCCACGCGCTTGGCCAAGGTGGAAGTTTCCCAGAGGGAGATCTCTCCCGCTTGGCCGGGGGCGTTGCTGGCGGTGATGAGCGCTTGGCCGTCGGCGCTGAAGGCGAGGGCGGTGACTCGTCCGGGAAGGGCGGTGACTTGGCCGGTCGGCTTCCAGCCGTTGGTGTTCCAGAGGATGACTTTCCGGAATCCCCCGGTGGCTAAGTGTTTGCCGTCGGGGCTCCACGCGATGGATTGGATGACATCGCGGTGGCCGTTGAGCTTGGCTAAGTGGGACGGTTTTTTCTGCCCCACACTGTGAACGAGCACTTGGTTGCCGTGACCGGCGGCGAGGTGGGTGTCGTCCGGCGAGAGGGCGAGGGCGAACACCGGGCGGTATTCTTCCGGCAGAGAGCCCAATTCGGTGGCGGCGATCGTCTTGTTTTTGACGGCCAACTCGTCAGGCAACCACGAGGCGCCGTTGGCAACCCATCGAGTGAGCGTGGCGATGTGTTCCTCACTCAACTGTTTTTTCGGCGGCATGTGTGGGTCGCTCTCCGGTTTGAGGAATTGGATAAGTCGGCTGTCCCCCGGGTTGCCTTCGACGAACGCCGGACCTTCGCCACCACCGCTTAACGCGGTTTGCCGCTGGGTGAGGTCGAGGTCGCCCTTGGTTTTTTTCGGGTTATGGCAACTGACGCAGTGGTCGCGGAGGAGGTGCATCGAGCGTTTGGCCAAGGGGGCGCCTTCCGGTCCGGTGGCTGGTGCGCTTTGCCAAGCCAGGCAGAGGCCGAACAGGAGGGCGAACGGCTTGGCTAAGCGAAGGGCCGATTTGGGAGGGGATAGGATCACGGTGTGCCGGGATTAAACCGCGCTTGCCGAAGTGAGGCGAGTCCCATATTTCTGTCAAAGAATCCCCGATTCGAGTTGGCTGATTGCGTTGGCCCGTCTAAACTGCCCTCCATGAAAACGCCGAAGGGGAATGGTGCCGCCCCCGCTCTCTCCACTGAGGAACGTCAAAAGCCTCGCGGCCAGATTGGCCATGCGGAGAACGCTCACATGCTTGAGGAGCACTACGAGCAGTGGCGTGTCACCCCGTCGAGTGTCGATGCCACGTGGCGTGCGTTCTTCGAGGGGTTCGAGTTAGGGACACAGCTTGAGCCGGATCGGGAAGGGCTCAATGGCGGAGGCCGCAGCACCGGAGCGGTCGCACCGGAGGTTCCCCGGGTGGAGCCAGTCCCGGAGTTGCCGGAGGTGGATCCGATGCGTCAGGGACGTTTGTTTCACCTGCTGTTTGCCTATCGGATGCTGGGGCACTATGTCGCAAATCTTGATCCACTAGGATTCAACAAGCAGGAGTTGCCGGAGCTGGATCTGCACAACTTTAAGTTCACCGAGGCTGATTTGGATCATGAGTTCAACGCCGGTTCAGCGGGGGGCGGCGGCCAAAAAACACTGCGCGAGATTTTGCAGATTTTGCAGGATACGTACTGCCGCACGGTGGGGGCGCAGTACATGCACATCCAGAATTTTGAGATTCGGCGCTGGCTTCGGGATCGGATGGAGTCCAGCCGAAACCGCCCGGATTATTCCAGGGAGAAAAAACGGCGCATCTTCAAGAGTCTGCTGGATGCCGAGCAGTTCGAAAGATTTCTGCACACCAGTTACGTCGGACAAAAGCGCTTCTCGCTTGAGGGCGGAGAGACGTTGATCCCGGTGTTGGATGCGATCATCCAAAGTGCGCCCAGTCGCGGCGTGTTCAAGATTGCGATGGGCATGCCGCATCGGGGAAGGCTCAACGTGTTGGCGAACATCATCGGCAAGGACTACAAGTTTTTGTTCGATGAATTTAGCGACAACTACGTGCAACAGCTTGCCCACGGGGATGGCGATGTGAAGTATCACCTTGGGTTTGAAAACACACGCACCACGGCCAGCGGGGGCAAAGTGAGCATCAAGCTCGCGCCGAACCCCAGCCATCTCGAGGCGGTAACGCCGGTGGTGCAGGGCAAGGCGCGCGCTTTCCAGCGGTTAATCAACGACTCCAAGGATCGCAAGAAAGTGTTGCCGGTGGTGATCCACGGCGACGGCGCGTTTATCGGACAGGGCATCGTCGCAGAGACGTTCAACATGTCGCAGCTCGACGGCTACAAAACCGGCGGCACGGTTCACATTGTCGTTAACAACCAGATTGGGTTCACCACTCTGCCGCATGATGCGCGCTCGACGCTTTATTGCACGGCTTCAGCGAAGATGCTCGATGTACCGATTTTCCACGTGAACGGCAACGATCCGGTGGCTGCGGTGCACTGTATCGAGATGGCGCTGGATTTCCGGCAGCAATTCGGCCGCGACGTGGTGGTCGATATAGTTTGCTACCGCAAACACGGTCACAACGAGGGCGACGAACCAAGTTTCACCCAGCCACGCCTCTATGCCTCGATCGCCGAACAGCCCCTCGTCAGCGATTTGTTTTTGAAGTCGCTGATCGAGGAGGACGTGACCGACCACGAGGAGGCCCAGTCGTTCCGCGACTCGTTTAGAACTGCGCTTGAGTGCGCGCGCAATGAGTCCCGCAGCGAGACGCATAAGTTGAGACCGGCCATCCGTCCGCAGCTTGCCACCCCGGAGATGCTCGATCCGGCCGATACCGCTGTCAGCCTTGATCGACTGCGGGAGGTGGGACTGCCGCTGACTTGCGAGCCGGATGACTTCGCACTGAACCCGAAGATCCAGCGCTTGATCAAGCAGCGCCGCGAGATGGTTGAGGGCGAACGCCCACTCGACTGGGGAATGGTTGAGGCGCTGGCGTTTGGCACGCTGTTGACCGAAGACATTCCGGTGCGGCTGTCCGGGCAGGATGTCCGGCGCGGCACGTTCAGCCATCGGCACGCGGTGTATTACGANGTGGGCACGCGCCGGCGATATCTGCCGCTNCGCAAACTCGCCCCCAANCAGGCAGACTTTCGCATTTTCAACAGCCCGTTGACCGAGGCGGCGGTGCTTGGTTTTGAGTTCGGCTACTCGCTGGAGTACCCCAACATGCTAATGCTGTGGGAGGCGCAGTTTGGCGATTTTGCCAACGGCGCACAGGTGATCATCGACCAGTTTATCGCCTCATCCGAGAGCAAGTGGAACGAGACATCCAACATCGTGCTGCTGTTGCCGCACGGTTACGAAGGGCAGGGGCCGGAGCATTCGAGCGGACGGCTGGAGCGCTTTTTGCAGGCGTGCGCGGAGGACAATATTCAGGTCGGCAACTTCACCACCCCGGCGAATTTGTTTCACGCGCTGCGGCGTCAGTTGTATCGGTCGTTCAACAAACCACTGGTGGTGATGACCCCCAAGAGTCTATTGCGCGATCCGCGCTGCACATCGTCGCTGGAAGACCTCAGCGAAGGAGAGTTCCGTGAAATCATCCCGGACACCAAAGGCAACGGCTCGGCCAAGCGCATCATTTTTTGCACCGGCAAAGTGTATTTCGATCTTGAAGATCATCGGGAGAAAAACAACATCGACGACGCAGCGATCATTCGCATCGAGCAGCATTATCCGTTGCACGAGGTCAAGTTACTGGAGGCCCTGCGCCATCATCCCGAGGCGGACACTTATGTTTGGTGTCAGGAGGAATCGGAAAACATGGGGGCCTGGTTTTTCATGGAACCGCGCCTGCGCAAGTTGCTGGGGCAGGAGATCATCTACGCCGGGCGCGATGCTTCGGCCAGTCCGGCCACCGGTTCTCGAGCCATTCATTTGCTGGAGCAAGCCAAACTCATCGAAGAAGCCTTCACCCTGTAAACTCATTTCATGCCCACCCAAATCAAAGTCCCTGCCGTCGGCGAATCGATCAAGACCGTCTACGTGGCCGACTGGAAAAAGAACACCGGCGACTACTGCAACGCCGGTGACATTATTTGCGAAATTGAGACCGACAAAGCCTCACAGGAAATCCCGACCGAAGTGGCCGGGGTAATTACCACACAGGCAAACGTCGGCGACGAACTCCCGATCGGCGGCGTGTTGGCATCGATCGATGAAGCCGGCCAAGCCCCGGCCAGCGAACCCGAGGCCAAGCCCAAACCAAGCCAAGCGCCTCCTCTGCCTCCCGCTGAGCCAGCGGCCTCGGTCGAAGCCAAGCCGCTTCGCCAAGCGGTGGAGATCTTGACGACCCCCTCGGCCAAGGTGCACGCTGAGGAACACGGTATCGATCTAGCCACGGTCGCCGGCTCCGGCAAGGGCGGGCGCATCCTCAAGGAGGACGTACTGGCTGCCGCCGAGGAGGCCAAGGCCATCGAACCAGTCACGCCGATCGCCAGCAACGACGACGTCGGAAACTCACCGGAGCCGTCCGTTCCGGTCGAAGCCCCGTCCGAGGTTGGCGAAGTCACCCGCAAGCGCATGAGCATGATGCGCCGGACCATCGCCAACCGACTCGTCAGCGCTCAACACGAGGCAGCCATGTTGACCACGTTTAACGAGGCCGACATGAGTCAAATCATCGATCTGCGTAAGAAGTGCCAAAAGGAATTTGTCGCGACCCACGCCGTGAAACTCGGCTTCATGTCGCTGTTCGTCAAAGCGGTTGTACGTGCGCTCAAGGCCGTTCCAAACGTCAACGCCGCGATCGATGGCACCGACATCGTCCAGTTTCACAAACAGCACATCGGGGTGGCGATCTCGACGGAAAAAGGCCTCGTCGTCCCGGTTGTTCGCAATGCCTCCAACCTTTCGTTGGCTGAAATTGAAAAGGCGATTATCAACTTCGCCGAGAAGGCGCGCTCCGGTAACGTCGACCTTAACGACCTAACCGGCGGGACATTCAGCATCACCAACGGTGGCGTGTTTGGCTCGATGATGTCGACCCCAATCCTGAACCCGCCCCAGAGCGCTATCCTCGGGATGCACACCATTCAGGAGCGACCGGTAGCCCTCGATGGACAGGTGGTGATTCGGCCAATGATGTACCTTGCGCTGACTTACGACCATCGCATCGTTGATGGCCGCGAAGCGGTGACGTTCCTCGTCAAAGTCAAGGAATTCATCGAAAATCCGGCGCTTGGTCTGTTGGATTAACCGCTTGGCCAAGCGCTTGGTTAGTTGCACAGAATTTGAAAAATGGAATTTGATTTAGTGGTCATCGGGGCCGGTCCGGGCGGGTACACCGCCGCGATCAAGGCTGCTCAACTCGGCATGAAAACCGCCATCGTCGAGAAAGGGAAAAACCTCGGCGGCACCTGCCTGAACGTCGGCTGCATCCCGAGCAAGGCGTTGCTCTCGTCATCCGAGTTATATCACGAGGCGCAGCACGGTTTTAAATCCCACGGCATCAAGGCGGAGGGGTTGTCGTTTGACGTGGCGGCGATGATGAAGCGCAAGGACGGCGTCGTACGCAAAATGGCGCGAGGTATCGATTATCTGATGAACAAAAACGGCATCGAGCACGTGATTGGCTTGGGCCGAATCGTTGGCGCCGGAGAGGTCGAAGTAGCGCAGGGAGACTCAACGCAGACACTCAAAACCAAGCGGATCCTGATCGCTACCGGCAGCAGTGTGAGCGGTCTGCCGTTTTTGGAGTTTGATGGCGAGACCGTGCTGAGCAGTGACGACGCGATCGCGCTTGGCCAAGCGCCGGAGTCGATGATCGTGATTGGNGGCGGGGCGATCGGGCTNGAACTCGGCTCCGTCTGGGCGCGACTGGGCTCGAAGGTGACGGTGGTTGAGTTTCTCCCGCGCATCGCCGCGATGTTCGACGAGGATATCACTCAGGCACTGCAAAAATTGCTNCAAAAACAGGGGCTCAAATTTCATCTCGGCACCGGTGTGGAGTCGGCCGAGAAAACCAAAANCGGCATCAAGCTTACGGCGGCCAAGGCCGATAAAAAACTGGAGCTTGAGGCGGAGAAAGTGCTGGTCGCGGTCGGCCGCAAGCCGAACACCGGAGGTCTCGGAGCGGTGGAAGCGGGGATCAATCTGGACGAACGCGGCCGTATCCGGACGGATGCCGAGTGGCAGACGAACGTGCCGGGAGTTTTCGCCATCGGCGATGTCGTTGCCGGGCCGATGCTTGCGCATAAGGCTGAGCAGGAGGCGATCGCCGCAGTGGAGCGCATGGCAGGCAAGGCGGGGCAGGTGAATTACGACACGATTCCATGGGTGATTTACACTGCGCCGGAGGTCGCTTCGGTCGGGTTGACTGAGGCAGGGGCCAAGGAGATGGGGAGGGAGGTCGCGGTTGGTGTGTTTCCGTTTCAGGCGAATGGCCGTGCGGTGGCCGGGGCTCATGCGGATGGCTTGGCCAAGGTCATCGCCGACAAGGCGACGGACCGGGTGTTGGGCGCACAAATCCTTTCAGCCAACGCTTCGGAGTTGATCGCGGAGGCGGTGCTGCTTATGGAGTTTGAGGGGAGCGCGGAGGATTTGGCCCGCACCATCCACGCCCACCCGACAATGTCGGAGGGGTTACGGGAGGCAGCGCATGTCGCGATGGGTGAGCCACTCCACATTTAGCGCTTGGCAACGCGGTCACAAAAAAACGCCGGTGATGACCGGCGTTTTTGAGCTTTTGAAAATTTGAAGGCTTATTTTTCCGCAGGAGAGGGAGCCGGGGCTGCGGGTGCGGGGGCTCCTTCTGCAGTCGCAGGTTTCTTGAATTCTTTCGGAGCATCCGCGTTGAGTTCGGCGATGACGCTGTCAGTGAGATCGTTTTTTCCAGCGGTGTAAAGGACGGCCATTGTGTCGGCGGCACTTTTGGCGGTGTTAAGCACGATATCGTAGCCGCCTTCCTTGGCTTTGATCGTGATGATTTCGTTGATTTCATCGACTCTGGCTCGGGTCAGGCGATTCCTCATTTGCCCCATGGTCCGCTGTTTGTTTTGCTGATATTCATTAAGCCTTCGCATCAACCCGTCGTGTTCCGTAGCCTTATCTCTTGATTTCCTGCTATCAGCGGTTTGTTTCTCTTGTGAATTGGCTGGATCCCTTGAGCTTTGAACGAGTCGCGCGTGTTCTTCCCTCGCTAGTTTTATATCATCGACCAAGCCCTGCTCAATTTTGGTAAAATCTGCATTGCGTTCGGCCATTTGTTTATTGGAGAGGGCAGTTTTCCAATANGACTCGAACGCCTTGGTCATGTCGACCGTGGCGATTTTGAGGGATTCCTGAGCNATCCCAACTCCGGTGAATGCAACCAGAGCAAGAGCCAAGGTGGCCAGCTTGGCCAAGCGAGAACGGATCATGATTGTTATTNCTTTCATTAAATCAGNTTAAAAACTTCGGTTATACCCGACGCCGAAGTGGAATTGGCCGCCGCCGTCGGCGTAGTCGGGGTGCGATAGCGGGAAGCCNTAGTCCAAACGCAGCGGGCCGAGCATCGGCACGATGAGCCNGAGGCCGACTCCCCAGTTGTCGGCGTANTCTCCAAGGTCAAATTCGTANGGGTCGAGGTATGACATNCCGATGTCGTAAAACAGNGCGAAGCGCAGNTTGTCGATGATCGGNATGGTGTATTCCATGGAGCCGAACCAGTAGCTGCTGCCACCGAGGGGTTCAGAGCCGTCGATCACGACCGGGTTCCACGAAGTGCCCTCGGCCGGGTGGTACACCGCGCTTTGATGACCGTTGAACGGAAAGTCGGACGGGTTGTGGTAGACCGGGATGAATTTGTCTTTCTCGACGACCTGCCCATCCTGCACCACGTCCACATGGTAGCCGTAGTGCTGACTGCCCTCATGCATGCCTTTGCTGACTTTCCATTTTTTCAGGCGCGGCCCGATATCGCGGTAGTCGTAGCCGCGCATCGTGTGAGTGCCCCCGAGGAAAAAGCGGTCGAAGTATGGGACGCGGCTGCTGCTGCCGAAGTTGTCNACNACGCCGGCCCNGCCGACGACTTCCAGCACATGGCCNGGNAACAGGCCGGGGAAGTANTAGGCGGATTCGAGTTCCAACCGGTACATTTCGGTTTCGCCCCCGAAGGGGCCTCCGGCGATCTCGGCGGTCAACTGGGTGCGCTGACCGCGGCTCGGCAGCAGGCTGTGGTTAAGGGTGCTGTAGGTGAGGAAGGTTCCTAACTTGGAAACCATCCGGTCGTGATTCAGCTCGGCATACTCGCCTTCNTCCCTGCGGGCTTGATCGAATTCCCACTTGAACGGATCTCCGGTGAGCGAGGGGGGNGAGATGAGTCCCGCTTCGAGAATGTCATGCTCCTGCAGCATGTAGGTGTAGTACGATCGGTCGTGGATGCCGACGCGCTCGATGGTGTAATTGATACCGCCGTAGGTGTAATCGTTGAACAGGGTTCTCGAGAGGCCGACCCGGGCACCGGTCCGTTTTTGATTGAAGTATTGGCTCAGAAACCGGTTGTCGCGGTGATAAAGGTCCAGCGAGAGGCGCAGTTTTCTGTCGAACAGAAACGGTTCCTCGAAGGTCATCATGTAATCCTCGTGCCGTGNGCCGGCTGTGATCTGCAGTCGGAATTTCTGGCCGCCTCCGGTGAAGTACGGCGGGTTGAAAAGGTCGAAGTTGCCCTGGGTGAAACCAACCTGACCATACAGCGACATGATCGANCCGTAGCCAAAACCCATCATTAGGTTGGCGGTGCGGCCNTCGGTNACACCGATCACAAGGTTGCGGCTGGCTGGCAGGTCTTCGATTGGCTCGACCTCGGTTTCCACCCGTTCGAACAATCCGGTTCCCTCGAGGCGGCGTTTGCTCATCTTGACGCTGACCATGTCGAACGTTTCGCCCGGGTGGATCGTCAACTCGCGGCGGATGACTTTGTCCTTGGTGGTCGTGTTTCCGCGGATTTCAATTTTTTCGACCTTCACCATTTCGTTTTCGACGATGTTGTAGTGTAGGTCGATCTGGCCGGTGTCGGTGTTTGGGGTGTANGTCCCGCGGATGTCGGCATCCAAATAACCTTTTATCTCGTANAGATCGCGGATGGCCCGGACGTCTGCCTCGAACCCTTCCGGTGTGAATACGGCNCCCTCCATGAGGTANGGCCNCACGTGATGCTCGAATGTGAACGCACCGTCCATNAGTTCCCGATCGCTGTAAATGTCGTCGCTGTTCCCCNCGAAGATGACGTTGCCGACGTGGTAGGGGTAGCCTTGATCGATGATGAGGCGAAGCACGATNCGNCCCTCTTTGATTTCTTCCTCGATCTCCTCCTCAATGTTGAAGTCGATGTAACCGTGCGAGTGAAAATATTTCTTCAGNTCGTCCATGTCGGCTTCCCACTGCTCCTCCTCGAATTTACCGCTGCCGGTCAGCCACGACATCCACCAGTGGCGGCGGGTCTTGAGCACCTTGCGCAATTGCCGCTGAGTCGCGAACAGTTCGTCCCCCTGATCAGCGCGGATGTGTTCGAACACGATGTCGTCGATTTTGACTCTCTGACCGGGNGTGATGTTGAAGGTAACNGCAACCTGCCCTAAATCGTCGTCGATCTCGTCCGTNCGTTCAACGGTTGCCTGATGGTAGCCGGCCTTTNGGTATTCCTTGATNATCTCCTGTTTGTCCGANGCCAAGCGCATTCCGTTGAANGTGTCCCCNGTGCGCGACCGGATTTTGCGCATCANTTTGCTGNGGCGAAATTTGCGCCCGGANTTTCCGGCGAACCGGATCTCCGTCACGGTGGGCAGGCCTTTCAGGATGTAGCGGACGATGACGCCTTCCGAAGTGTTCTCCTCGGTGATGTCCACCGAACGGAAGAAGTGGGTGCCCATCAGGCTTTTGATATCGTTATCGGTGACAGTCGGGTCAAACGGCTCACCCGGCTTGAGCCGGATGTGTGCCTTGACGAGTTCGTCGCTGGCCGNCTGTTGACCGCGATGATCAAGGAGGATCTCCTTGACCAGATTCCGTTCCGCGACCACGGCCGGTTGCTGGCCCTTGGCCAAGCCGGGAGCAAGCAGCAGGAGGAGGACAACTTGGCCAAGCGTTTGGCCAAGCGAACGCAGCGCCTCCGCCGGACTAGTCATCCTGCGGCATGTCTTCTGGATTGAACTTGGCTGCGTTCTCAAATCTTGTGTAACCCTTCAAAAAGGTCAGGGGAACATCCCCGGTTGGGCCATTGCGTTGCTTGGCAATGAGGAGGTTCACCGGCCGGGCTTCACTCTCGGGATCGTCCGNGTCCTCGTCCACGCCACCCGGCTTGTACAACAGTCCGACCAAGTCGGCGTCCTGCTCGATGGATCCCGATTCGCGGAGGTCCGAAAGGCGCGGCTTGCGGTTCTTGTCNTTCTCCAGTTCGCGGTTGAGCTGACTGAGGACNATGACCGGCACGCTAAGCGTCTTGGCCATGGCTTTGATCCCGCTGGAAATCTCAGCGATCTCCTGCTGGCGGTTCTCTCCTGCCCGCCGCGAAGTAGAATGAAGCAGTTGCAGGTAGTCAATGACAAACAGCTTGATGTCGTGCTGTTGCCACATCCGGCGGGCCCGGGCGCTGAGCTGGAGGATCGATAATCCGGCGGTATCATCAATGTGAAGGGAGGNCTTGGTGAGCCGTCCGGCGGCCTCGGAAATGCGCGGAAAATCCTTCGGCGTCAGGATACCCTCCTGCATGTCGTGGCTGTTGATCCGNGCCAGCGAGCTGATCATCCTCATGACGAGGGACTCGGAGGACATTTCNAGACTGAACACGCCGACCGGCAACTTGAGGTTNAGGGCGACGTGCTCGACGATGTTCATCGCCAGCGAGGTTTTGCCCATGCTCGGCCGGGCCGCGACGACGATCATCTCGCCGGGGTGCAGGCCGGTGGTCATCTTGTCCAGATCAGAAAACCCGGTGGCGATGCCGGTGGTGGAGCCTTTGTTTTTGAACAGCGTCTCAATCTTGGTGATCGCCTCCTGAACATGATCCGTGATGGTCGGCATGTCGGTGATGTTGTGATCGCGATTGATCGCCAGCACCGCCTGCTCCACCTCGCCCACCAACCGGTCGACCTCGCCNGTCTCGTCGTAGGCATCGGCGATCGCCTTGGTGCAGGTGTGGATCATCCGCCGCAGCAAGGCCTGATCCCGNACGATCTCAAAATAATACTCGAGGTTGGCGGCCGACGGGACGCTGTCCTGNAACTCGGTGAGGTATGCCACGCCGCCGATGTTGTCCAACTCGCCGTCGGTGCGAAGTTGGTGCGAGAGGGTGAGCAGATCGATCGGGGTGTTTTGCTCGTACATCGAGACTAGAGCGGCGTAGATCGCCTGATGCCGCAGGTCGTAAAACACGGTCTCGTCCTTGACCTTCTCGATGCAGGCCGGGAGGTTTTGCCGGGGGTCGAGCAGGATACAGCCGAGCACACCCTGCTCGGCGGCGAGGTCGTGCGGCGGCGTACGGCCGATGGGAACCACGGGCGAGTCCTCCCNTTTTCGCGGGGCATGTTTCAGGTCCGGCAGGGCTTCNGNGGGTGATTCGAGTACATCAGGCACGACTCAAGAAAACCGGAAACACCCCGGCATTGCAACGATGAGAAGTTGGCAACTTTCTCGGCTGTTATCGACAAAGTTATTCGCANCTNCATCGCGCTTGGCCAAGCGAAGAGGCGGTTGAANGNAACGGGGACATTCCTNTTCCTTGCCGTTGGCCAAGCGCNTNGCCAAGCGGATATAAATTGGGTTGTGGATATCTTCCCCTCGACCGATTCCCGNGTGGCNCTTANTTTCGCTTCGGTGCCAAAGGAGGCGAAACTCACCCCGATGATGGCCCAGTATCGGCAGTGCAAAGGGCAACTGCCGGCTGGGACGATCCTGCTGTTTCGGCTTGGGGATTTTTACGAGATGTTTTTTGAGGACGCCAAGGAGGCAGCCGGCGTCCTCAACGTGGCGTTGACCAAGCGTGGCGACATGCCGATGTGCGGCATCCCGTACCACGCCACCGGTAGTTACATGGCCAAGCTGCTGCAGGCCGGCCGCAAGGTTGCGATCTGTGATCAGGTCGAGACGGCCCGGCCGGGGCAGTTGGTCAAGCGCGAGATCACGCAGATCATCAGCCCGGGCGCGCATTTTGANGAGCGCATGCTCGAGGCCGAGCGCAATAATTTTCTCGTGGCCGTGGCCNCGGCCGGCNGCCGGTTCGGGGTGNCNGCGATCGATCTGACGACCGGCGATTTCAAGGTCTCGGAGTTGGAGAGCGAGGGCGCGGTCGTGGCGGAGCTGGAACGGCTTAACCCGAGCGAGGTGATTTACCCGGAGGAAGCCAAGCGCTTGGCCGGGTTGATCGAGCCAAACGTGAGTGTGCTCAACGGGTACGAGGGCTGGGTGTTCGCGCTCGAGACGGCGGAGTTCACACTGAAGGATCATTTTAAAGTGGCGGCGCTGGACGGTTACGGTCTCAAGGGCCGGGCGGCCGCGAGCGGGGCGGCCGGCGGGGCACTGCATTATGTGAGCCAACATCTGCGGCGCGACGTGACTCATTTCACGCGGTTGGCATTTTACGAGGTGGCCGACTATCTCGTACTCGACGGGGGGGCTCTCAAGCATCTCGAGATCCTCGAGCCGTTGCATCGCGAGGCGGCCAAGCCGGCGACGCTTTACGCCGCGCTCAACCGCACCTCCACGCCGATGGGCGCGCGCCGATTGCGCGACTGGTTGTCGCAACCGCTCTCAGCAGTAGAGCCGATCCGGCAGCGGCAGGAGGCGGTGGCGCAGTTCATCCAGAACAGCTCGGCGCTGGACCGGTTCCGGGAGAGCCTCAAGGAGGTGCGCGATCTCGAGCGGATGATCAGCCGCCTGAGCATCGGCTCCGNCAACGCACGAGACCTCGTGCAACTCCGGGGCGCGCTGCTGCAGTTGCCGGGGCTGCGCCGCATGCTCGCCGAGCTGCAGCAGGGTGCGGATCCGGTTGCGCCGTCGCTCAGCGAGGATGTTTTTGAGGAGGACGCTGCAGATGCCACCGCCGCACCTCCACTGTTGAGCCAGTTTGGGGGGCAACTGCACGAGTTGCCGGAGGTGGAGGCGTTGATCTCGCGAGCGATTGTGGACGATCCGCCGATGGCACTGAAGGACGGCGGCATCATTCGCGAGGGTTACGACGACGCGCTCGACGAGCTTCGCAGCGGCGCGACCGAGGGCAAGGACTGGATCGCCAAACTGCAAAAAGAGGAGGCAGAGAAAACCGGCATCACCTCGCTCAAGGTGCGGTTCAACTCCGTGTTCGGTTACTTCATCGAGGTGACCAAGGCGAATCTCGACAAGGTGCCGGAGCATTACAGTCGCAAGCAGACGTTGGCCAACGCCGAGCGGTTTATCACACCCGAGCTCAAGGAGATGGAGGGGAAAATCCTCGGCTCTGAAGAGCGCAGCCAAAAGCTCGAGTACGAACTGTTCCAGCGCGTACGCGAACAGGTGTTGCAGTCGCTGGCGCAGGTGCAGGAGATTGCCTCCGCACTGGCGCAGCTGGATGTGCTCGCCGGATTCGCCGAGGTGGCCCGGTTGTACGGCTACGTTTGTCCGGAGATCCGTGACGAGGGCGTGCTGCAACTCGACGAGGGCCGGCATCCGGTTTTGGAACAGGCCTTGATGGGCGATCCGTTTGTGCCGAACGATACGCAGCTCGAGAGCACCGGCCAACAGGTCGCCGTCATTACCGGCCCCAACATGGCCGGCAAAAGCACTTACATTCGGCAAGTGGCACTGCTTACGTTGTTGGCGCACACCGGCTCATTTCTCCCGGCCAAGCGTGCGCGGGTGGATCTCGTCGATCGCATCTTCACCCGCATCGGTGCGAGCGACGATCTCTCCCGTGGCCAGTCGACTTTCATGGTTGAGATGAGCGAGACCTCAAACATTTTGAACAACGCCACCGACCGCAGCCTCGTGGTGTTGGACGAAGTCGGCCGAGGGACCAGCACGTTCGACGGCCTGAGTCTCGCCTGGTCGATCGTCGAGCATCTGCACAATCAGGTCGGCGCCAAGACCCTGTTTGCCACGCACTACCACGAGCTGACCGAGCTGGCAGGCCGACTGCCGCGCCTGCGTAATTTCAACGTGGCCGTGCGGGAGTGGAACGACCAGATCGTGTTCCTCCACAAAATTGTCGAGGGAGGGGCGGACAAAAGCTACGGCATCCACGTGGCGCGCTTGGCCGGTGTGCCCAAGCCGGTGATCGACCGGGCCAAGGACATCCTCCGCAACCTCGAGGACACCGAGCTGTCGCCCGACGGCGGCACCCGCTACGTCTCCCGGCAATCGGCCGAGCGCGAGACGCTGCGCAAAATTGAGCCCACACCGCAGCTCGATCTCTTCGCAGGGCAATGACGGCTTGACCTGTGGCCGCCGCTTGGCCAAGCTGCGCGGCCCGCTCGGAGAGATGGCTGAGTGGTCGAAAGCGCTCCCCTGCTAAGGGAGTATAGGTTAACGCCTATCGAGGGTTCGAATCCCTCTCTCTCCGCCACTTCTTTTTTACGGTTCCCGGTTTTTCGTTTTCCCCTCCAGCCAAGCACTTGGCCAAGTACGGTTGAAGCTCCGGAGAGGCTTGTTCAAAGGAGCGGGGACATTCCTGTCACCGAAAAATCCACTGCAACAAACAGAGGACAGGAATGTCCCCTTTCCTTTTTTTCTTCCACTTGGCCAAGCGTTGTTTTCGCTTTGCGCGGGAGTGTTCTTGAGGCAGCTTTTCCGGGCACCTTTCTTGATATGCACCTGTTTGGGTTCCGCAATTCTTTGCCGGGGTTGATTTTGGCCGTGCTCGGGTCAACCGCCAGTTTTTCCGCTACCGACGTGGAGTTTGACCGCGACGTGG
This sequence comes from Verrucomicrobiales bacterium, assembly GCA_002689335.1. Lineage (GTDB taxonomy): Bacteria > Verrucomicrobiota > Verrucomicrobiia > Limisphaerales > UBA1096 > UBA1096. The sequence continues at coordinate 15,538 of NZFR01000012.1, forward strand.
CCCCGATCCTCGTCGGGCAATGTCTCGAGTGTCACAACGGCTCCGACCTCAAGGGCGAGCTGAACCTGTCGCAACAGGCCGGCGCCGCCAAGGGAGGCAAACACGGCCCGGCGGTGGTGGCCGGGAAACCGGGCGAGAGTCTGCTTTGGGAAAAGGTGTCCGGCGACGACATGCCGCCGAATCAGCCGCTTGGCCAAGCGGAGAAAAAGGTGCTGCACGACTGGATCGCAGCCGGGGCCAAGTGGGGCTCGACGGATACCCTCGACCCGTTTCAGTTCACCACGACCAAGCGCGGCGGGTACGACTGGTGGTCGCTCCAGCCGGTGAAGCGCCCCGGCCAACCGGCGGTCTCGCAGCAGGACTGGGTGGCCAACCCGATCGATGCGTTCATCCTCAATCGGCTGGATTCCGAAAAGCTCATGCCAAGCGCCCCAGCGGATCCGCGAGCGTTGATTCGCAGACTTTATTTTGACCTGAGCGGCCTGCCCCCCTCGGCGGAGCAGGTCGCGGCGTTCGTGGCCAACCCAACCGATGCCGCCTATCGGCGCGTGGTCGACGACCTCCTCAGCTCGCCGCACTACGGCGAACGCTGGGGCCGGCACTGGCTGGATCTCGCGCGGTTCGGCGAGAGCGACGGTTTCGAGCGGAACAACGTCCGCAACAACCTCTGGCCGTATCGCGACTGGGTGATCCGCGCGCTGAACGACGACATGCCGTACGACGAGTTTGTGCGGATGCAGGTCGCTGGCGACGTGCTCAAGCCGGGTGACCCAGCCGGGCAAAAGGCGGTCGGCTTCCTCGTCGCCGGGCTGCACAACACGGTCGTGGGCGGCAGCGAGTTCATGAAGAAAACCGCGCGGCAGGATGAACTCGAGGAGATCATCGGCACGGTCGGGCAGACGTTCGTCGGTCTCACGGTCAACTGCGCGCGCTG
>NZFR01000013.1 GCA_002689335.1 Verrucomicrobiales bacterium
CTTCTCGGTCCAAAACACGCAGCACCACTGATTCACCAAACTGAGTCGGCAGACAGGAAACACGCAAATCGATCTTGCGGCCATCGGGCATTGTTCGTGGAATTCGCCCGTCCTGAGGCCTTCGGCGTTCGTCCGGTTTCAAGCCGGCCATAACCTTAATACGACCGATGATATTTGGCGCTAGACTCTGGGGTGGGTTTGTTAATTCATAAAGCGCACCGTCCACACGCGCACGAATCTTAAATTCATTTTCAAAAGGCTCGAAATGAATGTCACTCGCTCGATCGTTGATTGCAGTTACCAAAACCGCATCAACGAACGAAGCGATGTCGCGGTCATCTCCGGACACGTCGAACGATTCGGCATCGATCTGAGTCTGTTCCTCATCTTCAACCGCCTTGTCTCCAAATTCTTTGAGGATGTCCTCCAGTCCCTCCCCTGAAGCCGCAGCGTCGACATCATCTTGTTTATAATGTTCCGCGATGGCAGTTGCAACCTGACTTGGATTGGCCACGACCACCTGAACATCAAAACCGGTGGTAAACCCGATTTCATCCAGTGCAGCGGGGTTTAAGGGGTCAATAAACGCTAACTGGAGAGTGGGATCAAAAAAAGAAACAGGGATGCACTGGTGCTGCTTTGCTAACTCCGCCGGCAGTTGCTGGATCAAATCTGGAGTGATCAAAGCATCATTAAGATCCATTGACTCACAACTGAGGTGGTCACACAAAATCTGAATAATTGTGTCTTCGTCAAGATAACCAAGGTCAACGAGTGACTGGAAAGCCGAAACCCCATTGGTTTCCACCTCCCCGGCAGCTTCCTCCAACTGGAATTCATCCAAAATGCTTTGGTCGCCGATCAAGGCAAGCAATGGTATCGAGTTGTAATCAGCCATTACTCTTCATCCTCCTCTGCCTCGGCCATCATGCCTGCCTGAACAGCTCGCAGCTTGTCCATGATGGTGCCTGGATCCTGCGCCTTGGTAATGACCTCATCCTCGGCAATCAAGCCGGCTTGGTATTTCTCCAGCAAATAAGAATCCAGATTGATCATGCCGTACTTGGCACCCGTTTGGATATCGGAGTTGATGCGATACGTTTTGTTGTCTCGAATGAGTGCCGCGATAGATGGTGTACGGTTCATGATTTCGAAAACCGCTACACGCCCCGGCTTATCCGCCCGCGGACAAAGCAACTGCGAGATCACCGACTCAAGCACCGTCGACAACTGAATCCGAATCGTATTCTGCTGGTTTGTGGGGAATGCATTCACAACACGATCGATCGTCTTGGCGGCTCCGGTCGTGTGCAACGTGCCGAACACCAAATGACCAGTCTCTGCAGCTGTGATTGCAGCCTCAATCGTTTCCAAGTCACGCATCTCACCTACAAGAATCACATCCGGATCCTGCCGCAAGGCACGTCTCAGCGACTCCCCAAAACTGGGGACATCAATGTGGATTTCTCGTTGGGTGATAATCGCGTTTTTGTGGTTGTGATAAAATTCAATCGGATCCTCTAGCGTGATAATATGGGCGTCATCACGTTCGATGTTGATGATATCGATCATCGAAGCGAGTGTGGTACTTTTGCCGGAACCAGTCGGCCCTGTCACCAATACCATGCCGCGAGGTTTATAGAGGAGTTCCTTGACAGAAGGGGGCAATCCAATCTGCTCAAACGTCAGCAATGTAGTCGGAATCTGCCGGAGCACCATGGCGAAGCGGCCTTTCTCCTTAAACACACTGACGCGAAAACGGGCCAACTCACCAAACGCAAACGCAAAGTCAGCGCCACCACGTTCGCGCACTTCTTGAATACTGTCATCGGAGGTAATGGAACGCATCAACTCTTCCGCTGTATCATTCGTCAACGCCGGCCCATCCACCTTTTGCAGAATGCCGTGCAGCCTCATGGCAGGAGGCACCCCTACTCGGATGTGAAGATCAGAGCCACCTTCCTGCACCATAAGGTGCAATAAATCTGACATTGCGTATGACATTCTATTTTACTTCGTTAAGCTTCATCACCCACGGTCACGCGCATGACTTCTTTCGCTGTTGTCATTCCGGCAACAGCCTTTCGGGCTCCATCCTCACGAAGCGTCCGCATTCCTACTTTTCGGGCATGATCTCGAAGAGCACCCGAAGTCACCTTCTTAACGATCATCTTACGACCTTCGTCCTCCATCACGTAAACTTCAAAGAGCCCAAACCGGCCCTTATAACCTGTATTGTTGCACTTATTGCAGCCTTTACCCGCCTTGAAGTCGGGATTTTTTATGTTGTTTATATCCAGCCCTAACGCACCCAACTCGGAAGCATCCGGTTCAGCGGGCGCTGCACATTGTGGGCAAATCTTTCTTACCAAACGTTGCGCCATCAGGCATCGCGTCGCCGAGGCGATCAGGAATGGTTTGACGCCGATATCGATTAATCGAGCGACAGCCGAGGGAGCATCGTTAGTGTGCAATGTGGAGAACACTAAGTGACCGGTCAATGAGGCGTTGATCGCAATCGACGCTGTCTCCAAGTCACGAATCTCACCCAGCATCACCACATTTGGAGCCTGACGCAGCATGGCGCGGAGTGCGTTCCCAAACGTCAACTCCACCGCCGTGTTCACCTGCACCTGATTTATGCCTTCCAACTGGTACTCGACGGGATCCTCCACAGTGATGATTTTGCGGTCCGGTTTATTAATGTAGTTGAGACAGGAATAAAGAGTGGTCGTTTTGCCGGAGCCGGTCGGCCCAGTCACCAACAGAATGCCATCCGGCAACTGAATCAAATTCTCAAAAGTCTGTTGGTCGTCAGACAGGAAACCCAACTGCCCCAAACCAAGCTTGAGCCCCTCCTTATCCAAAAGGCGCATAACGATGCTTTCGCCATGAGTTGTCGGTAGACAGTTGACACGCAAGTCGATCGTCTTACCGCCGACGTTGGCCTGAATTCGGCCGTCCTGTGGAATCCGCTTTTCCGCAATGTCCATCTCGGACATAATCTTTAAACGACTGATCACCGCCGCTTGAAGTTTTCGGGGCGGTGCCGGCTGCTCGTGGCACACACCGTCAATCCGGTATCGCACACGAAACCGATCAGCCATCGGCTCAAGGTGAATATCGGACGCCTCCAAACGGAAGGCCTCTACGATCAATGTATTCACCAGTTTAATGATCGGTGTATCAGCATCGACAGCGTCCTCGTCGTCCGCCATGTCGACCTCGCCGATTGTGCTGATCTGCACTTCCCCCTCGGTGATGTCCTGAATGAGCTTACTGACGTTGTCGTCCTTGGCTACCCCGTAGTATTGCTTGAGTGCAGCCTCAATCTCCTCCTCATCGGCAACGTTGACGTTGACCTCCAACCCCAACGCTTGGCCAAGTCCGTCGATGGCGTCCAAGTCAGAAGGGTCAGCCATCGCCACGGTGACGCTTAACTCATCCATGTAAAGGGGCACCACCTTGTATTGATGAGCCACATTTCTCGGGACAGACGAAACCACGTCGTCCTCGATCACCTGCTCACTCAACTGAATAAACTCCGTGCCAAATTGGGCCGCCTTGGCCTGCGAGACTTGGATCGGCATGATCACGCCCTTGGCGATCAGCGTATCCACTACACCTTCCCCACTGGACATGGATTCATCTTGGGCGAGGGCCATTTCCTCGTCCGTCACCACACCCATCTCGGCAAGTGTGTCTACTAGGTAGTCGTCTCTAGCTGCCACAGAAAGTAATCAAAATAAGCCAAAGCCCTCGAAGGGCAGGAGATTTTACGCGCAATAAAGCCAAAGTCAAAGCTGGTAACCCCCTCCATCACACCCCAGCGAACCGGGAAAGGCGCAAATGGCTACCCGAAGCACCGACTTCATCCAAGCCTTTAATGAACTTTTCTCGGCTTGCCCAGGCGNTTGGCCAAGGCACACCCGAGCCAGGGCGTGGATTGCCATGTCGGACTGATTACGGCAGAGTCCGGCCGCGAGCTTGGCCACAAACGNAATGGACGCTCCTTTACCACTAGTTATCGGCATCGACGGCGGTGCCACCTACAGCCACGGCGTCGCGGCAACCCTCGACGGCCGCGTCCTCNCCGTCGTCCATTCNGCCTCNATGAATTTCACCGGTTCCTACCAAAAAGAGGTTCGCCGCCGAATGAATGAACTNGTCCGCGCGCTGGAACTGCAACTCCCCTTCGCCAACGAAGTCGTCCAATACACCGTCTCCGCCGCTGGAATCTTCAACGAGGCCACCGTCGACCAAAAAGAGAAACTTTGCGGCAAAATATATCCCTGGAAAAAAACACGCTTGGTCGGAGANAGCGTTGCCGGTTATCAGGCAGCCACGCTGGGAAAACCGGGCGTGCTTGTAATCTGCGGCACCGGCACCAGCGTCATNGCCGGGAATCTCAGCTCGGAGTTCACGCACCTTGGCGGTTGGGGNCCGCTACTCGACGACATCGGCAGTGCCTACTGGATTGCCGTCAAAGCCATCCGCGCCGCGATCGACGATTCCGAAAAAACCGGCCCCGAGACGGCCATCACCTCAACGCTTTGCGAATGGTACGAGATCAAAAATATTCAGGGGATTGTGCCGATCATTTATCACCCGGAATTCACAAGGGACAAATTTGCCATCCTCGCCTCACGCATGGATAGGGCCCTAGGTGACAGCGACGAAGTCTACCAAAAAATTTGCAGTGACGCTGGAAGACAAGTCGGGCAACTGACCATCCAAGCGGTTGAAAAATCAGGGCTCGATGTCTCCCCTCTGCCGGTTTTCTTTTCCGGTGGCGTTCTCATCTACAATCGTCGCGCACAAAAAGCGTTCGAGGAAACGCTGCGCGATCGTTTTCAGGTGATGCTAAGCCAACCCCGGTTGCCAACCGTTCTGGGCTNCGTCATGCTTGCCTTGCGTGAGGACGGTGTGGAAATCACCGACGATCTGGTCAACCAACTCTACGCCACTTACCGCAACGTCGATGAGCTGACTAAAGACTGACTGGATGCCCCCTCACTCCGGTCAACTCGCTTGTTCGTATTCCTACTCTTCCCAATCCGCAATCCTGAGAATGTTCCGAACCTTTCGGCGTTCGTATCGATGTTTTTTCGCTTTACCAGGTTGGGTTTGAACTTGTTGAAAAGGATGCTCCTCGCGAACGAGGCCGGACATGATCTCGGTGTTTTTCTTCATGGATAAGTTGATTAGAGAGAAGAAACCGCCTTGCAGGATGGGAAGCCCACCCCCACTTGATGCAAACCAAGCNCTTGCATGCATTAACTCATACATAATGACGGTTNCAGTTTTGACGCCGCCCCGTTGAGTGCGTTCAAAATATTTTCAGGAAAACCGGAACACCCCCGAGCACCATTCTTCAAGTGACTCGGATTCAACAAGTTCCATCCCCAATCCACAAAACGCCTCCTGCACGGCTGCGAATTGTTCGATCAAAATCCCTGCCAAAACCAGCCGCCCATCCGGGGCCAGCCATGACGTGAGTTTCTCCCGTTCTGCGATCAGCAAATCGTAAATCAAGTTCGCGCAGATGACGTCAAACTGCCGCCCGCCCACAGTCATTTTCGTGAGATCACTCACTTCAAAATCCAACACTCCTTCGAGATCATTTTGCTCGGCGTTCTCCCTGGCCACCACAACCGCTTGCGGATCAAAATCCCACGCCTCAATCGGAGCGTAGCCCAGCTTGGCCGCCGAGATCGCCAGAATGCCCGAACCCGCACCGGCATCCAAAAGCGAAAGAGGCTCCTCGCCAGTACTATTCGCCGCTAGTTGTTTCAAACAAAACAATGTCGTCGGGTGATGCCCAGTGCCGAAACTTAGCCCCGGGTTCAATGTCACGACAGCCTGCCCCGGCTTGGCCTCGACCTGTTCCCAATCTGGTTTCACCAAAAGTCGGTCATCCACCTCGATCGGATGAAAATGTTTCTTCCACGACTCCGACCAGTCTTCGCGTTTCACCGGCAGCACATCCCAATTACCACCACCGGCGTCGATACCGGATTCGCAAATCACCTCGATCCCCTTCCGCAACGCGGCCTCCTCCTCAGCATCGATCGCTTTTCGTTCAAGATAAACGGTGACCTTGGNCTGGTTGGTGATCGTGTCNGACCAAACCGAGGGAGCGGTTTCAAAAATCCAATCCAACAGCGCCGCCACCGACTCCTCCGCCTCGGGAGTCGTGTAAACGCAAACGCTGATGATTNGCTCGTGTTCCTCGTTACTCATACCGGCTGTCGCTTCNNNGATCTTATCGGNAATTACCGANGTCGGCGAGCCGGGATGCAGGCAATTGCCTTGTCTNCNTCCTGCATCCCGNTACGCTTGGNNAAACGCAAAACATGAAAACAAAACCACTTCNCCTGCTTTCTGCATTAGCCTGCCTGATCTCGCTTGGCCAAGCGGCAGAATTAAAAACACNCGGTGACCGGATGTTCGCNAAGTATTTCGAGAGCGAAACCAAGCGCTTGGCCAAGGCNGATCTTGCCGAAATCAAAACCCTTGACGATTGGAACACCAAAAAAACCGAATACCGCAGGCAACTCCATGAGATGCTCGGACTGGACCCACTNCCCGAACGCACTCCGCTCCAGACCAAAATCACCGGTGTAGTGCAGCACGACGAGTTCGAGGTCAGCAAACTGCACTATCAATCCAGCCCCGGCCTCTACGTCACCGCCAACCTTTACGTGCCAAAGAAAATGAACGGCCCTGNGCCCGCCATTCTTTACGTCTGCGGGCACGGCCGGGTGCAGATCGACGGAGTCAATTACGGCAACAAAACCCACTATCAGCACCACGGNGCTTGGTTTGCCCGCAACGGTTACGTCTGCCTGACGATCGACACCATCCAACTCGGTGAATTGCCAGGCAAGCACCACGGCACTTATCGACATCAAAAATGGTGGTGGAACTCACGAGGCTACACCCCGGCTGGGGTCGAGGCGTGGAATGGGATTCGCGGAATCGACCTGCTCGAGTCGCTTGAGTTTGTCGACAAAACCCGCATCGGCGTCACCGGCCGAAGCGGCGGCGGTGCGTACAGTTGGTGGGTTGCAACTCTCGACGAGCGAGTCAAGGTCGCCGCTCCGGTCGCCGGCATCACCGACCTGCAAAACCACGTGGTTGACGGCGTCGTCGAGGGTCACTGCGACTGTATGTTTCAAGTGAACACCTACGGTTGGGACTTCGCGCAGGTCGCCGCACTCGTCGCTCCTCGTCCGTTGCTCATCCTAAACACTGACCGCGACGGCATCTTTCCGATCGACGGTGTCACTCGCTTGCATTCCAAGGTGGCGAGGATTTACGNNCTGCACGGCAAANCGCAAAACTTAGGCTTGGCCATCACGCCCGGTGGCCACTCCGACTCGCAAGAACTCCGCATCCCGGCGTTCAACTGGTTCAACAAACACCTCAAGGGCAACAGCACCCCGATCNCCACNTTGGCCACGAAAGAATTCAGCCCGCGACAACTTAAAGTTTTCAAAACGCTCCCGGACGACGAGCGCACCACCACGATCCACGACTCGTTCCCGCGCATCGCTTCCGATGACAGCGAGCCAAGCCCTAAAATCCTCGACACGATTCGACAGAAATCGTTCGGCGCTTGGCCAAGCGATGACTCCGATTTGAACCTCAAAAAAGCGTGGGATGTCACCCATGACGGCGTGCGCTTTGCCGCCTACGATTTCGACAGCCAACAGCATGTTCGGCTCCGCATGTACGTCGCCCACAAGGCCGGCTTGGCCAAGCCGGAGGCCGTCCACATCGAGATGCTGAACGAAGCCGGTTGGGCGCGCTACCTGCGGATNGGGTACCCAGCCTTTGCCGACCAGTGGCGAAACGAACTCCAAGTCGCCGGCATCGATNCCGACGCACCGGTCACNCCCAAGCTCAAAACCACCCTCGCGCGGCAAATGAAATTCGTCCGCGAACACCNCGAAGTTTACGTCACCTTCATGACACGCGGCACTGGATTGACTCAGCTCACGCAAAACGAACGACACCTCACGCAGACACGCCGACGCTTCATGTTGCTCGGCCAGACTCTCGCTGGCCAACAAGCTTTCGACGTTCGCATGTGCGTCCAGGCCACACGACAATTGGCCCTCTGCAAAACTGCCCCGCTCGAACTCTGGGGTTACGGCCACACCGCAAGCCTTGTGACCGTTGCNGCACTATTCGAGAACGACATCCGAAAAATCAACCTTCGCGATTACCCGGCCACCGACAAGGAACAGCCGGATTTCCTAAACATCTCCCGCTTCGCCACACCCAGCCAACTACTCAAATTGGCCAAGCGCCGCACGCAGGTGAAAATCCTTAAAAAGCGTGGCGGCAAATGAGCCGGCATTACGATGTCATTGTTGTCGGAGTCGGCTCTATGGGCGCGGCNGCGTGCAACCACTTGGCCAAGCGCGGCGCCAAAGTGCTCGGCATCGACAGCCAACCGGTCCCCAACAAAAACTCATCATACAACGGCAACACCCGCGTCATTCGCCTNACCTATCAGGAGCACCCCGATTACGTGCCACTGCTCAAGGAAGCGTACCGACTTTGGGGCGAGATCGAGCAGGAAACCGGCGCAACGTTGCTCCACAAAACCGGCGTTCTATACATGGGATTCCCCGAGGGCGAAGCGATTAGCGGCGTCAAACTCGCCTCTGAGACGCATCACTTGCCCTACTCCACGTTGACGCACGCCGAGCTGGCGCAGCAGTTTCCTCAGTTCACTTTACCCGAAGGAATGGTCGGCGCACTGGAACCCGAAGGAGGCTACCTCCTCTCGGAACGCGCTGTCGCAACCTATGCCCAATCTGCCCAACGCCACGGGGCAACTCTACTCACCGGTGAACCGCTGCTCGACTGGTCTCACGATTCCCACAGCGTCACTGTTCAAACGGCCTCCGGCACGCACACCGCTGGGCAACTTATTTTCAGCGCCGGTGCGTGGTCCGCCCCGTTGCTGCGCCTTCCNGATCTACAACTCACCGTCACACGCCAAGTGCTTGGCTGGGCGCAGCCACCAGATGCCGCCCCATTTCAGCGGGGGAAATTCCCGGTGTGGAATATCGACCCCAACGGCGACGGCGACCTCACCGGTATCTACTACGGATTCCCGATGAGCGAGGATCCCGACGAAGGCAACGGCCTCAAACTCGCGTGGCACCACCCCGGTCAACCGATGCTGTCCGATGCCATCACTGACGAAACATTCGCCGCTGACGAGGACGAACTTCAACTGCCGCTCCGTCGCTATCTCCCTGACGCGCTTGGTCCGATCAAGACCATCAAAGTCTGCAAATACACCAACTCACCCGACGGCCACTTCATCGTCGATCGCCACCCGGAAAACGATCGGATACATTTCGCCTGCGGCTTCTCGGGTCACGGTTTCAAGTTTTCCAGCGTCATGGGCCGAATCCTCAGCGACCTCGCCCTCGAAGGCAAAACCCGGCTACCCATAGAATTCCTCCGCCTGANTCGATTCGATCGTTGAANAAAGCGGAGTTTTTCAGATAGTCATTTCACATAGCATTGCCAAGCGCTTGACCAAGCGGCAGAATTTTGGGACATGAGAANAATACTGTTCATAATGTTGCTGGCGGCGCTTGGCCAAGCGGTTGCGTTGGCTAAGCCGTACAACGTCCTCGTCATCCAGACGGACGAACATCACTTCAAGACGCTTGGCTGCTACGGCGGCAAAGCCGTTAGCACGCCCAACATCGACTGGATCGCGAAGAACGGTGCAATCGCCACAAGTTTTTACGCCACCACTCCGGTTTGTTCGCCGTCCCGCGCAGCACTTGTCAGCGGGCGTTACCCACAAAGCACCCCGGTCACGAACAACAACATCCCACTCGGTGACCACGTCGTTACCTTCGCTGAAGTGCTACGGCGTAAGGGTTACAAAACCGGCTACTCCGGCAAATGGCACCTCGACGGCCTTGGCAAACCTCAATGGGCGCCCAAGCGGAAATTTGGTTTCGATGACAACCGATATATGTTCAACCGAGGTCACTGGAAAAAGTTCATCTTCACCAAGGCCGGCCCAAGAATCGGCTCACAAAATAAACGTGGCACCCCCGATTACAAATTGAACGGCGCCAACGAGCACACGTTTTCAACCGATTGGCTGGCAACCCGCACGGTCGACTTTCTCAACAAGAACAAGGACAAACCGTTTTGCTACATGGTCAGTTTTCCGGATCCACACGGCCCGAACACCGTCCGTGCTCCCTACGATAAACTTTACGAAAACGTGGAAGTGCCAATCCCAGTTTCGATCAACAAACCGCGGGCGCAGACTCCGCATTGGGCTGCGGCCGACCCCCGGATCGCTGCCGACACCGTTCGGCTGTTGATGCCAAAATATTACGGGATGGTGAAGTGTCTCGACGACAACATCGGCCGCATCCTGAAAACGCTTCGCGAAAACAAACAGATCGACAACACCATCATCGTGTTCACCTCCGACCACGGCGATCTTTGCGGCGAACACGGACGCCTCAACAAAGGCGTGCCNTACGAAGGCTCCGCTCGNATTCCATTTTTGATGGTTTGCCNAGGGAAAATCCCGGCGGGCACGGTCGTCAACGAAGCGCTTAGCTGTGTGGACTTTATGCCGACTCTGTTCGCGCTTACCGGCGACAAACTNCCAAAAGGCGTNCAGGGGCGGGATGCTTCGGCTCTGTTTCAGGCCAAGCCGAACAAGTGGGATGATGTGGCGATTCTCCGCTCCACATCCAGCCGNCAACCGTGGCTTGCNGCCGTCACCGACCGCTACAAATTGGTGTACTCCGCGCTTGGCCAACCGTGGTTGTTCGACTTGAAAAACGACCCTGACGAACTGCAAAACGCGTTCAGCAACGCGNAGTCAAAACCGATCATCCAAAAGCTTACTCGGCACATGACCGACTACGCNAAAAGGAACAACGACCCCTACGCCGATCAGAAACAAATCAANTCAGACATGAGCCAAGCNCTTGGNCAAGCGGAATAATGGCGTTGGTGAACGAACCCCGGCACCTGCTGNTNGCCAACGTGGTGCTCATCATTGGGCTTGGCTTGTTGAATGGTGGAGCNGTATTTTTGAANCTGCAANTGNATCACGCGCTGCCGATCTTGCCGATCCTGTTTTTCTTCTCGGCGCTCGGCTCGATGGTGATTTGGATGTACTGCGCGAGCAAACTGCNCCTCTCGCAGGATGATCACAAAAAGGCGGCTATNCTCGCAGCGCTGCCGTGGTGGGTGTTGAGTATCCCGGCCCTGATCGCCACCGTTATTTCAGTGTTCACATCAGATAACGCGATGAAGNCAGTCGGTTNGGGGGTACTCACCGCCNTACCACTTGTTGCCGGCACACTCTGCTGGGGCGTCCACATCATGATCGGCAAAGCCCATCCNACCCTCAAAAAATAACCAAGCGCTTGGCCAAGCGGGTTAGCGACTATTGGTCATTCGCTCGAGGATGCTGTATTGCCGGAANCTCAAATTACTGAANGGCACACCGTCGATCTCGATGCGATATTTGGAGGGCAACGTCTCGCCGGACAACGGTTTGAACGACTGCTTTTCCACGTAAGGAATGTGGTAGATCGTGTAGAGCAAGCAGGCCAAGCGGGCGTACATTTTATCGTTCGCGTTGATGACCACCCATGGGCTTTTCTCGGAAGAAGTGCTCTCAAGCATCTGGTTTTTGTATTTTGTGAACACTTCCCACTTGGCGCGGGCTCGCTCGTCGTTCTTCGAAAATTTCCAGTACTTTAGCGGGTGCACGATTCGTTCCTTGAACCGGAATAATTGCGTTTCGCGATCGACTGACAGGTAAAGCTTGATCAGGNTCANCCCGTNGGCAATCAGCTTCTCCTCCCACNGGANCACACGTTTCATGAAGTAGCGGTACTGTCGCTCGGAGCAGTAACCCATCGTCGGCTCGATGAGGGCGCGATTGTACCAGGAGCGGTCGAAGAAAACGATTTCCCCCTTTTTCGGCATAAGCCTTTCGTATCGGCGAAACCAGTTGCGCGACTCCTCTTTCGTCGGGATCCCCAACTCCACAACCCGAGAATGGTGCGGCATGAGATACTCGGTGAAACGCTTGATCGTGCCTCCCTTTCCGGCTGCATCGCGCCCATCAAACGCGATGGCCACCCGCAGTTTATTATCCACCACCCAATGCTGAAGTTTTAGCAACTCCACCTGCAAGCGGCGCTTTTCCTCCTCGTACGTCTGTCGATCCAGATCTCGATAGATCGAGTAGAATTTCTTCCTAACGTAGTTGGCTTTAGACATCGCGCTCAATCGATTTTCAAGGACCGGACGTAGCCTTTCTCCCATACCAACCCGGACAGCGGCTTGTTTTCCGGCTTGGTAAAAAACGAAACAGTCACTCCCACGATCGTGCAGACGCTCAGGCCAAAACAAGCGCGCATAAACTTGTACTGCTTGGCTCCTCCGAAAAGCCCCTCACCCGCCTCACCCATCGGCACACCATGCGCAAACGGCGTAATTACCTCCGGAACAAAGATCGAAAGAAGCACTGCAAGAAGCCCAACCACCATCGTGGCCATAGCGGCCGTTGCTGTGAAGCGTTTCCAGAAGACACTCAATGCAAACGTCACCACCAGCGGTGGGGTCACCGCAGCAGTAAACGCTCCATGCGCGTTGTAAATCGAGTCGAAGTTCATGAACACCGGCACCATCGCGATACCCAACAGCGTCGCGCCGATCGCAGCTAGTCGCGCCACCGAGAGACCCTGTCGATCGGTCATACTCTTTTTGATGTAAGGTTTGTGAACATCGTTCACCCACACGGCGGAGATCGCAGTGATGAGCGTATCCACCGTGGACATCAGCGCAGCGATCATCGCCGCCAAGATCAGCCCGAAGATGCCCGGCTGGCTGATGAGTTGTGTCGCGGCATAAAATGAATCGCCGGGAGTCATCGTGCCGGGTAAATCACCGTGGTTGGCAAGAGACTTAGCCAGCCAACCCGCGCCGCCGACCACGCAGGCCGCCAGCGGCATCAGCACGACGAGGTGTGTGACAACCGCCTTTTTGCAGTCCGCATACGATCGCGCAGAGAGATAGCGCATGATCGTTCCCTGATGCAGAAAACCNAACATGATCGAGTTGGCCAAGCCGTCCTGCCAGAAAATGCCGACGCTCGGAAAACCGGGGTCGTCATTGAAATTATGAAACACCTTCCGGGAATCGCCGGGCAAATGATCCCAAAAAACATCGAACCCGCCCATATAACCGATGCCGAGGCCAAGGATTAAAAATCCGGTAATCAGCAGCATCACACTCTGGAAAAGGTCCGTCATGATCACGCTCGTCTGCCCTCCACGTGAGACGTACGAAACCGAGACCACCGCCACCAGCACCGCACCCCAAAACGTCTCCCATCCCAGCAGGTTNTTCAGCACCTTGCCCATCGTGAAGAGATTCACGCCAACGTAGCCGATCATGTAAACCAGCAGGCAGACCGTCGCCCAAAAACGAACCTTCGAGTTGAACCGCCTTCCAAAATACTCAGGGATTGACGTGATCCTTGAGAAATACAAAATCGGCAACCAGCAAAACAGTAGCAGCGGAAAATAAATCCAGTCGTTGCTATACGTCTGCGTGCTGGACAAACCGTACTCGTAGCCTTTGCTTGAGTATTTNAGAAAACTGTACGAGCCTATCGTCGTGGCCACCATACTTAACGCGATCAGCCACCACGCAAACTTCCTGCCGCCGAAAAAGAAATCATCCGTCGACTTCATGTTACGCCCGAAAAATGCGCCAAGCACCACGATGATCAGGAAGTACCCGATCATGATTGCGTAGTCGATCGTTGCTCCGCGATACCCTTTCTCGGGGTCAACCGCAGCCTCCGCTTTCGGGGTTGGNTTGTACGGCAACGACTCGGCCGAAGGCATGCCGGGCGCCTTGTACTGNAGAAACGCCTGCAGGATGAAATAAAACGAGATGACCCCCAGCATGAGACACAGATTCCGCCGCCCGCTCCCGCTCAATCCAAGGCTACCCTGCCGCCACGCCAGCACTGCCCCGAAGACAAAGACCACCCCACCCAAAGCGAAGTTATAAACAAAAGGATCCATGCGCTTGGCTTCGTTTACATTTTTTGCTCCATACCCAATTCGCCAAAACGCGACCGTATCGAGGACGACTGTGTTTTACCCCGTTTTGTTACGGCGGGGTCCTCCGCGCTTGGCCAAGCGCAAACGAGAGAGGTCTCACAAAATGCTCGCATCGCGTTCATGGCCAAGAATTGCTCCCTACTCCAAATCTCCAAAGTCGTAGACCGCGACCTTGTCACAGTTTTGTTTAAATACCTTTTCCACGAACTCCACGTGCTGCGGGTGCACTTGGTACTCATCCTGAACAATCTTGTTTTTGAACATGATATTCAATGCGACCTGATAACTTTGATCCACCACCGGCCGGTCGCTTGGGGCGCATTTACCAACATGCATTGAGATCACACCCGGAATATCCGGCAGGTATTTGTTCAACCCATCGATCAATCTTTGCTCAGCNTTCTCCACGTCCGACTTGGTCCAAAAAATAACAATATGCGAAAACATCACACGCAGTGAATCCGATGCTCTCCGCGAAAGCAAACCGATTTCCGAAAACAGGTCTTTTTTGACATCACCGGCGTTTTGTCNTATTTCGTCTGNNGTGAAACNCTCTCTCCTTGCTCTCATCGCCTNCCTNCTNTTGNCCNCCNACGTNTTCGCGGCCAAACAGCCAAACATCGTTCTCATTATCTCCGACGATCAGTCGTGGACCGACTACAGTTTCATGGGACACAAAACCATCGAGACGCCAAACATCGATCGCTTGGCCAAGCAGAGCCGACTGTTCAAGCGCGGCTACGTGCCGACCAGCCTCTGTTGCCCCTCGCTCGCGTCGATGATCACCGGCCTTTACCCCCACCAAAACAAAATCACCGGCAACGAACCGCCCATCCCGACCGGCGGCAAGAACACCGAAAAATACAGCGCCCAAGTTCAGGAATGCGTGTCCTTCATCGACACCGTGCCCACCCTGCCTCGGCTCTTGGCCAATCGCGGTTACGTCAGTCATCAATCCGGCAAATGGTGGCAGGGCCACTTCTCACGTGGCGGTTTCACATATGGCATGACCCACGGCGACCCCAAACGCGGCGGACGCCACGGCGACGTTGGCCTAAAGATCGGACGCGAAGGTATGGACGAGATTTTTGACTTCATCGAAGATGCCGGTGAAAAACCGTTCTTTGTCTGGTACGCCCCGTTCCTCCCCCACACTCCGCACAATCCGCCCAAGCGCTTGTTCGACAAGTACGCAAAAAAAACTGAGTCCAAATTCATCGCCCGTTACTGGGCCATGTGCGAATGGTTCGACGAAACCTGCGGCCAACTGCTCGATCATCTCGACGAGAAAAAACTGGNTGAGGACACNATCGTGATTTACGTCACCGACAACGGCTGGATTCAAAGNNCNNACAACGGNCGCTACGCCCCGCGCTCCAAGCGCTCCCAATACGATGGTGGCCTCCGCACCCCNATCATGGTNCGTTGGCCCGGCAAGGTNAAACCGGAGGATCGCCCNGAATTGGCNAACAGCATCGACCTCGCNCCAACCATCCTCAAGGCNTGCGGNCTCAAACCGACCGATGCCATGCAGGGNATCGACCTCCTCGACGATCAGGCCTTGGCCAANCGCAAGTCCACCTACGGCGCCTGCTACCTGCATAACGCTGTGGACATTCACAAACCAAGCGCCAACCTGACCTANCGCTGGATCATCGATGGNGATTGGAAACTCATNNTCCCCCACAAGGAAAACGTCACTACAAATGCCAAACACAAAGACAGTGGCGAGATCGAACTCTACAACTTGGCCAAGGACCCGCACGAACGCAAAAACTTGGCCCCGTCCAAAGCCAACAAAACCAAGCGCTTGGCNAAGCGACTAAACAGCCTCCTCCCGGAAAGCTGACACAAACCACGTTGANAAATCTNACGTTATGAAACAAANACCCGCGTTGGCAAGCGCTTGGCCGAGCGCGACTTGGATTCACTGATGCAAACTTGATTGCCNGTGGGTGGTTTTGTGCCTAGTCTCTCGGCCGTTTCTCANGAAACAACGATTTTTTTAACACAGATAAATTATGGCTAAACCTGTTTATCACTCCAGTATTGAAGGNGCACAACACGGCGGAAAAGGGCTCGAGGGNTTTTTAACGTTCGCCAAGGACGCCGGCGCCGCCGGAGCACAACCGAGCAACTACATGCTNGAGGATGGGGATTCCGGCGAGAAGTTCCGAAGTGCCAGCGATATCAAGGACACTTTCGAGAAGCATGGACTCAAACTCGACGGNGTCAGTGGCCACTGCCCGTTTTGGGTNCACACCAGCGCTTGGACCGGCACGAAGAGCGGCCACCCGTTCATCCACGGTCCGAATCAGGACAAGAGCCCCGAGGAACTTGAGCAATGGTACGAGAATTATATTTTGCGACTGATGGATCTTTGTGCGGAGCTAGGCATCAAAATTCTGCCGATGTTCTGGGGGGTGTCTCAGGGCTGGGAATTGGCCACCGGTTACCCTTGGGGGTTCTGGGCCGGACCGGGTTTTGACCTCGTGAAAGCGGGACAAGAACGGTTCGTCAACAAAACCGCGAAGCTTCGGGCTCACGCCAACCAACTCGGCATTTACCTTGCGCACGAGATTCATCCCGGCACCGCAGCGATGTGCGCCGAGGAGTTTGGCCAGATCGTCGATAGCTGCGACGGCGACAAGTGCCTGACCGTCAACGCTGACCCCTCCCACTGCTGGGAAGGCGAAGANTGGGAAGCNCGATTCACCCACCCTGCTGTGGCGGATCGCGTTTATGGCTGTCACGTGAAGAATTTCGTCGTGCGCCCCGGAGTGCCCCTGCGCAAAGGCGAACCCAATTGGCGCAACCGAGCGATGCAGTTTACCGACCTCGGTAGTGGCGACATCAACATGGTTCGCTACGTCGAGATGCTGATCAACATTGGTTACCCANCNCGTTACATGAAGATCAACGGAACCGATACCGCGCCGCTCATCGCCGAAACAGAGAGCAACTATCGTGACCCGGACGCCACCGCCATCGAAGGCATCCAATACGTCCGCGACAACCTCTGCTTCCCCGTCGCCGAAGGCTCCTTCGAAGACGAGATGGGCGCATAAGAGAAAACTCCAATCGATTTACAGGCCACGGGAAACCGTGGCCNTTTTTTGCGATTNGCCCTTCAACTCATCCACTTCCATGAAGGCGTAGCAGAGCATGTGGGCGATACNCATTTGGCAATCTTCCGCGCGACCGTAGTGGGTATCGTCGATAACAACTGTTTCGTCTGCGATCTCGGCCAACCTCCCTCGCTTGCCTCCCACGAGGGNGATAGTGTACAGCCCGTTNGCCTTGGCCCATTCGAAGGCCTTGANCAAGTTGGGTGAATTTCCGCTGACGCTCATGGTCAACGCGATGTCTCCCGCTTGACCATAGTTTTCTAGTTGCCGAACGTACACATCCTCATAGGCATAGTCGTTCCCGATCGCAGTGATCCAACTCACATTATCGTTGAGTGAGAGNACCTTGAATCGTTCACCNAGTGCATCCGAGGAACCCTTGCCAAGATCGGTCGCAAAATGGGATGCGTTGGACGCACTACCTCCGTTGCCGAACACAAAAATCTGCCGCCCTTCGGTGTGAGCATCCTTCAGTTTGCGGATGATCGACTCGACCTGCTCCACTGGGATGGAGTCCAACGCCGCCTTTTGAGCCTCAATGTAANNGGCAATCCAATCTCGCATGNAAAGACTGTCGCAAATATCAATCGCCNATCAAAGCCAAATGCAGCGCCCCGACCGGAACGGNGTCCTCGGCAAGTTTGGCCAAGCGAACGATTGGACCCGGCCGCAGCACCTCCATGACCGCTTGGCCAAGCGCATCCGCCACACCCAAGCGCAACGGTTCACCGACAAGCGACAACCCACCGCCCAAAATTATGACCNCCGGATTCAGCAGGTGCACAACGTGGGAAAGCCCGAAAGCCAATTCACGGCAAACATCACCAAGTAACGCAGCAGCACCCTCGTCACCCTCATCAATCGCTGCCATCCAGTGCCGAGCTTCACCGCCCTCTTTTTCGATGCGCTTGGCCAAGCGCGACTCAGGGCTTGCTGCAGCNTATTCTCGCAATCGCAGATCGACTGCCCAACCGGAGCAGCGCGACTCCAACGTGTCCCCTTCCATATTCAGGCGCACGTGCCCAATCTCTGACTCTGTTGGCAAGGCCCCATGAAACACCTTGCCATCGATCGCCAANCCACCGCCGATGCCGCTGCCAAGCGTAACATAAAAAACAGGATTCTCCCCAACTCCGNCTCCGNAACGNGCCTCGCCCANAGCCGCCACATTCGCATCATTATCAATATTCACNGGCACACCACCCGCTTGGTCTCGCAGCCATTGGCGCAGCGGAAAATCATCCCAGCCGATGACCTGATGAGANCAACAGGTTCTTCCGGNCTCACGATTAAATGGCCCACCGAAACCAACGCCGATTGATCGTATCTTTTTGGCAGCTTGAATTTCGCTCAACGCCTCAGCGATTTNGTTCCGAATTCCCTCCGCACCGAGCGCACTATCCGTGTTATATCTATGGCGATCCAGAATTTGCGCCNGGTTGTCACCGGTAACCACTTGAATCTTGGTTCCCCCGATCTCAATGCCAACAAAAAAGGAATCCATGAACGCGCGGTTATCTCCCGAGCCGAAGTAGATGTCGAGAGGCACATTTTGGAATTGCCATTTTCGGCCTNATGGCTTGGACTTCCGCGCATGCAATCCTTGCGTATTTTCAAATCACTCGCTTTTGTTTTATCACTGTNGGNCACTGGCAGTGCTTTNGCACATCCGGACCAAGCTGCCGCCGAAATGGCAGACGCCGCGAATGCGTTTCTCGCCACGCTCAAGCCGGAACAAAAAGCCAAGGCCACATTCAAACTGGACGACAACAATCGTACCCGCTGGCACTTCGTTCCGACGGAAATGCACGCCCGNCACGGGTTATCCTTCCGAGATATGCAACAGGATCAGCAGCACATGGCTTACGCGCTTATGGCTTCGGTCATGAGTGCCAGAGGTCTGCAAAAAAGCGCGCAAATCATGAGCCTTGAGCAGATCCTGCACGACGCCAATCCGGAGGGTCGATTTGCCCGAGACCCCAAGTGGTACTTTGTCAGCATCTTCGGCCAACCAAGCGCTGAGGGCACTTGGGGCTGGCGCTTTGAGGGACATCACCTCTCGTTGAGTTTTACAGTTATCGAGGGGCACATCGCCAGCATCACGCCGTCCTTTTGGGGCACCAACCCCGGCAAAGTACTCGACGGCCCGCGCAAGGGCCTGCAGGTGTTGGCCAACGAGGAAAACAAGGCCCGAGCGTTGGCGCAGTCGCTCACAAAAAAACAAAAGGCCGGCATCATCGGTGAAAATGCCCCCGCTGATATCATCACCAAGGCCGACCGCAAAGCCAAGCGCCTTGAGCCGCTTGGCATCTCCGCCGCCAAAATGAAGAAAAAGCAGGTCACCCAACTCTGGGGCATCATCGAGGAGTACCTTCGCAACTACCGCCCCGATATCGCTGACGAGGCATTGGTAGATTTGGAGAATGTCGACCTGAAAGACATTCACTTTGGCTGGGCCGGTCCGCTCAAGGTCGGGGAAGGCCATTACTACCGCATCCAGGCTCCGGACTTTTTGATCGAGTACGACAACACTCAAAACGGGGCAAATCACGTGCACTGCGTCATTCGGGATTTAAAAAACGATTTCGGTGACGACCTGCTTCGCCAGCACTACGAGAAGCACCACAAAAAATAGTCCCCAACTCCATATCGGACTTTTGCAAGGCCGGGCGTGCGGTTAACGTAACCCGGCCTTGGCATGTCTACCCCGCTTGGCCAAGCGCNGCACTGCACATTTTGAACGAGACTAAAGAAACTCCTGCCTCCTCCGAGGAAATCACCCGCCCAGAAGTCGGCCAACGCGTCACCGTAAAAATCGATGATATCGCCTTCGGTGGAGAGGGAGTCGGCCGGGTCGATGGTTTTGTCGTGTTCGTACCGTTGGTAATCGAGGGCGAAACGGTTGAAGCCACCATTACCGAGGTAAAAAAGAATTTCGCTCGGACAGAATTGGAAAAAGTCGTGACACCTGCAGAATCCCGGATCGAGCCGGAGTGCAGCTATTTTGGTGACTGCGGCGGATGCCAATACCAACACATGACCTACGAAGCGCAACTTGCGATGAAACAAAAGCAGGTGGCGGATCTCTTCGAACGTATTGGTGGATTCGCGAACGACATCGTCACGCCGGTCGTTCCCTGCCCGCAGCCGTTCCACTACCGCAATCGCATCCTCGTCCGCAGCCAATGGAACGGAAAAGCGAAGAAGCTGCTGGTCGGATTTCGAAAACGCAACTCGCACTGGGTGGTCGAAATCGACAAATGCAAAATCGCCGAACCAGCCCTGAACGCGCAGATTCCGGAGGTGCGCGCCAACCCTCCCAAACGCGGTGGCATCAAGGTGAATTTGCGGATCACACCGGAGGATTGGATTGTTCCGGATCACTCCTTTTTTCAGACGAACTATTTTATGCTGCCCCGAATGGTCGAGGCCGTCCGCAAGGTGTTCCAATCCAGCGGCTCGGACTACTTGATCGACACGTACTGCGGCGTGGGCTTTTTTGCGATCGAACTGGCCAGCTTGGCCAAGCGCTACGCCGGTGTGGAATACGACAAAGGCGCAATCAAAGCCGCACGTGAAAACGCAACCCAGTTTGGCGGCGACAACGGAGAATTTATCGAAGGCCGCACTGAAGATTTACTCCCGNCACTCTTGGCCAAGTTTGATGCCGGAAAAACGAGTGTCATCCTTGACCCGCCACGCAAAGGTTGTGCCCCAGTAGCGATGGAACAGTTGCGGGAAGTCAAACCAGCTCAGGTGATCTACATCTCCTGCCATCCGGCGACCCTTGCCCGGGATTTGAACATTTTGTGCGCCGACGGGGTCTACCGACTCGAGCAGGTCATCCCGATTGACATGTTCCCCCATACCCAACATGTCGAGTGCATTACCGACCTGCGTTTGAATACCCCTTGTGACCCGGAATCACATGTTATCCAAAACTAAAACCAGCCTTGTCAAACCAAGGCGATAGGTTTCAACTGCCCCTGCAACCNAGCCGATGTCAGAAAAAACCAACCCGCTGAACTCGTTCGCTNCCACCCGTTTACCGTGGGCAGTGGCCGCCGGAGCGGTGGTGCTTTATCTCGCCACTCTCCACTCGTGGATCAGCTTCGCCAGTTTACCCGCCATCTCACACTTAGGTGGATGGCACGACCTGCCCCAAACCAAGCAACCGCTACTCTACCTTATCACCCTTCCGCTAAAGCTTTTACCGGCATCGTTTTTACCAACGGCGATGAACGGTCTTGCCGCCATTTGCGGTGCGCTCACCTTGGCACTGCTGGCACGCTCTGTTGCGCTGCTTCCGCACGATCGCACGAAGGAACAGCGTCAGCGTGAGCAAAGCGAACACTCGCTGCTGAGCATCGGCCTAAATTGGGTGCCCCCTCTTTTCGCAGCTGCGATTTGCGGTTTGCAACTCAGCTTCTGGCAGCATTCCACCTCCGGCACTGGCGAAATCCTGAACCTGCTTTTGTTCGCCTATGTCATCCGCTGCCTTTTGGAATATCGCATCGACCACGAGTCGAAGTGGTTGATCAAGGCAACGGCAGTCTTCGCAATCAGCATCCCAAACAACTGGGGCATGATCGGTTTTCTTCCACTGTTCGGCGTGGCCCTTCTTTGGACCGGTCGCATGCGCCTTTTCCGAGAAGGCCTTTGGCTGAAATTGTTACTCATCGGCGTTCTCGGATTGTTGCTCTATCTGCTTTTGCCTCTGGTCGCCATGATCAATGGCAGCGGCTACGGATTCAGCGAAGTGCTAATGAGCAACTTAGGCGATCAAAAATCGTTTCTATCCAATCTCTTCAGCAACCGGCTTATCGTCATGGTCATGGCATGCACGGCAGTCCTCCCATTGCTCCTGCTTGGCATCCGTTGGCCAGTCAGTTTTGGTGACACCAACGCAGCCGCCTCTGCCATTACGACAGTCCTATTAAGATTNGTTCACTTCCTGTTTTTGGTCGCGTGCGTTTACACCGCTTTTGACCATCTGTTCAGCCCCCGCAAACTGGTTCAGGCACAACAAGTCGTTGGAGTCGGAGCTCCGTTTATAACCTTTTATTACCTCGGCAGCCTTTCCTGCGGTTATTTCCTCGGTTACCTGCTTTTGCTTTTCGGGAAAGAGGACGCGAGGCGTTGGCAAAAACCAAGTGCCTTGGCCAAGACACTTAACCGCGGAGGCTATGTTGGATTAACCATCGCCGCTCTGGTCGTAGCAGGGCTTCTCGCTTCGCAAAACATGGGCAAAATTTGGGGGCACAACAAAAACAACATCACCAGCGTCTACACTCAGTGGCTCGCCGAAAAACTTCCAAAGGAAAACGCAGTCCTGATGAGCGATGGAGACATGAGTGCTCAACGTCAGTTGATCAAGGCTAAGTTGGTTTGTTCCGGTCGCACCAACCCACCGCTACTCGTCGACACTCATCGCTTGGCCTCTCCGAGATATCACGAGCACTTGGCCAAGCTCAACGCCGCTTGGCCTCCATTGCCCGAGGAGGTGGCTAACTCGATTCGGGTCGATGAATTCCTTATCCTCGAAAAACTTCACGAAGTCGTTAATAAGACGCCGATCTACTACACCCATCCGAGCTTTGGCTATTTCTTTGAACAGTTTCACAGTCAACCTGAGAAAGACATTTTCCGCTTGGCCAAATACGAATTCGGAAGCGAATCACTGGACAAACCAAGACTCTCCACTGCCGCCGTTAGTGATGAAACCAAACTGCCGGATGCCATCACGAACACTTTCGGGCAACTCGCCGCCCAAGCGGGCGATCTCCAAGAGGCCAACTTTCAGGACACTCTGATTATCACGGGGTGGCTCTCCAGAAATCTAAACGCGCGGGGCGTGGAGTTGGCACGCGGTGGTCGCGCGAACGAGGCTGAGGTTTTTTATCTGGCAGCGAACGATCTTTTGAAGGGAAGCCCCAACGGCAACCTCACCGCACAAGCGAATCTTCGCCATTCATTGAAGATTCAAAACAAACCGCTCGACGGCTACCCGTTTGACGAAAAACTCGATGAACTGCTGAGCGAGGATAGTCTTCTTTCACTCTCGCGGATTGATCAAACCTTAAAAACCTATGGGCCGCTNGATGAACCCAAAGCCTGCCTCCTGTTAGGCAAGTTTTTCGAAAGCCAATCTCAAATTNGACAGGCTTATCATGAGTTGGTGCGTGCCACTGAACTGACCACTACCGATCCGGCNCCACTACTTTTCGTCGCGAATATGTTCGTCGCCTACGGGATGCCGGAGAAAACGCAACCGTTCATCGAGCAACTTCTTAAGATGATCCAAAACAACCCATTCGAACTGGAACAACAGGTNCAACTNATCAGCATCGAAACAGGAGTGAAACTGCTTGAGTCTGATTTGGAAACCGCCGAAAACTATTTAATCAAGCAACTCGAACCTCATCGGACCACGCTACCCGCCCTGCAAACCATGCTCGGTTTTTACATGGACAATGAACTCCCAGAGAAGGCACTCCCGGTACTCAATCTCTGGCTCAAGGAATATCCCAAGGATTTCGATGTGCTTGTCGGAAAAGGAATCCTACTCGCGCAACTCAAACAATTCGATAAAGCCATCGCCATTTTGGAAGGCGCGATGGATGACGCAAACGGCTCCACAAAAGCAGACATCCGCTCACAACTCGCAGGTGTTTACGTAGAAAAAGGAGACTACAAAAAGGCGATGAAACACATCGACAACGCGCTCAGAGTGGATCAGAATTCCGATAAATTCAGTTTTCAAAAAGCCACCATTTACATGCAAATGAGCGAACACGATAAAGCCATCGCCATCTTCGATGATCTCATCGCTCTAAACGAATGGAACCCCGAGGTGCTCGCAAACCGAGCAGAGTCGTATATGGCCACCAAGCAGTACTCCAGCGCAAAGGGCGACTACGAAAAACTGCAATCGCTAACACCAAACGATCCCCGAATGTATCTGCGTTTTGCCCAAATCGCCGAAGCCCAAAAAGCACCTACTGAGGAGCTTAAAAACTACAATCTCTTCCTCAAGTACGTCGATCAAAGCTCCATCTCCGCGACTGAATTGGAACAATTCCAAAACCGGGTCAAAGAGTTGCAGGGTGCCATTCCTTAACCCATGCGCGTCGCGCATGTCATCACTCGGTTAATCGTCGGAGGGGCACAGGAAAACACCGTCTCGACGGTTCTCGGGCTTCACCAAAAAAACAACGTCACCGTTCGGCTTTATTCTGGCCCCACCACCGGCCCCGAGGGTTCTCTGGAATCAAGCGTCCAACAGGTCGACGGGCTCTTTCATGTTATTCCATTACTCATTCGCCCGGTTCACCCGGTTCGCGATTACCTTGCTTATCGGCATTTAATTCGGGAGTTCCGAACCTTTCAACCCGACATTGTCCATACGCACAGTGGAAAAGCGGGACTGATCGGACGCTTGGCCGCGCGGCGGGCGGGAGTGCCGGTGGTCATCCACTCCATCCACGGCCCGTCGTTCGGTCCTTTTCAAGGTTGGCTTTCGAACACTCTGTTCAGTGAAGCGGAGCGAATCGCAGCGACGCGAACCGATCATTTCATCACTGTGGCCAACGCAATGCGGGACCAGTACCTCAACGCCGGTATCGGAACCGAAAAGGACTACACACAAATTTTCAGCGGCTTCGATTTGGAGCCGTTTTTAGCCTCGGAAAACTCAACTCATCAGCGCGAAAAACTTGGCCTTCAAAAGGATGATTTTGTTGTCGGCAAAATCGCCCGACTATTCGAACTCAAAGGGCATGAAAACCTATTCGCGATTGCGCCCAGCTTGGCGAAGCAGATTCCAAATATTCGCTTTCTGCTCGTCGGTAACGGCGTGTGGCGGGAAAAATACGAGCGCTTGGCCA
>NZFR01000014.1 GCA_002689335.1 Verrucomicrobiales bacterium
CTAACTTGCAGGCATTCAAGCTAGGTGGCTTCAACATCCGCAGCTTCCCTCGGGCCAATTACGAAGATGCATTGTAGCCACCGGAGTGCGCACAGTGATCATGCTGGCAGATAGTGGTTGCCGAGGGCCAAACAAGGAGGCATTCGCGGAAGCTGTCAGCGAAGTGGTTCAGCAGTACATCACAACAACAATCCTGCCATCGAAATCATTAGCGTGCTTGAGACCGCCAAGGCGTGTGTGCAGCAACAGGCGATTGATGAGTTGAGCGGGGAGGAGTAGGGCGTTCTAAAAAGTGGCAGACAAAACGGCAGACACTCAAAATCCACCCCGCACTTAGTTACACTCACCATCATTTCTGCCTTTACTTGCAGGGGTAAATTGAGGCATCAAAAACGTGGTCGTTTTGCCTCTTAGTGACTGGGGGGTGCAGAGGTCGCGAGTTCGAATCTCGCCATGCCGACCATTTTTATTCCATTACAAAGAGTTTAACCTATGTCCGAAGATAAAAAATCATTCTTCCTTTTTAGGGAACAGGAACAAAAACGCCCTTGGTTTTCTGCGTTCGCGTCAACCTTGATGCTGATCCTTTGGCCGGTTCCCCTGATCATTATTCTGCTCGTTTGGAGCTGATCCTTTTTACTCAACTTCGAACCGCCTAATCGGTTTCGATTTTTCTTCATTGACGCCAGCTAGACTGGTGTTGAACAGTCCCCTCCGTGAACAAGCTCACATTTTCATTAATTCTCTCCGTTGTTTTCAGTGCCTCGCTGGTTGCTGCAGATAAAAAATACAAATCCATCTTCGATGGTAAAACCCTTGAAGGCTGGACCCAACGCAACGGCACCGCCACATATCGGGTTGAGAAAAAGGCTGTGGTTGGCAAAACCAATGAGGGCAGCCCCAACTCCTTCCTCTGCACCGACAAGGAATACGCCAACTTCGATTTGGTCTTCGAAGTTAAGGTTGATAACCAACTTAACTCCGGTGTGCAGATTCGTTCGCAAACTAAGGGTGGTCCGAAGGGGCGAGTGAATGGCCCGCAAGTCGAGATCGAATCCAGTGGGAAGAATGGTGCCGAGGCCGGCTATCTTTACGGCGAGGCGGCCGGTGGTTGGATGACTCCGGCGGACAAACGTAAACCGCACAAGCATTTCAAGGACGATAAGTGGAACCGTTATCGAGTGCTGGCAAAGGGCGCGAACATCAAAGTTTGGATCAATGATGAACTCATCTCCGATCTGACTGATGAGGCGAAATTGAAGAGTCACCACAAGGGGTTCATTGGCCTTCAGGTTCATGGAATAGGTAAGGGAACCGGCCCCTTCGAGGTGAGTTGGCGGAAGATAAAAATCATCGAACTCGACTGAGTCTCCTGACATTAATTTAAACGCACGGTATCTTGTTCCGTGCGTTTTTTTTGTGATGTGAATTNATTTGCCCGAGAGTGGNCGCNTGGCCAAGNTGTGGGCNATGCGTANTCTAAATCTATTATTTCTTGGGGGGATTCTTTCGCTTGGCCAAGCGCTGNTTGGGGCTGAAGCCAAGCCGAACTTCGTCGTCGTTTTTTGTGACGACCTTGGTTATGCAGACATCGGACCTTTCGGTTCCAAAAAGANCAAAACGCCTCATCTCGATCGCATGGCCAAGGAGGGGATGCGCNTGACGGATTTTTACTCCACCTGCCCAGTATGCACGCCGTCCAGAGCGAGCTTGATGACAGGATGTTATCCGCGTCGTNTAAACATGCACGTTGATGAAAAGAACTTGTGTGTCCTGTTTCCTGCCGCCCGTAAGGGGCTGAACCCAAGTGAAGTGACCGTTGCCGAGGTGTTGAAGGAGCAGGGTTATGCCACNATGTGCATCGGTAAATGGCATCTCGGTGATCACCCTGATTTCATGCCAACCAATCAGGGATTTGATCAATACTTTGGCATCCCGTACAGCAACGACATGAACCGCAAAGAAGTGCCACTGCCATTGGTTCGCGATCTGANGGTACTCGAGGATAGNGTGCAGAGGGACACNACCATTACCGCTCGATACACGGAGGAAGCTGTGAAATTTATTGAATCCAATCGGGATAAACCGTTTTTCCTCTACCTGCCCCATACCGCNGTGCATTTGCCATTGGTTCCCGGTGAAAAATTCAAAGGCACGAGCAAAGATGGACTCTATGGAGACTGGGTGCAGGAGATCGACTGGTCGATGGGCGAGATTTTCAAGGCGTTAAAAGAGGGCGGAGTCGATGAGAATACGTTGGTATTGTTTACCAGTGACAATGGTTCGGCTCGTGAAAAACAGGGAAGCAACTTGCCGTTGCGTGGCCGGAAAGGCCGTACGGATGAGGGTGGGATGCGCGTGCCGTGCGTAGTGCGTTGGCCCGGGAAAATTCCCGCAGGCAGCAGTAGCGATGCAATCACCAGCACTCTGGACTTATTGCCAACGCTNTCTCACTTGTCGGAANGGAGTCCATCAGTNGACCGGGTGATTGACGGNAAAAATATCTGGCCAATTTTGAGTGGCAAATCCAAGGCCGACCCGCGCGATGCTTTTTTCTATTACCAAATGGATCAATTGCAGGCGGTNCGATCCGGTGACTGGAAGTTGTTTNTCCCNCTGGAAAGTAAAAAACGCAACTGGGGNANGCCGGAAGGTCAACAATCATTGAAACTATTCAATCTTGCNAAGGACATTCACGAAAATCAAAATGTTGCTGNACAATATCCAGAGGTGGTCAATCGCCTTCTGGCGCATGCGGAGTCCGCTCGGNAAGAACTCGGCGACGTGGGTCGTGATGGCCGAGGTCAGCGGAAGGCTGGTTGGGTGGATAAAGCTTCACCTCGGCTGTTGAATAAATANCCGAGCGCTTAAGTGTTGCCTCGCGTGACGCNCGTTGGTCCTTCTAAAACTGAAAAATCTTTAGACGTTGCGTTTTCGAAGGAGGGGTTATTCGCAACCTGGCTNAACACTTCTGACTCAAGGTAATTCTGCATCGCTTCCTTCGANTCCCAAAAATAGACACCTCCGTAAGTGTTAGTTTCTTCATTGGNGAGCCAGTGCTTGGAAATCAAACCGGGTAGGTCGGCGAAGGTCTGGGNAATCTCGTCGCAAGCGCTTGCATAGTCTTGATGAGTTAAACCGTTTAGGTTGAAGTTAATTATCTGAATATGCATAAACAATCACGTTCAGATTGAGACGCCAAGGAGTCAAGATTATAATTTGATCACATCTCAGTGAATTTAAAAAGATGCAGACAGATTGGCCAACGCCTTGGCTCGATGGCTGAGGGTGTTTTTGGTCGGTTGGCCAAGTTCGGCGAAGCTNTGCGTGTGGCCGGCTGGAATGAAAAGAGGGTCGTATCCAAAACCTCCGTTGCCGGCTACCGATTGANCAATTCGCCCTCGGCAGATNCCTTCGAAAAACTCTGTTTTCTCCGCTTGGGTGAACGGGATCAACGCGAGAACGCAGCGGAATTGAGCGGCGCGACCTTCTTCGGGTACAGCGTGTAACTCGCTCAGTAGTTTGGTGTTGTTCGCGTCGTCGGAGGCGTTTCCTTCGTATTCTTTNGAAGCGTATCGGGCTGAGTGTACTCCGGGTGCTCCATCAAGNGCATCGACTTCCAGCCCCGAGTCGTCAGCGAGCACGTAGTCGGGAGGCGCTTGGCCAATCGCTTGGTTTTTGAGCCAAGCGGTGAGCTCTCGGGCTTTCTTTTCGGCGTTTGCAGCGAAGCTGCCTCCGTCCTCAACGACCGGCGGCGCTTCCGGGAAATCAGCCAAAGTTCTCACTGTAAAGTTGTCGCCGAGGATGTCTCCTATTTCTTCGGCTTTGTGGGCGTTGCGACTGGCGATGAGAAGGCAGGGCATGAAGCGGAATCAGGCGACGGGTTCGAGTTTTTCGAAGCTTTCCTCGATGAATGTCGTGTTTTGGATTNGGGCCAAGCGGGAGTAAAGCCCCTGTTGCTCGAGGAGTTCGTCGTGTGTGCCGCGCTCGATGATGCTGCCGTTTTTGAGCACCAATATCTGATCCGCGTCTCGAATGGTGCTGAGGCGGTGGGCGATAACAAAACTGGTGCGACCGTTCATGAGTCGTTCGAGAGCTTGTTGGATGAGTCGTTCCGTGGCGGTGTCGACACTGGCGGTGGCTTCGTCGAGAATGAGGATCGGAGAATTCTTGAGTAGTGCCCGAGCGATGCTGATGCGTTGTTTCTCCCCGACGCTCAGTCGGACGCCGCGCTCCCCAACCTTGGTGTCGAAACCCTCAGTTAGTTCACTGATAAAATCGTGACAGTTGGCAGCCTTCGCGGCCTCGATGATTTCCTCGTCGCTGGCGTCTAGGTTGCCGTATGCGATGTTTTCGCGAACGGTGCCGTTAAACAAAAACGGCTCCTGGCTGACCACAGAGATATTTTGGCGAAGGCATCGCAGGGATGTTTTTAAGATGGATTGGCCGTCGATGGTGATCTCGCCGCCGTTGGTTTCGTAGAAGGCGGGTAATAGATTGACGAGCGTGGATTTGCCGGCGCCGGTNGGGCCGACGAGTGCGGTCATTTGTCCGGGTTTTGCGATCAGGTTGATGTCGTTCAACGCGGATTTGTCGTCGTCGTAGTTGAATTGCANATTGCGATATTCCACCTCGCCACGGACCGGTGTTGGNAGTGGCTGATTTGCCTCGCTACTTTTGCGCTCTTCTGTCGAGTCGAGGATGTCGAANACGCGTTCGCCGCCNGCTCGGGCGGATTGGAGCATTTGGTTGAGGCCGTGCAGTTTGCTGATCGGTTCGTAAAACAGGGCGAGATAAAAAAGGAAGGCTACGAGTTCGCCTACGGACATTTCACTGTTCATGACTTGCCCGCCACCGACCCAAAGCACGAGGCCGGTGCCGGTCGCGGCGATAAAACTCATCGACGGATTATAGAACGCCCAGGCGCGCATGATGGTCAGTGTTCCTTGGCGCATCGCCTCGGCGCGATCTGTGAAGCGGTGATCTTCGTGTTTTTCTCTGCCGAACGCCTTGATCTCGCGAACGCCCTGCAGGTTGTCCATGAGCAGCGCGTTCATGGCGCTGGAGGCTTGTCGTTGTTTGCGGTAACGCTTGTGTGCCGTGAGCGTGTACCACATCGCCCCAAGGGCGAGTAGCGGGATTGGGATCATCGCAACCCCGGCGAGCACCGGATTGGTTGCGAACAAAATCGCCAGCACGCCAAAGATGCTCACGATGGCGACGGTACCTTGTTCCGTGCCGTCGATGAGAAGACGTTCGAGGGCATTGACGTCCTCGATGACACGCGTCATGAGATCGCCGGAAGCCCGTTTGTCGTAATACCGCACCGGAAGTCGTTGGAGTCGGCCATAGACCTCACGCCGCATGTCGAATACCACGTTTTGTTCAAAGTGATTGTTCACCTGAATGCGGATGCTGTTAAAAAAGTCGCGCAGAAAAAATGCTGCGATCAAAAGCAGGATGGCTGGGGTTAGTTGGCTGGTGTCACCCTCGCCGATAACGTCGTCGATGATGTATTGGGTGAGCCGCGGAAATGCGAAGGCGCAGAGCAGCGACAGGACAGCGCAAAGGATCGTTGCCGAGGCGAGACTTTTGTACGGCCAAAGATAGGTGCTCACGCGGCGGATGATTTCGCCGGTGGATCGTTTTTTTGCCGAAAACGTCGGGTCGTTTTCGGTGAGATGAGCTTGGCTCGACATGAATCTGCGCTTGGCCAAGCGTGAAACCGGCCAAGCGGGAAGGGTTTTTGCGATGCTCTTGGCCAAGTTTCAAGTTTGAGTTTCATTGCGGCGTCACTTTTTTGTTTTCAGGACGCAGTTTATTTCATCCAATTAGGGCATGCAGCGCAGGGATTTCATTCGAGCTTCGGCGGGAGGCGTGTTGGCCGCACCATTCATTGTGCGCGGGGCCAAGCGGAAGATTCGCATCGGCCAGATAGGCACGAGCCATTCGCACGCAAGCGGCAAGTTGGCGGCGATCCGGAATCTGTCCGAGGATTTTGAATTAGTCGGCATCGCCCAGCCAAGCGAAGCCTCTTCCAAGACCATCCCCAACAGTGGTCCGTATCGGGGTGTGAAGCGGATGATGGAGGAGGAGTTGTTAGCCACTCTCGGATTAGAGGCCGTCGCGATTGAGGCGGAAGTGCCGCGATTGGTTTCCACGGCCAAGCGGGCGGTGGCTGCTGGAATGCACATTCACCACGATAAACCGGGAGGGTTGAACCTGACGGGTTTTCGAGAGTTGATCGCGTTGGCCAAGCGCAAAAAACGGGTGGTGCAGATGGGTTACATGCTTCGATACAATCCGGCGTTTCAATTTATGTACCGAGCGGTCAAGGATGGTTGGCTTGGAGAAATCATGGAGGTGGACGCGATGATGGGCAAAATGGCCTCGGCTTCGCTTCGTCGCGAGTTGGCTCGATATGAGGGGGGCGGGATGTTTGAGTTGGCTTGTCATCTAGTCGATTCGGTAGTCCATGTGCTTGGTAAACCCAAAGCCGTCCGTGGTTTCCAACGTGATTCGCAGGGCGACGGAATTCGCGATAACCAGTTAGCGGTGTTGGAGTACGAAAAGGCAACGGCGACGGTGCGGTGCAATCATCGAGATGTTTTTGGCTTTTCGCGACGGCGGTTTCAGATTGCCGGCGACAAGGGAGTAATCGAGATCCGCCCGATGGAACCCGGGAACCAACTTGAGTTGAGTCTCTCGGAGGCCAAGGGAGGATATAAGCGAGGCACGCAAACAGTGAAGTTGTCCGATCGNAAAGGGGGGCGATATGACGGCGAATTCACCGACTTGGCCAAAGTGATTCGAGGGGAGAAGACGTTCGATTGGTCGTACGAACATGATTTGGCTGTGCAGGAAACTGTGCTGTTGGCATCCGGAATGCCGTTGGAATGAAAGCATACCTTGTTTTAGTTGCGGCTATTTTACTAGTTGTGCTGGCTGGCTGTCGTTCGCTCCCGGAGGGGGTTGATTATGATCAATGGAAGGAGGCGCTTGAGACTGGGAGGGCAACGTCTGCCCGGCACGTTACGGCTCCTGTTGGGTTCGAGGTCGACTTGCTGAAGACGGCCACGAAGGAGGAAGGCTCTTGGGTGAGTCTGGAATTCGATGACAAGGGACGTCTGCTTATCGGGCGCGAAGGTCCGGGTATTTTGCGGATGACCTTGCCGCAGCGGCGGTTCGGTCGGCCAATNGTGGAGGTGNTGAACAACGAACTTAACGAGTGCCGTGGCTTGCTTTGGGCCTATGGCAGACTGTACGCCAACGCTAACAACTCGAAGGGGTTTTATCGATTGCGGGACACGAACGGGGACGACCAGTTTGACGAAGTCACGTTGCTAAAGAAAACCGGAGGGACTGTCGGTCACGGGAGGAACTCAATCGCACTTGGTCCTGACGGGTTAATCTATCTCGCCCACGGAAATGACGTTTTGTTGCCGGAAGATTTTTCGCCGAGCGAAATGTCGACNTATCGGCATTATCAACAGGATNGATTGTTACCCTGTGACTGGAATCGGGTTTTGTTTAANAAAGGCTTGCAGCCGCCTGCGGGTCACATCATACGNACGGATCGCCACGGCAATCGCTGGGAGATGATCGCTGGTGGTTTTCGGAATCCTTACGGTTTGGCATTTCATCCCGACGGAGAGTTGTTCGTTTTTGATGCTGACATGGAGTGGGACGAGGGCACACCGTGGTATCGGCCAACGCGCGTTAATCACGTCGTCTCCGGGGGNGATTACGGCTGGCGACAGGGGACGGACAAGTGGCCCGGTTATTTTCCTGAGAGCCTCCCAAGCAACTTGGACATTGGGCTGGGTTCGCCGACCGCCATCGCTTTCGGCACCGAAAGCAACTTTCCAAAAGCGTACCGTGATGCACTTTTCATCTTGGACTGGGCTTACGGCAAAATCTTTGCCGTTCATCTTACCCCGGACGGGGCGACCTATCGTGGTGGTTTCGAGGAATTTATCACTGGCCGACCGCTCAATGTCACCGGAGTGGACTTCGGGCCGGACGGCGCGATGTATTTTGTTACCGGCGGCCGAAGGACACAATCGGGACTGTATCGGGTTCGTTATACTGGAGATCATTCCACNACCAACGATCAGCCTANGCTTGGNCAANAGGGGCGTGNNNCTGCGCATCAGGCCAGAGCGCTTCGTCGTGAGTTGGAGGTCTTTCATAGTAAACAATCCATCGAGGGAGTCGGCTTGGCTTGGGAGTATTTGGATCATCAAGATCATTGGGTGCGTCATGCTTCCCGCGTCGCCCTCGAAAACCAGCAGTTGCAAACTTGGAGTGTCCCCGCGCTGACGGAGTCGAATCCAAAAAAAGCGCTGACTGCGTTGATGGCCTTGGCGCGCGTTGCAGATTCAAAACTGCAGTCTCAAATTTTTGGCCGTTTAACGTTGTTGCCGTGGGAGGGGCTGTCGAAAGAGTGGCAATTAGTTGCTTTAAGAACGTACCAACTGGCGTTCACCAGAATGGGTGAGGGGCGCGAAGGTAACCTCAAACCGATCATCGCCAAGATAGCGAAGGCGTCCGACGCTCACCCAGAGTTGCGGATGGAAGTTTCGCGGTTGATGATTTTTCTAAAAGCCGATGGGATCATTCCGCAGTTGCTGAACTATGTCGTCGAGGCCAAGTCGCAAGAGGAGCGGTTGTTCTATTTGTTTCACATGCGGCATATCGTTGCGGGTTGGACGGCGGAGCATCGCCGCGCCTACATCGCTTGGCTGCGAAAGCTGACCGAGTCGCAATCTGACCGACATTTTCAGGGTTTCATGAAGCATATCATCGCGGACGCCTTGGCCAAGGTGCCGCCGGGTGAGCGTGAACTCTTTGCGGCGATGTTTGAAAAGAAGGACAAGCCTGAGAAGGCGGTAAAACCCTTGGCCAAGCGCCACGCCCTCAAGCGGTGGGCGATGGCCGATTTTGGCGACTTGGCCAAGCACTTGGCCAAGCGCGACCTCGGAAACGGCCGGCGAGTGCTGAAAGAGGCAGCCTGCACGGCGTGTCACACGTTCGATGGTGAAGGGTTATCCATTGGCCCAGACCTGACAGCGATTGGCGCAAGGTTTGATGCGAAGGCGATTTTGGAATCGATTCTCGAACCCTCCAAGGTCATCGCGGACAAGTATCGGAATGTTTCAGTCACGACGAAACAGGGGGAGCTAATTGAGGGGCGGTTGGTCGGGGAACGTGACAAATCATTGCTGATCGCTCCCAACTCTTTTGAACCCTCCGAGGTGCAAGAGGTGAAGTTGAATGTGGTGGCGACCCGAAAGGATTCCAGTTTCTCTCCGATGCCGGTTGGATTGGTCAACCCGTTCACTCGCGAGGAAATTCTGGATTTGTTGGCACTGCTGCAGGGCGGTCCGAAGAAGTAAAACCGACTTTTGCCGGGACGGCGGTTCGTGGTACTTTGTCCGCCGTGAGATTTCGAAAGATTCGAAAGACAGAATTGGAAGTGTCCGAGGTTGGTTTTGGCCTGTGGACTGTTTCGACCGGTTGGTGGGGAAAATTCACCGACGAGGATGCCGTCGGCCTGATTCGCAAGGGCTTCGATCGAGGGATCAACCTCTATGATGCGGCGGATACCTACGGCAACGGCCGAAGCGAAGAATTGCTGGCCAAGGCGCTGGGGGATAAACGGGATGACGTCGTCATCGCGACCAAGGTTGGCTACGATTTTTACAATCACGATGGCGACCGCAAGGGGCAACGCGAGATCGAGCAGGATTTTTCCAAAAAGTATATTAAGTTCGCGACAGAGAAATGCCTTGAGCGACTAAAGACCGACCGCATCGACATCATGCAATTGCACAACGTCCGCGCGGAGCAGGTGGACACGGATGAAGTTTGGGAGGCTCTCGAGGAACTGGAAGACGAAGGCAAGTTGGTCTGCTCAGGGATCGCGCTCGGGCCGGCGATCGGCTGGATGTACGAGGGCGTCGATTGTGTGCAGCGCCGCAACCCTCGGGTTATCCAACATATTTACAATATGCTGGAGCAGTTTCCCGGGAATCAGATTAACGCCTCGACGTACGCAAAAGTCGACAAAGGAGACGCGACTACGGAGGACTTGGCGCAGTTTCGGCACGGCCGGATGACGGAGGANCCGGAACTAGACACCAGCTTTTTGATTCGCGTGACCCACAGCTCCGGGATGCTTGAGGGCAAGTACACTGAGGACACTGTGTTTGCGGCGGACGACCATCGATCGCATCGCCCGCGCTCCTGGCTGATCAACGGTCTGAAGAAAATTAAGACGCTTGATTTTCTGACTTCACCAGAGTCAGGCCGTACGCTTGGCCAAGCGGCGCTGCTTTGGTTATTGGCTGAAAAGACGGTTGCTTCGACATTGCCGAATATTTACAACGAGGAGCAGTTAGTTGAGTTCACCGAGGAGAAACCTTACTTGAGTGAAGACGAATTGAATCGCGTTGAAGAGTTGTTCGCCGAGAATTTTGGCGTGGTGGAGGATCCTTGTAATTTCAAGGGGACAATGGAGCGCGAGAGTGTCGCGTAAGTGATTGCCTCTCTACAACATTTTTTCATGGGAAGAGCTGCCGTTTTGGCAGCTTTTTCCATCTTGATGTCGGGGTGTGGGACGGTTGCAAAAAAGACCGCTAGCGGTGTTGGAAAACTAGCCACCCGGGCCGTAAAAGAAACCGGCAAGGCAACGGGGAAGTTAACGGTAGCTACCGCCAAGGCCGGAGGCAAAATCGTGCTTTCGGCTGGAAAAGCCAGCGGAAAGGCGTTGCTTGAGTTGGCCAAGTCCGGTGAAGTGACTTTTGTTAACGCTGCAACCGGCTTGGTCTCGTCCATCCCATTTGTCGAAAAGCTAAATTTNAAACAGGCATTGGCCGCAGCCAAATTTGATCCAAAACACAAGTTGTTCGATGTCGTAAGACCAACGGGGATAATGCGCATCGGTTGGACGGAATTGTCGAAACTAGGTGGAGCCAAGTTGAACTCCGGTGATGTAATCCGTGTGGTTCAACTCGTTGCGAACTAATTGTGAAAGGGCTTGTTGATACCATAAANCGCGAGACNGAACGTGTNTTCATGGTCGGCGTTCAACTCAAGTCGGAGGACGCTTGGTGTATCGAAGAATCACTCGANGAACTNGCTGAGTTGGTTGGCACGGCCGGGGGCGAAGTAATCGGTCGAGGCACACAGCGNTTGGATAAATTCAACGCGGCGACCTTTATTGGGCCGGGTAAGGCCAAGGAATTTGCGGAGGAATGCAAGGAATCCAAAATCGACACCGTTGTTTTNGATGAGGAACTAAGTCCCGCTCAGGGCCGGAATCTCGAAAAAGTTTTCGAGTGCAAAATCCTCGATCGCACGGCACTGATTCTCGATATCTTTTCTCAACGAGCCCGCACGCGGGAGGGGAAGATGCAGGTGGAATTGGCCCAGCTAAATCATATGCTGCCTCGGTTGACTCGTTTTTGGACGCACTTATCTCGACAAAAAGGGGGTATCGGGATGCGCGGTGGGGAAGGCGAAAGCCAGTTGGAGGTTGACCGTCGGAAGGTGCGTGAGCGCATCGATAAAATTCAACGCGACCTCGAAATTGTGATGCGGCAACGCGATGTTCAACGCTCCGGCCGCAAGCGCAACCAGTGGCCGCTGGGTTCGTTGGTTGGGTATACGAACGCCGGAAAATCTACGTTGTTCAACGCTATCACCGGAGCGGCAACTCTGTCGGAAGATAAACTGTTCGCTACGCTCGACCCGACAACCCGCCGCCTGCGCCTGCCGACGAATCAAAATGTTTTGCTGTCCGACACGGTCGGATTCATTCGCAAACTTCCGCACGATCTCGTGGATGCATTCAAGGCGACACTGGAGGAAGTCGTCGAAGCGGATTTGCTTCTGCACGTGGTAGATATCAGTTCACCCCACGCCGAAGAACAGATCGAGGCGGTGAACCAAGTGCTCGACGAGTTGGGTGTGGCGGACAAGCCGACGTTGATGGTCTTCAATAAAATTGACCGTGCTACGGCCCCTGGTTTGGCCAAGCGCTACACCGATCAGTATGACAACTCCATCGTTGTTTCAGCTAAAACNGNGGAAGGCTTTGAACCCTTTATGGCTGAANTGGGCAAGCAGTTGCGNCCNGTNCGNCAGATGGTGGAACTGACCATTCCGCATTCGAAGTCGAATGTCATNNCCCGTTTGCACGAAGTTGGGCAGGTGCTTGAGCGTAATTATGACGGTGCAGANGCNGTNTTCAAGGCNCTCATTCCACCGAATCACATCGCTCATTTTGAGTCGTTCATCACGGCTGANGACCAATTNGCNAAGGCCTAAACTNCGCTTGGCCAAGCGCTNGGTTCGGCGGACGTCTTGACCNTTGAATTCGCGAGAGCTAAGTTGGNTGCGATGATTTCTGGCATCGCCAAAAAGGAATCTCCCAAAGAGATCAAAGTTCGGGTCGGTGACGAGCGGTTGCTCAAGGTCAGCGAAAGCGCGAGCACGAAAGTGACATCGTTGTTGCAACGGCAGGGNCGCCCCGAGGGGGTGCTTCGTGTGGCGGTGATCGGNGGCGGATGCTCCGGGCTTCAGTACAAACTCGATTTACAGGACGAACCCGCGAATCGGGATATTTTGGTGGAGAGCGGAGGTGTTCGAGTGGTGGTGGACCCCAAGACCGCACTCTACGTGACCGGCAGTCAATTGGACTATGCGGATAAACTGGAGGATGGAGGTTTCAAAGTGAACAACCCCAATGCGGCGAGCACCTGTTCCTGCGGTGAGAGTTTCAGTGCCTGACGGCAACCGCGCGNTTNNCCATGGAGNACCATTTCGCAAGGCTNNCGATTCCTCGTCGGCCTTGGTTGGATGTGGAGGAACTGAAGCAGCGATTTCACGAACTCTCAACTGAGGTTCATCCNGATNAATCNAAAAACGATACCGTAAAATCCAAGGCTGCGCTGGAGCAGGAATTCGCCGAAGTGAATGCGGCGCATCAATGCCTCATTAACACCAAAACGCGGGTGCGCCATCTGATTGAGNTNGAACTTGGCCAAGCGCCNGAAAATGTTCANTCNATCCCCNCCAAAATGACTGATTGGTTTATGGAGATCGGCGCGATCTGCAGAAAGGTGGATGTGTTTTTAACCAAAAAAGAGCAGCAGGATTCGCCCATGTTGCAGGCGGGGTTGATGGGTGAAGGCATGGAACTGCATCACGAAGTGGCCGAATTGCATCAGAAACTGCAAACTGAATTGGCCAAGATTGATGACTCTCTCAAAGCCCTGAATTCTGATTGGGAGCGTCTTGATGGTGTGATCGATGGCAGGGCGACGAGATTGCCATTGGCCAAGCTTGATGCCCTTGGCCAACGGTTGAGTTTTTGGGTGAAGTGGAGCGCCCAGCTTGGCGAGCGTTCGAGCCGATTGATGTTTTGACGGCGCCGTTTGGCCTTGGCTTGACCGATGGGTTGCGCTTAGCCAAGCTGCCGCCGCTGATCAATTTCAATTCATGAAACGTATTGCATATCTAATCACGGCCGTGGCCTTTGTTGCCACCATGACGACGCCTGTTTTGGCTGAGAAAAAGAAGGCCAAGAAGGAGGAAAATTTTGTGTCGTTGTTGGATGGCACGTCGACCGACCAATGGATGAATGCCCGCTCCGGGAAGTTTCCGGAAAAGGGTTGGGTGATTGAGGACGGTTGCCTGAAGCACCTTGCTAAGGGTGGCGGTGGCGACATCATTACCCGAGGCAAGTACGAACAGTTTGATTTTCGTTTCGAGTGGAAAGTGGCCAAAGGAGCGAACAGCGGTGTGAAATATTTTATCATTCGGGAACGAGGTTCGTTGGGACATGAGTATCAGGTCTTGGACGACAAAAATCACCCCGATGGCGCAAAGGGAGCCAATCGTCAAACGGCGGCGTTTTACGACGTGCTCGATCCGGCAAAGGATAAACCGATCAAGTCGGTGGGTGAGTTTAATTCATCACGAATCCTCGTCCGGGGAGACACTGTAAAGCATTTTCTGAACGGAAAAAACGTGCTGACGTACAAACTGGGAAGTGACGAACTCAAGGCTGCTATCGCGAAAAGTAAGTTCAAAAACCTGAAAGTGTTTGGACAACGCTTGGCCGGTCACATCCTGTTGCAGGATCATGGCGATGCAGTTTGGTACCGGAACATTCGCATCCGTGATCTTGGCAAAAAATAGGGTTTTTTCAAATTTCAAAACAAAAACACACGGAACCCACCGTGTGTTTTTTTGTAGTTGTTTGAGGATTAATCCTTGTTTTGATCCCAGAGACGGAAGGGGTCGTCGAGTCGCTTCATCTCACACGCAAGCAGCGCCTCCATCTCTTTTTGTTTTAAATCGTATTTCGGATTGCTTGCCAAGTTGGTCAGGTCTGGCTGGTTTTTGCGGTGTTCCGCAATGAATTCGTGGGGATTGGTTTTTAAGTTGAACAGTTGCGTTTCGCGCACTTGGCCGTTCATGACGTCGTATTTGATGAGTTTCCATTCGCCTTTGCGAACGCTGCGCATTCCAGGTTTGGTGCCGCCGCAATAGACCCCGAAAAGCGTGTCGCGAATAGCTTGTTTTTGCCCGAACAGCACCGGCTTGAGACTGCGGCCCTCGTTGGTTTCAGGGATCTGCACATTGGCGAGGTCGCAAATCGTGGCCAACGTGTCCAGTAGGTAGGCGTTCCCTTGGGCGCGGCTTCCGGGCTCGATGCCGGGCCCCTTTACGATGAACGGCACGCGCCAAGTGTGTTCGTACAGATTCTGTTTTCCCTGCAACCCGTGGCGACCAATCGCCATCCCATGATCTGCTGTGTAGATGATGTATGTGTTTTCGAGTTCGTTCATGGCCTCGAGTTTTTCGAGGACGCGGCCAATTTGCCGGTCGATATTTTCGCTGCAGGCAAATTGTCGGCCGATTTCATTTCGGATGGTGCGTTCATCACGCCGTTCCCATACACCCGGAACGCTGACAGCATCCCTCAATCCCGGGTGCCCGTGATGAAAGGGATGCTTCGGAAGCCAATTAATCGGGAGCTCAGGCTGTTTCGGATTGGCGAGGGGCAGGGAGGATTTGTCACGATGATTGACCGCTCCGTATTTTTCTAGCAACTCCGGAGTGCCGTCTCGGACGTCGTGTGGGTGTGAGAATCCGAAGTAGATCAAAAATGGGTCGGTGTCCTTGGTTAGTTCGCGCGAGTTGAGATATTTCAAAATTTGCTTAGCATGCCAAGCACTTCCGGTCTCCTCTGTGCCGCCGCGCTTGGTTGCATCATGTCGAACGGAGAACAGCTCGTTGGCGGCTTCGTAGCTGTTACCACGTTTGCAAGTGCGCATCGTGTCGTAACCGGCCCGATTAAA
>NZFR01000015.1 GCA_002689335.1 Verrucomicrobiales bacterium
AGTGGAAGGTTTGCAAAGAGGGCAACGGACGGCGGTTGGACCTCCGGCGCGGCTTGACGCACGGCAGCGTTGGGGGAAGGATGACCCCTGCAATCCAAACCGCAGCCGTATGTCGTTTCCCCAGTTTTTCCCGAAGCGAGACTCAGTTTTCCTGCTGGTTACTGCGTTTTTTTGGCTTGCCTCCTTTCCACTACGGCCGGCGGCGGCACAAGAGTTGGATGCCGCATTTTCCAAATCGATCCGGCCGCTGCTCGACCAGTTTTGTTTCGACTGCCATTCTGGGGAGGACGCCGAGGCGGAGGTGGATCTCTATTCGTTCCGGTCGCTCGCCGATCTCCGGCGCAACACCAAGGACTGGGTGAAGGTCGAGGACATGCTGTCGAGCCGCCAGATGCCCCCCAAAAAATCGGATCAGCCAACTGACGCACAGCGGCACACGCTTAAGCGATGGGTGAACGACTTTCTGGTCGAGGAGGCCAAGGCGTTGGTCGGCGACCCCGGCCGCGTGGTTCTGCGCCGTCTCAACAACGACGAATACAACTTTTCCGTGCGAGACCTCACCGGCGTAGCGACACTGGATCCCACCCGCGAATTCCCGGTCGACGGCGCGGCGGGGGAGGGTTTCACCAACACCGGCGATGCACTAGGGATGTCGCCCGCGCTGGTCGATAAATTTCTCGCCGCCGGCAAGGAGGTCGCCCGGCACGTCGTGCTTTTGCCGGACGGCATTCGTTTTTCAGAACACACAACCGAGCGCGACCGGGCCGACGAACTCATGGCGCGCATCCAGCAGTTTTACGCACGACACGTAAACGTCAACCGGCAGTTGGGCGACACGTGGGACGACCCCTCGACGGCCAAGGCCAATGTGATCCGCCGCAACGGCAGCATTCCGCTTGAGGCTTATTTCACTGCCGTACTGAACGAACGCGAGGCGCTTGGCCAAGGGCGAAAAACCATCGAGGCCGCAGCGATCGAGCACGGGCTGAATGCAAAATATTTTCAGACGCTGTGGGGCATGCTTCATCAGGACGCCGCGCCCGGCGGGTCGCTGGTGCTCAACCGCATTCGCGAAATGTGGCATGCCACCAAGGGCACGGACGCCAAGCCGTTCGTCGAGATGGTCCACCAGTGGCAGCAGGCGTTGTGGCGGTTCGACCCGATCGGCCACATCGGGCGCGAGGGAGGGCCTACAGCGTGGATGAACCCAAAGTCCGGCACGCAGTCGACACAGGATTTCACCATCAAACTCACCCTGCCAGCCGACGGCGGCGATGTAGTTGTTTTTCTTTCGGCAACCAACGCGGGGGACGGGGACGCGAACGATTTTGTGCGCTGGCGAAACGCGCGGTTGACCGGCGGCAACAAACCGGATCTGGCACTGCGCGATGTGCCCGGCTTGGCCAAGCGCTTGGCCAAGTTGCACGACGAATCACTCGCACTTACAACGCGCTACCTCGAGGCCGCCATCGATGCCGAGGCCGGTCAGGCGGATGTCGCCAGCTTGGCCAAGCGGCACGATCTCGAGGCCGACGTGCTCGCCGCCTGGCTCGATTACCTCGCGCTTGGCCCTCACCAACCGGTGATCGTCACCGGGTTGTTCACGAAAAAAATGGAGCGTGTCGGCGGCTCCGCTTACGTCAACGGCTGGGGACTGCCTGAGACGCCAAGCGTCGTGGCGAATTCCTCCGACGCCGAGTATCGCATCCCCGGGCTCGCCCGGCCGCACGGAGTCGAGGTGCATCCCTCGCCAACACTGTTCGTCGCCGTCGGCTGGAAAAGCCCGATCGACGGGCAGATTACCGTCTCGGCAAAAATCGCCGACGCCCACGCGAACTGCGGCAACGGCGGC
The DNA here is from genome assembly GCA_002689335.1 of Verrucomicrobiales bacterium. GTDB lineage: Bacteria > Verrucomicrobiota > Verrucomicrobiia > Limisphaerales > UBA1096 > UBA1096. Next base: position 1,853 of record NZFR01000015.1, read on the forward strand.
GAGTGGTGGGTGCAACACCAGACCAGCCGTAAGACCGGCAACCTCGGGCACGGGGTTTACAACGCGGACGGCAACGGCGAGTTAAAAACGCAGACACTGCAGGTCCACCGCGGCGACGTGGTCCGGCTGGTCGTCGGGCCAAAAGATGGCAGTCACGCCTGTGACCTCACGCACGCCGACATGGTGCTGACCGAGACCGGCGGTGCCAAGCGGGTGTGGGACATTTCAAAAGACATCTCCGGCAAAATTCTCGAGGGCAATCCGCTGAAGGACCGGCACGGCCACGATGCGGTCTGGCATTTTTACAGTGGCAACGTAGCGGATGTGGCTAAGGTGAGCAGCGATGCGTTGAGTGTGCCGGCGGAGTCGCTGCTCGCGAGGTGGCGTGATGAACCGGACGCGATCGATCGCGCGGCGTTGGCCGGGAAAATTCAGGCGCTCGCGATCGGGGCAACGCAGCCGGAAGCCAATTCGCCCGAAGCGGAGTTGCTGTCGCACCTACACAAAATCGCCGTGCCGAGCCGCTACGAAAAATTGATCAAGTCGGTGAAACCGAATGAGCGATTTGGGAAACATCCACTCGGGCACACGGTAGTCTCGGCCGACCTCATCGTGAAGGCGCCGCAGGAGATCGAGCTACGAATCCCGACTTCGCTGGCCGAGGGCCGCACGCTTGTTGTCTCGGGGGATCTGGAACCGGAGCACGGCCTCGACGGCAGCGTGCAGTTGGCCGCAGGCTTGGCCCGGGGCAGGGCGGCTGTGTTGTCGCCGTCGCAGCCCATCATCACCACAACCGGCAGCGCCACGGAGAAGCGCATCAACGCCGGGCTCGACGATTTCCGCGACCTGTTCCCGGCCTCGATCTGTTACCCGCAAATCGTGCCGGTCGATGAGGTGGTGACAATGTCGCTGTACTTCCGCGAAGACGAACCAATGCAGCGCCTCATGCTCAACGCCTCCGAGAAAGCCGAGTTGGATCGACTGTGGGACGAACTGTTGTACATCACCAAGGAGCCGTTCAAAAAGGAGGTCGCCTACGAGCAGATCGTCGAGTTTTCGACTCAGGACCGGCCGGNCCTCGTCATCGCTTGGAAGCCGTACAAGCCGATCCTGCTGGACGAGGCGGCAGCGTTTCGGGCGCGGTTGCTGGAAGATGAACCGAAGCAACTCGACGCAGTGATCGATTGGGCCAAGCGTGCATGGCGGCGGCCGTTGAGAGAGGATGAGCAGGACGGGTTGCGCGAGCTGTACCGAGCGCTACGCGAGCGCGAGATCGATCACGAAAAAGCAATCCAGTTGACGCTCGCGCGTGTGCTGGCCTCGCCCGCGTTTTTGTTCCGGCGCGAACAGGCCGGAGAGGGAACCAATCCGGTTGCCGTGACCGCGACGGAACTGGCCACGCGGCTGAGTTATTTTTTGTGGTCTTCCGTACCGGATGCCGCGCTTGGCCAAGCGGCCGCCGACGGTATTTTGACCGATGACGACGCGCTGCTTGGCCAAGCGCGACGCATGCTCCGCGANACNCGCANCCGGCGCTTGGCCGAACAGTTCGCCTGCCAATGGCTGCACATCCGCGGGTTCGATCAGAACGACGACAAAAACGAGCAACGCTTCCCCGAATTCGCCACGCTGCGCGGCGACATGTACGAGGAGTCGGTTCGTTTTTTTGAGGACCTGTTTCGCAACGACGGCTCGGTGCTCGATATGCTGACTGCGGATCACTCGTTTTTGAACGGGCGCTTGGCCAAGCTCTACGGCATCGACGGCGTAAGTGGGGAGACATGGCAGCGCGTGGATGGCATGCAGGCAAAGGGGCGCGGTGGGGTGCTCGGTTTGGCCACGGTGCTGGCGGTGAACTCCGGCGCGTCGCGTACCAGCCCGATCCTGCGTGGNAACTGGGTTTACGAAACGCTNCTCGGTNAAAAACTGCCCCGCCCGCCGGCGGACGTGCCGCAGTTGCCGGACAGCGTGCCCAGCGGCTTGACCGCACGGCAGCTCATCGAGCAGCACAGCTCCGTGCCGGAATGTGCCAAATGCCACGAACGCATCGACCCGTACGGCTTCGCACTGGAACAGTTTGACCCAATCGGGCGGCAGCGCCCCACCGCGGTGGACACCCGGACGCAGCTCGCCAACGGCACCCGCATCGAGGGACTGATCGGGCTGCGCGAGCATCTCGCCAGNGAACGNCTGGATGATGTNCTNGAACAGTTTTGCCGAAAGCTGCTGGGCTACGCGCTGGGCCGAAAGGTGGCGCTTTCGGATCTGCTGTTGATCGANAAAATGCAGCAGCANCTCAAGGCGAACGATTACCGGTTTAGCGCCGCAGTCGAGANCATCGTGCTTAGTCCGCAGTTCCGAAAAATCCGGGGGCGACTGGCCAAAANCGAGGATTGACTCATGGCGTCACCGATTCAGCATCAGCCGTANCGAACTAAAATGAAANCTGTGCATNATCAACTTTCCCGGCGCACCATGCTACATGGCTTGGGCGTGACGATGGCGCTGCCGTGGATGGAATCTCTCCGCGTGTGGGGCGACACCCNGNACGAAGCCAAGCAGTCGAGCGAGGCGCCAACCCGCATGGCGATCCTTTTCGCCGGCTGCGGGTTTCACCGGCACGAGTGGTGGGCCAAGGGTGAGGGCGGCGAAATGCAACTGGGCAAGGTGCTCCATCCGCTCAACGATTTCCGCGACCGGATGGTGTTCATCCGCGGCCTCTACAACGCCGAGGCGCTCAAGGGCAACATCCACAGTTCGCAGACCGGCAACCTACTCTCCGGCGCGCCGTTGGCCTCGGGCGGCAGGATTCAATCCGGGACAAGCGTCGATCAGTTCGTCGCGCAACACATCGGCCATCGCACCAAGCTGCCGAGTCTGGTGTTGGGCTGCGAGAAGGCGAACCCCTCCGTGCACAAGGATTACTCGATGCTGTACAGCTCGCATATCTCATGGAGCAGCCCGACCACGCCGACACCGCTTGAGGTCTATCCTGCGCTGGCGTTCGACCAGATGTTCAAGGACCAAGCACAGGTCGGCGACCAAAGCGTGCTCGACGCCGTGCTGTCGGACGCGAAGGATTTGCGCCGTAACATCAGCCGGCTCGACCAGCAAAAGCTCGACGAATATTTGAACTCCGTTCGCGAGGTCGAAAAACGGATCGAAAGCGCCGGCAAACGCGGCGAACTGCAGGGGTGGAGGCCGACGTTGACCAAGCCGAACATCCCGCGACCGAAGGACGGCTACCCGCAGGATATCGTCGAGCACATGAGGCTAATGAGCGATCTGCTCGTGCTGGCGTTTCAAACCGACACCACTCGCGTCTGCACGCTCAAGTTAAACAACGACCACGGCACGCTGCGCTTCCCGCACCTCGGGGTCGACTACATTATTCACCATCTACTCTCTCACAGCGACACCAATGACTGGCTGAAAGTGAACCAATTTTTCCTCGAGCAAATGGCCTACATTGCCAAACGGCTTGACGGCATTCAGGAAGGCGAACGCACCGCGCTCGACAACTCCATGTTGATGCTCTGCTCCAGCATGCTCACCGGACATCACGACGCCACACAGCTGCCGGTAGTCATGCTCGGCGGCGGTGGTGGACGGATCAAAGGCGGGCAGAATTTGAATTACCTCGGCAAACCCGATCGCCAAATGTCCCGCCTCTTCCTCAGCATGATGGACAAAATGGACGTCCACCCCAAAACCTTCGGCGACGCCACAGCCCCCATCCCCGAAGTTTGACGCTCCCGCAATTCCGCTACTCGACGTAGCGGAACTCCTCAGAGCCAAGCAGCGCTTGGGCGTATTGTTTCCAGCCGGCTTCGGTGTCGACTTGGGCGAGGAAAGCCAAACCGGTATTCCGCTCATTGGCGGAAGGCGGCCGATTAAACAGCAACTGGTAGGCGCGCTCGATACGTGCCTCGTTCGATTCGCCCGCCTTGGCCAAGCGCTTGGCCAAGGCGTCCGCACGCTTCTGGAAAAACGGGCTGTTCATGATAAACAGATACTGCTGCGGCACCGTGCTGGTCGTGCGCTTGGCCGACGTACTGCGGGGCGCGGGAAAATCAAACAACCGGAAAAACGGATCGGAGCTAATCCGGTCGCCGTTGCGGCTGATGGTCGCATAGACGCTGCGGCGCGGGCTGTTGAGAATTTCATTGGTCGGCGCGCCGCCCAGTTTTAGGTCAAGCTCGCCAGTGGCAGCGAGAAGACTGTCTCGCCATGACTCCACCTCAACCCGGCGCGGGTTCATTCGCCAGATCAATCGATTGTCCCCGTCGCGGTCGAAGTTGGCGGCGAAGTGTTCACTGCTCATCCGATAGGTGGTCGATTTCATGATCAGCCGATGCAGATCCTTGATCGACCAACCGTGGTCCATGAAATTCGTGGCCAACCAATCGAGCAGCAGCGGGTGGGTCGGTTTCTCGCCGATGACACCGAAGTTACTCGGGGTGCGGACGATCGCCTGACCGAAGTGCCACTGCCAAATGCGGTTCACAAGCACACGCGAAGTGAGCGGGTTTTCTCGGGAGACGACCGACTCGGCCAACTGCAGCAGGCCGCTCTCCTTACTGAACGTCCTGCCCCTGGAGATCACCTCGAGAAATCGGCGGGGCACTTCCTCCCCCTTTTTACGGAGATCGCCGCGGATGGCCACGTGCATGTTTTTGCTGCCGTTTTCACGCAGACCGTGCGCGGTGGCGAATTTCGGCGGGGCACTCTTGCGGAGGGCATCCCGTTCCTTTGTCCATTCGTCGCGTTCTTTCTTTTCCTCGTCCGTGATTTCGCGTTTCTCTTTTTTGACCTTGTTGTTCAGTTGCTTAATCTGGTTGTCGAAGTTTTTGATCTTGTTTTGATGATCGTTGTACGTCTTCACAACGTCATCAGAGACCAGCGGTTTGTCGGCAATACTGGTGTTGTTGAACACGCCAGCGATCGCGTAGTAATCCTTAATCGAGACCGGATCAAACTTGTGATCGTGACACCTTGCACAAGCAACGGTCAGCCCAAGAAATGCCCTCGAAAATGTATCCACACGATCGCTCAACGTTTCGGCGCGAGCCGCCGCACTCGCCTCAGCGTCCCCTCCGTCACCGTTGTACGTCGGGCCAACAGCGAAAAAACCGGTGCCGGCGCGGGCCGATAGCGGAGCCTCCGGAGTCAATTCACCGGCGATCTGCCAGCGGACGAATTGATCGAACGGCACATCGTTATTGAAAGCGTTCACCACAAAATCACGGTACTGCCAGGCGTTGGGCAAACCGCGATTGTCGAGAAACCCCCCCAAGCCGTCGCTGTACCGGGCAACGTCCATCCAGTGTCGCGCCCAGCGTTCGCCGTACTGCGGTGAGGCGAGCAGTTCCTCGATGACCTGATCCCAAGTCGTGTCCCCGGCGACAAACACCGTGACCGCCTCCGGGGCAGGCGGCAGGCCGATCAAATCAAAATANGCACGGCGAATGAGCGTCCGGCGATCCGCCTCCGGGGCTGGTTTCATCTTCGCCTCCTCAAGCCGGGCGAGGACAAATTGATCAATTGGATTCCGNGGCCAAGAAGCGGTGGCGACTTTCGGAGGGGCAGGATTTTGGATCGGCTTAAGCGACCAATGTTCCTTGCGATATTTCTCAAAGTTGATGCCCTGTTTTTCGGCGATCTGCGGCTCGTTGGATTTCGGCCAAGGCGCGCCCATGTCGATCCACGTTTTGAAATCCCCGATCACCGCATCCGGCAGCTTGCGCGTCGGCGGCATCTCGAGCGACTCCTCTTTGTANAGCACCGCGCGGTAGAGCAGGCTCGCGTCTGCCTTCCCGGGAACGATCNACGNGCCAGACTCGCCGCCTTTTAGCGCCTGTTCTCNGTTGTCGAGATACAGCTCCGCCTTCAGTTTTCTAGACTCGGTGCTGTGGCATTTGTAGCAGTGCTGCGCGAGCACGGGTCGAATTTTGTTTTCGAAAAACTCCAACTGCTCCGGCGTGGGCTCATTGGCGGAGGCGTGTGTCGCCGCCGCGAACAGGACCCCCAGCCAAGCAGCAGCTAGAATGGTATTGAATCGATCAGTCAAGACGCCCGATTCAANCGAACCGGCCGCCGCTAAGCAACCCCGAAAGCCAAGCGCTTGGCCAAATTCCCCGACAAAAGAGTTTCATTTCCCTCCGCTTAGGCGTCTCCTCTCGACTGATTGATTTTGAGTCTGATGAAAACAAAAACCCTGCTTCTTGCCNCGTTGCTTTTCTCCGGCTTGGCCATGCCCTTGGCAGGTCCACTCGAGGGAAACGTCCAACTCGCCTATCCGCTGACCACAAAAAAGCTGGAGAACATTTACATCGACGCCCGGCTGTATGAGTACGATCCGCTCCTTGCAGACGCNCCCGCAACACTCGTGGACCACGTCGAGTTGACCGGAATCCACTTTAGCACGACAGCAGATTCGCTGGTGGACATTCACTTTTTAGCCAAGCCCAAACCCCGGATGAAATATTACATCACTGCCCGCACCTACTCCAAAAAGGGCGGCACGCTTTATTTTTACATCAACAAATTCCAGAAAATCTTNGAGGGCAAAGATNCTGACAAAATCGACGTCACCATGACGCCCAAGCTGAACACAAAAAAACCGAAGGNCNATCCGGTTAAAGTCGGTGGAAACGATNAGGATGGCGGCGAAGAGAAAAGCGGGAAGATTCACGACATCCATCGCGCCGTGGAGATCGAATGGNAANGAACCCATGGAGCGGAGTTNNCGCTGCAAAAATCGAGTGATCTTCNAAACTGGGAAACNGTCGACACCCTCAACGGAACTGGCGAAACGGCTTCCGTTTTTCTGCGGATTTCCGGCCGCGTCCAGTTTTGGCGCGTGCAACCGGAGTAGCCGGCGGCAATTTGGCTTGCGCTGGCCAAGGGCATTCGCGAGCGTCTCCGCATGCCACGCAAGCTCAGTTCCATTGCGCCCGATTGGTGGGACTACACCACCCTTGAGGACGATCTCATCCGCGATGCCGCCGCCCTGACCCCGACCGATTTGGAGCAACTGTCGCGGCCCGGTTTTCGAGTGGTGATGTACGACACGCTCGAGGACTTTTATCTGGCCGAGGCGCTNGAATACATTGACGCGTGGCGGCAGGCCNCCGCCGACAATCCGGTNGGTATCTGCGGGCCAATCGGCCCCACCGAGCAACTNCCACTCGTTGCCCGCTTNGTCAACGAACTTGGCCTCTCCCTGCAGCACGCCCACTTTTGGGGTATGGACGAATGGGTCGGCGAGGACGGTCGAGAGGTGGCCATCGATCACCCGCTATCCTTCGAACGCGCCGACCGTGAAATGTGTTTCGACCGCATCGCGCCCGGTCAAGCGATGCCGNTGGAAAATCTGCATTTCCCAAAAGCCGACACCACAGCCTTCCGCAAAAGTTGGAACGGCGTGCGCTGCGCGGTCATGCAGGGCGGACAGGGTGACATCAAGCATTGGGCGTTCAACGATCCACTGCGGCGTGAGGGTGACTTTGCCGATGCTCCGCCCTCGCCCGAAGAGTACCGAAAGCTCGCCACACGCGTGGTCGAACTGCACCCGATCACGCTCGCGCAAAACGCCCGCACCTCGGGCGGCGGCAACATCACCATGGTTCCACAACNCGCGGTTACNGTTGGGCCNGTTGAGACGTGGCAAGCGGAGAAAGTCAGTATTTGGCAGGCCGGCACGCACGACAACCCGTTCGGCCAACGGCTGACAGCGCTGATGATTTCCAAGGGAATCGCCGACAGCAGCGTGCCCATGTCCCTNCTCGCCGATCACCCAAATGTGCAGTTCAACTATTTCCGCAGNGGCCTCGGTAGTTGCTCGGTGGNAATGCACTGAGATGGTCGAACCGCAGACGCACCTNTTCGAGGACGACGGTGTCATCCCGAATCACCCGACGTATCCGCTGCTTTTTTATCCGCGCGAAGTCGAATTGACCGGGCCGGATCCCGACATCCAACACGGCGCTCCGGACGAACGTAACTGGGGCTCAACGCGATCGCCAAAGTGCCTCTCCCGGATACCGATCCNGTTTACGGGGCCAGCGGTCCGCTGCGGTCGCACTNGCAGTAAATCAGCTCTTGGCCATGCGGCGGCGCGATGAAAACTCAGGCCAAGNGGGACTGAATTTTTTGGGTGGTGCGGAAGTGGAGCTTNGCCGCTTGGCCAAGTTTGTCCATGCCCTGTTTTTTGAGAAACTCCGAGCCGGCGGCATCCACTTTTGAAGATGCGCCTTTGGGCAGTTCGAGGCCGAACTCTTCGCCCAACGCCTTCAGTCGTTGCACGAAAACGTCGCGCGCTAGAATGGACGCCGCCGCCACGGCCAAGTCGGATTCCGCCTTGTGCATCTGCACGAGTTCGAGCTGCCGCCCCTCCTCCATCAACGCGCTTTGGATGGTGGCTTTGCTTCGGGCGAACTGGTCGCTGATCGCNCGCAACGGGGCGGGCTTCATCCGGTCGCGTTGGCCAAGCAGATTCTCGATCACACGCGCGTGGCCCCAGGCAAGAATCTTGTTCACGTTNCGCATCTGCTGATGCAGCCGGTTGTACGAGGCGNTGCCGATCGGAACAACTGAGTAAACACAACCTGCAGTATTGCGGATNCCCTTGGCCAGTTTTGCGATCTTCGCATCGCTGGTAATCGCCTTGGAATCCTTCACCCCCAACTCGTCCAACGCGCGGGCAACCCGCTCGTTGACGTACACTCCGGCGACTACCAGTGGCCCAAAAAAATCNCCCTTGCCGCTTTCGTCGACCCCAATANGCGGCTCGAGTTGCTCNGGCTGGGCCTCGAACGTGTCGNTAAACGCCNCTTGGCCAAGCACCTCCGGCTCNAGGGTGAACTCGACGAATTCCTGCGTNCCTTTGCCTTGAATTAACAGCTTACCACTCGTGTACCAAGTCACGGTGATTCCGGGGCGTTTGTAGCTGAAAACAGAGTGAGGCACCTCGCTGGACTCGAAGTCGCGCTTGGCCAAAATCCCGCGCAACGCCTCCGCCTGCTCGGGCGTCAACTTGGCGGTGTGACTGGTCATCAGGCAGTGACCGTTTCGGCCGCAGGTTCGGCCCACTTGCCGTGCTCGCGGATCAAATCGACGAGGCTCTCGACCGCCTCGACCTCGGGGATGTTGAAGCGCACCGGAGTCTTGCCAACGTAGAGGTTGATCTTGCCNGGNGCACCGCCGACATAGCCGAAGTCGGCATCGGCCATCTCGCCCGGGCCATTCACGATGCAGCCCATGATGGCGATCTTTACCCCCTTGAGATGCTCGGTGCGGGTCTTGATCCGCGCGGTGACTTCCTGCAGATCAAACAGCGTGCGNCCGCAGCTTGGGCAGGCCACGTAGTCGGTTTTGAACGAGCGACAACCGGCTGCCTGCAAAATATTATAGGCCAAGCGCAACGACTGCCCGGCCCCACTTTCGCCNCGTATCAGAATCGCATCGCCGATGCCGTCGCACAGNAACGAACCGATCACGACTGCGGCACGAAGCAGAGCCACGTTTGGCTCCAACGGCGTGTCTCCAAACGTCAGGCAATCTTTCAGTAAAATAGGGTTGCTCGCACCGGCGGCTTTAAGTTGGCCCGCGAGTAGGCGAAACGCGGTGATCGCCGGCAGGTCGAGATCGTCCTTCACCGTGACCAGTTGCGTATCGCAATTGACGGTGATCGATTCACGTGGGTCAACCTCGAGCAGGTTCAACTCCTCGTAAATCGCTTCCGGTTTTACGTCGTCACCGGGTCGGATGCGCGGAGCAAGCTTGTCCCAGGCAGCCTGTGTAACAACCACTCGAATGGTTTGCTCACCACCGCAATCGACAGCCTCGGCCAACTCGATCTCCGGTGTGTCTCGACGCTCAAATTCAAACGGATCGTAGGCCAAGCGCACATCCGGCACTTCGGCGTTTGGATCGGTCAACTCGGGGATTTGTTCGATCAGGTCGTTGCAGACTGCGATTTCGTTCGGCGAATCCTCGGTGAGCGAAACGCGAATCGTGTCGCCCAATCCGTCGCACAGCAGCGAGCCGATGCCTATGGCACTCTTGATGCGGCCGTCCTCCCCGTCGCCTGCCTCCGTCACTCCGAGGTGCAAGGGATAGTTCCAATCCGGCCCGAGCTTGGCCAAGCGCGCAGCCAGCAGCCGGTAGCACTCGATCATCACCTTCGGATTGCTCGACTTCATCGAGAACTTGAAATTGTTAAAGTCGCGGTCTCTCGCGATGCGGGCAAACTCCAGTGCACTCTCCACCATGCCAAGCGGCGTGTCGCCGTAACGGTTCATGATGCGGTCGCTGAGCGAGCCGTGGTTGGTGCCGATGCGCAGGGCGCGGTTGCGTGTTTTGCATTCTTCGACCAACGGCACAAACTCCTCCTCAATGCGAGCCAACTCGGCGGCGTATTCCTCGTCGGTGTACTCGCGGACGTCAAATTTTTTCGAGTCAGCATAGTTGCCGGGATTCACGCGCACCATCTCACACCACTTCACCGCCTCCATCGCAGCATCCGGCTTGAAATGAATATCCGCCACGACCGGCACGTTTGAGCCCTGGGAACGGATGCCGGAAATGATGTGCTCCAGGTTGGCGGCGTAGCGCTTAGTCTGCGCGGTGATGCGAACGATCTGGCAGCCGACTTCGACCAGCGACATCGACTGCTCGATGCTCGCATCCGTGTCGAGCGTGCTGCAGGTGATCATCGACTGGCGAACGATCGGCTCGCTAGCCCCGACGACGACTCCCCCATCGGCCGGGTCACCAATGGTCACCGGCCGGGTTTCCCGACGCTTATAACGATAGGGAGAGTCGCAATAATTCATCACCGAAACTATTCGCCGGGGTCAGCCGGCCCCTTAATCTCTGATTCGTTTTTGAACATGTCGACGAACAGATCGCTCCGTTCAAATACATCGTGAAAGGTCACATAGAGCATCAGCGAAATCAGGACGACTACAAAACAGGTTGNTGTCCANTCGANAATCTTTACGGGAATTTTCCGACGAAAAATCCCCTCAATGAAGCCCATCACGGTATGCCCTCCATCGAGCACCGGTATCGGGAGCATGTTAATAATTGCAAGGTTAACATTGAGCAGCACAAGGAAATTTAGGGCAAGCCGGTAGTCGGTTTTCACCCAGGCCCCCAGCATCGCGAGGATGCCCACCGGGCCGCTCAGGTCCTTTACCCCCACACCGGTTTCTTCCGTGTGGAACAGCGCGTAGATGGTTCGCCACATGAGTGTTGCCACTCCGGAGACATTTTCAATCGGGGTTGGCCCCGGATTCCTCACGATGTATGTCTGCGGCGCCGGGGCAAACTGAACCCCGATCATTATTACGCCGTCTACATCCTTGGGTGTGATCGGAAAAGTTATTTCGCTTCCTTCGCGCAGCAAAACGATCTCTGTCCTGTTTGTTCCGTTTTCTTGAAGCGCCGATATTAACTGGCCCGGGCCACCCACCGGAACCCCCCCGAGCGAGATGATTTCATCCTTAGCCTTCAGCCCCGCCGCGGCGGCGGCGCCATTCTCCATCACCTTTCCCGCAATCGGTCGAAACTTCGAGGGCAGCCGCAGGCGCTTGATCGTGATCTTCTCACTGACCGGCTCAGCCTTTAGGGTCTGTGTAAATTCTTCAAGTCCCGAATCCGTCTGCCGCTGAAACGTAACCTCAAATCGATTGGTCACCGCTAACGCCGTCAACTTGGTAGCTTCTTCCCAACTCGCAATGGCTTCGCCGGAAATCTTTGTGATAATGTCACCCTCCCGTATTCCAAGCGCATATTCATCGGACTTGTTATTTAACTCACCGACGACCGGGGGCGTTATGGATTCCGGCAGGCCAACGAAATAAATGATGGTCGCCAAAACAAACGCAAAGACGACATTCATGATCGGCCCAGCCACAGCCACCGCAATCTTGGCCCAAGGCGAAATCTCTGGTAGGTTCTCAGGGGTCTCCCCCTCATTCTTGCCCTCGATCGCCTCGCTAGTCAGCATCTGCGGCAGCTTCACAAAACCACCCGCCGGGATCATGCGGATGGTGTAGAGTATGCCGTCTTTCTCGTACTTCAACAAAATCTTGCCGAAGCCGATCGCGAACTCCTCCACCTTCATCCCACACTTTCGCGCGACGTAAAAGTGCCCCCACTCAGGGACGAAAATTGCCGCGCCGAATAGCAGCAACACCGCCACGACGACATAGATTGTTGTTAAAATTATCATGGAGTTTCTCTCGCTTGGCCAAGCGCTGAACCGGCTTTGCCAACAGAACAGCATCTCAATCGGGCTGCTCCGTTCAAAAAAAACCTGCCGGCGAGTCGCGCCGGCGGCATAGGCTTACATTCTGGCTAGCGCGGCGTCAAACCGCTTCAACACCTCCACTTGGCCAAGGACCTCGAACAAATGGTACAGGCTTGGCCCCACTTTGCTGCCGGTACAAGCCACGCGGGCCGGCATNACAAGCACCTTGTTTTTCACCTCGCGCGCGACGGCAGTGGCCTTGAGCGCCTCCTGCAGCGAGNCGGCATCGAACNCAGCCAAGCCGGNGTACGCCTCGCGTAGCGCGGCCAAGTGCNGCTTGTTTTCCGCCGTCAACGCCTGCTCCGCAGCCGATTCNTCGAACGTGACTTCGTCCTGAAAATAAAAACCGATGTATGCNGCAAAGTCGTTCAAGTTTTTGATCTTGTCCGNACACGTCGCCACGNCCGCCTCAATGTAGGCCTCATCGCGACCGGCGGTGTCGATCCCTGCCGCCTGCAGTTGGCCAAGCGCTTGGCTCTTAAATTCATCANCCGGCANCACGCGGATATGCTCGTAGTTCTGCCAGTCCAGTTTGACNATGTCGAACCGGGCGTTGGCCCGCTGCACCCCGGAGAGATCAAACCGCTCGACCAACTCNGCCACCGGCATCACCTCTGTGTCGTCCTTCGGCGACCAGCCCAGCAGGCTGAGATAATTCACCACCGCGGACGGCAGATAACCGCCCNCCATGTACGTGGTCATCGATGCGCCGGTATCNCGCTTGCTCATCTTCGANCCGTCGTTGTTCAGGATGAGNGGGATGTGCGCAAACTTGGGGCACTCNACGCCGAACGCCTTGAACANTTCCACATGCTTNGAGGTGTTCGAGAGATGATCCTCGCCGCGGATCACNTGCGTAATGCCCATCTCGATGTCGTCCACCACGTTCACCAAATGAAACACCGGCTNGCCGTCCGAACGCACAATGACGAAATCCGGATCTNCCTCCTCGCGGTCGGTCAGCTTACGNACCACATCGCCGGCCACCAGATCGGGGATCGTCACCGGCTCNCGCGTCATNCGGAACTTGATCGCTCCCTCGTGCTCGTAAGCTAAATCCTTGTNGAGCANCTCCTGAATCCGACNCTGATAAATCTCACCGCGCTGGGATTGNAAATACGGCCCACGGTCCCCCTTGCTCTCCTGCATNGCATCGCCCGAGACCGGCCCTTCATCCCAGTCGAGGCCAAGCCAGCGCAGGCCCTCAAGAATCACATCGACCGCCTCGCGGGTATTGCGGGCGTCGTCGGTATCCTCAACACGCAGCACGAACGTGCCGCCGGTGTGCCGCGCATAAAGCCAGTTGAACAACGCCGTACGGGCGCCGCCAATATGAAGATAGCCGGTCGGGCTGGGAGCAAATCGAACTCGAACACTCATGGAAAACCGGTTCTGAAAAAACCGGGGTGCACGTTACCGACGCTACCGCGCCCTCGCAAGCTCGGTTGAATAATGATGTCACTTGGACGGGTTAAAAATGGAAGATTTTGGCTAGTAATGGAGGGGACTACTGAAAAAGTTTTGGATAACGCATTGGCATTGACTCCATACGAACGAGCTGATCTGGCGAAGAAAATTGTCGTTAGCATCAAGATTGACATCGACCCCGAAATCGAGTCGACGCATTTAGATGCAGTCAAGAGCAGAAAGCAGCAGGTTAAGGCCAGCACGGTCGAGTTTATTCCGGGCGATGAAGTCATGCGTCAAGGCCGTGATATTCAGCGAATGATCAATTATCGGTTTCATCCCGACGCCCAGCGGGAGTTCAGCGAAACGATCCAATACTACTTCGAAAAAGACCCTCAACTTGCGAACGATTTCATCTCCGCAAACCATGACGGCCAACAATCAATCCGAACCAACCCAGAAATCTGGTGCGTGCTACGGAAGAACATTAGACGTTATTTGATTCGCCGCTTTCCATTTGGCTTTTACCACACTTACGAAGAAAATTTCGTCACCGTGTGAGCAATCTACCACCTGAACCGCAAACCAAATCGTTGGGCTAACCGCCTTCGATAGCCCGCTTGGCCAAGCGCTTGGCCAAGGGGTTAGTTTAGGTAGTCGCGTGGGTCGGCGACGTGGCCGGCGATGGCACTGGCGGCGACGGTGGCCGGGCTGGCTAAATACACTTCGCTCTCTTTGCTGCCCATGCGGCCGGGGAAGTTCCGGTTGGTCGCGCTGATGCATTTCATGCCGCCTTCGTTCATGCGGCCGAAGGTGTCGACCGGGCCGCCGAGACAGGCGGAGCATCCGGCATTTTCAGTCATGCGCACACCGGCGTCGGTCAGAATATTCCAAACAGATTTGCCTTCCCACTCGGTGGTCTGCAGGTCGTTGACGATCTCCGGGGTAGCCGGCACGCCGAAGGTGTCGATGCGCACTTCCTGTCCGCGCACGACTTCGGCGAACGCCAGGAAGTCGCTCGTTTTGCCGCCGGTGCAGGAGCCGATGTAGGCGCGGTCGAGTTTCATGTCTATCATCTCGCGGGCGAGCTTGCGTTTGCCGGGATCGGGATGGCAGGCGACGGTTGGCTCGAGGGCGCTGAGGTCGATGGTGGAGTCGTAAATGAAGGTCTCTTTTTCGTCCCGCGCGACCGGTTCGTAGTCGCTCTTGGTTCCATTAAGTTGGGTGCGTTCGTCGACGAGTGCCTTGGTTTTTTCGTCGTACTCGAAAATGCCGTTTTTGCCACCGGCCTCAATGGCCATGTTGGCAACGGTCATCCGGTCGTCCATCGCGAGGCTGGACGCGCCCGGGCCGTCGAACTGCATCGCACGGTAGGTGGCGCCGTCAAAACCGATCTCGCCAATTGCGTGGAGGATGATGTCCTTGGCCATGACGCCCGGTTGCATCTCGCCTTCAAGGCGGAAGTGCATGGTCTCCGGCACCTTGATCAGCAGCTTGCCGGTGCCCATCACGAATCCGGCATCTGTGTTACCGATCCCGGTGGCAAATTGGTTGAACGCGCCGGCCATGCAGGTGTGCGAGTCGGTCCCGAAAAGGATTTCGCCGGGCCGCAGATGCCCCTTTTGCGGCAGGGCTGCGTGGCAAACACCGGCGTAGCGCGAGCCGTACTGACGCTTGAGCAGGCCCTGCGAGGAGTCGAACTGCCACTTGCCGTCCTCGTCGTCGATCACATCATAAAAGTACGGCAGGCCCTGTGCCTTGGCGAATTCGCGCAGAATGTCCACGTTGCGGTTGGACAACGAGTCGGAGGTGAAAATGTAGTGGTCGGGGATGATCACGATTTTTTTCGCATCCCAAACCTTGGCGTCCTCGCCGAACTCGCGCTTGAACACCCCGATCGTGCCGGGGCCGCAGACGTCGTGCGTCATCAACGTGTCCACTTTCACCCAGACGTTCTCGCCGGCGGTTGCCTCGCTTTTTCCCGATGCCCGGGCCAAAATTTTCTCAGTCAGCGTCATTGCAGCAAAAGCAATGTACCGGCGCAAAACCGCTCACGCAAGGAAGCGCTGGGGATTCGGATTCCGAAGTGAGAGTTTCGATTTTTGAAAACTATGTGTGAATTCCGGCGACGACGTCCCAACTTTTTAGTTCGGGAGAGTAAGGCTCGAGCGGCATCGGTTCATCGTGGTCGAGGTGTTCGCGGCAGATGGCGAAAAAGTCGGCCTTCGTCTGGGCACGGCGGATGTCGTGCAAAAAACGGCCCTCAGGATCGACGCCCAAGCCGAAGTAGTTCATGTACTTTTTCATTTTTTGCACCTGACTTTTTTCAATGTAATTATCCGGAGCCGTGGTTTCGAANAGGTCGGCAACGTACTCGAGCACCTCTCGCCCGNTTGGCCAAGCGGGGNGCTCGCCACGGANATGTTGGCGGATCTGTNTGAACATCCANGGATTGCGGATGATGCCCCGTCCGATCATCAAGCCACGCGCNCCGGTTTCCTGCAGCACCGACTCNGCCTTNNCGGCGGAGTAAACGTTGCCGTTGGCCAAGANCGGGCAGCCGCCCTCTTCGACGGCGCGTTTGATGAAATCGTAATGCACCGCGCTCCGGTACATCTCCTTCACCGTCCGCCCGTGGACGGTNAGCAGGTCGAGGTNGTGTTTGGCGAAAATCGGGAGCAACTCGTCGAACACCGCNACNTCGTCGAAGCCGATCCGCGTCTTCACCGTGAACCGTGTCTCCACGGCTTCGCGCAGTGAGCCAAGGATTCGGTCGACCCGGTCTGGCTCTCGCAACAAACCGCCGCCGGCGCATTTTTTGTAAACGACCGGTGCGGGGCAGCCGAGGTTGAGGTCNACNGCNGCGATNGGATGCTGCTGCAACTCACGCGCGGTACGNACGAGGTCGGGGACGCTGTTACCGATCATCTGCGCGACNACCGGTTGGCCGGTGGGATTCTCGGTGATCGAACGCAGGATCGGTTTTTCCAATCGCGAGTTGGCGTGCACCCGAAAATATTCGGTGAAGTAAACGTCCGCACCACCGCGACTGCGGATGACCTTCCAGAACGGCAGGTCGGTGACGTCCTGCATCGGAGCCAGAGCCAGCACCGGCTCGGGCTGTTGCAGCAGGGCATCAAACTGTTCCACCTNTTTCGGGACTACCATCGCGCTTGCGGTTTCTCCCGCTTGGCCAAGCGCTTGGCAACCTCAAAACGCCGGTGGCTTGCCTTGGCCAAGCGAATGTGCCGACAATGCCGCCGAAGCCATGCGCAACTTAAAACCACACTCCTCCCGCCGGGCGAACGGCCGCTGCCGCCGCTTGGCCAAGCGTTTGGCCTTGCTGCTCCTTTTTCCAGTTATGGCCAACTCCCCACTGCTCGGTGCCGGTTACGACCGGCCTTACGGCGATCCCAAACTCAGCCGCTCGGTGGTGATGGCACCCAACGGGATGGTCGCCACCAGCCACNCGCTCGCCGCCGANGCCGGTGTGNANNTACTCAAGCGGGGCGGCAACGCGATCGACGCCGCCATCGCGGCCAACGCTGTGCTCGGTGTGGTGGAGCCGATGAGCTGCGGAATCGGTGGCGATTTGTTCGCGATCGTTTGGGACGCGAAATCGCAGAAACTATACGGCCTCAACGCTAGTGGACGTTCGCCGCTTGGCATTTCGCGGGCGTTGATCCGCGAACGCAGGCACGAATGTATCCCGCTCAAGGGGCCGCTGAGTTGGTCGGTGCCGGGGTGTGTTTCCGGTTGGCAAATGCTGCACGACCGGTTTGGCAAACTGCCGTTGTCNAAGACGCTTGCGCCGGCNGTTCGCTACGCNCGGGACGGTTTTCCGGTCACCCAAATCATCGCCGGCTACTGGAGNGGCAGCGAAGGAATTTTGAGCGAAACAAAAACCGCCAGCCGAGCNTTTCTCAAAAATGGCAAGGCACCAAAAGAAGGCGAACNGATGACCAATCGCGATTTGGCCAAGGTCTACCGCGCGATCGGCAAAGAGGGCGCGAAGGTGTTTTACGATGGCTGGATCGCCGAGGAGATGGTGCGCTACAGCGAGTCGGTCGGCGGCCTGATCACGATGGAGGATCTCAANCGGCACACCTCGGACTGGATCGAGCCGGTCTGCTCCCGCTACCGCGGGCACGACATCTGGGAGCTGCCGCCGAGCGGGCAGGGCATCGCCGCACTGCAAATCCTGAACATCTTCGACCNGCACGACATCGCCGCNATGGGGCACAATTCNGCCNACTANATTCACCTGTTCACCGAGGCCAAAAAACTGGCATTCGCGGATCGGGCCAAGTTTTACGCTGACCCGCAGGTGGAGAAAAACCTACCGATCGCGGAGNTGATCTCGAAGCCGTACGCCGAGCGGCAAGCCAAGCGGATTGACATGGCCAAGGCGGCGCAGCGCGTGCCGGCTGGCGATCCCCGGCTAAAGCACGGCGACACGATTTACCTCACCGCAGTGGACAAGGATCGTAACGTGGTGTCGCTCATCCAAAGTACATACTACGGGTTCGGCTCCGGGCACGTGCCGGGCAATGTTGGGTTCACCATGCAAAACCGAGGCACGTTGTTCGCGATGGACGAGAAACATCACAACCGGCTCGAGCCGAACAAGCGGCCGTTCCACACGATCATCCCGGCGATGGTCACAAAGGACGGCAAACCGGTTTTATCGTTTGGCGTGATGGGCGGCGACATGCAGCCGCAGGGCCACGCGCAGGTGATCGTCAACATGCTCGACCACGGCATGAACGTACAGGAGGCCACGGACGCGGCGCGCGTGCGCCACGACGGCTCCGACACACCAACCGGGGACATCATGTCCGACGGCGGCCATTTGATTGTCGAGAGCGGTGTCAGCGACGAGGTCGTGGCGGAGTTGAAAAAACGGGGGCACAACGTCAGCCGCGGCGGCGCNGGCGGCGGGTATCAGGCCATCCGCATCGACCACGAAACCGGCCTGCTCCACGGCGGCTCCGAGGCGCGCAAGGACGGCGCGGCGATTGGCTACTGAGCCGCCCGCGTGTACACTTATTCAAGGATGAGTGCGCGCGAAAAAATCCTGTCGCTCGAGCAACTACCCGTCTGGCGTGATCAACTCCGCGAGGACGGCAAACNGCTNNNGGTGACCAACGGCTGTTTCGACCTGCTCCACGCCGGGCACGTGACCTACCTCGAACAGGCGGCGGCGCATGGCGACGTGCTACTAGTCGGCTGCAACGGCGACCAGTCGGTGCGCGAACTCAAGGGGCCAAGCCGGCCACTCAACGCCGAGGCCGATCGCGCGCTCGTACTGGCCGCGCTCGCATCGGTCGATGCCGTGGCCATTTTCCCGGAAAAACGCGCGGTTAATTTTCTGCGCTTGGCCAAGCCGGACGTCTACGTGAAGGGTGGCGACTACACGCCGGAGACACTGGTGACCGACGAACGCGAGGCGGTGGAATCAGCCGGCGGAGAAATCGCAATCATCTCTTTCGTGCCGGGCAAGTCGACCACCTCGATCATCGAACGGATGAACGACTGAACATCGGATGCATTCATTTTTGAAACACGGATGGACTTTGCTGGCCTGTGGCCTTGCTTGGTTTGCGCTTGGNCAAGCGCCCGGCCAAGCGGCGGAGTTTGACCAGCCGCCNGAGTGGGCGCGGGAGGCNATCTGGTACCAGATTTTTGTCGANCGATTCCGCAACGGCGATCNNNCCAACGATCCNCGCCCGGANTACATGCAGGGNTCGTATCCNGGNTTCGTGCCGGNCGGNTGGNAGNTNACCCCGTGGCATCAGGATTGGTACGAGCAGGAGGATTGGGCCAAGGTCGAGGGCGAACATTTTCATAAGTTNGCCGCCGCCCGCCGCTTTGGTGGCGACCTGCAGGGTGTGCTNGACAAACTTGACTACCTGCAGGATCTCGGTATCAACGCCATCTANTTTAACCCGCTCAACGACTCTCCGTCACTGCACAAATACGACGCCCGACACTATCGGCACATCGACCGGACGTTCGGCCCGGACCCGGCCGGCGACACGGCGATCATCGACGCCGAGAATCCAGTCGACCCCGCCACGTGGAAGTGGACGGCGGCCGACAAGTTGTTTCTGAAATTGATCCGCGAGGTGCACCGCCGCGACATGCGGGTGATCATCGACTACTCGTGGAACCACACCGGCAACACCTTCTGGGCATGGAAAGACCTCGTGAAAAATCAGGGCAAAAGCCGGTTCCGAAACTGGTACGACATCGTTTCCTTTGACGATCCGGAGACCCCTGAAAACGAGTTTCACTTCAAAGGCTGGCTTGGGGTGAAGACCTTGCCGGAACTCAAAAAGGTCAACGTATCCGGCAAGCGCGAAGGTCACGGACACGTGTTCGAGGGTGACCTACACCCGGAGGTCAAGGCGCACGTCTTCAACATCACCCGGCGCTGGCTGGACCCGAACGGCGACGGAGACCCGTCAGATGGCGTGGATGGTTTCCGTCTCGATGTCGCTACGCATGTGCCGCTTGGCTTTTGGCGCGACTACCGAAAATTCGTTCGCAAAATCAACCCAGACGCCCTGCTCCTCGGCGAGGCATGGTGGACCAAGTGGCCCGACGAGCTGATGGATCCGAGACCGTTTTTGCAGGGCGACATTTTTGACTCGGTCATGCACTACCAGTGGTACAAACCGGCGCGGCGGTTGTTTGCGAACGCAGAGGGGGGCCTCAAGCCGAGCGGCTTCATCGCCGAGATGAATCGCGTCTACGCGGGCTACAGCCCGGCGCAGTCACAAAACATGATGAACCTCGTTGCGAGCCACGACAGCCCACGGTTCGGCACGTCGTTTCAAAACAAGCAAAAGTACAAATACCGGATGGGCGCGCGCGGCAACATGGCACTCCAACTCGGGCCACCCGATGCAAGCGTCGTACGCGAGATGCGCACGATGTTGCTGCACCAGTTTTCGTTCATCAGCGCTCCGCACATCTGGAGTGGCGACGAACTGGGCATGTGGGGCGCGGACGATCCCGACTGCCGCAAGCCAATCATCTGGAGGGACGTGACGCATCGGCCACAAGTGTTCACGCCCGATGGCAAACGCCATGAACCGATCCCGGTCAAGGCAGACGACGCGATGTTCACTCTTCACAAGCAGCTCATTGCGCTCCGCAAAAAAAGGCCGGACTGGGCACGGGGTAGTTTAAAATACATTCTCGCGGACGACGACGCGATGACGCTGGCTTACCAGCGCGAACAAGGAAAACACCGCTCGGTTGTGGTCTTCAATTTTTCAAACGAACCGAAAACGATTCGATTGAAAACCGGGCGTATCAACGGAGCCGCCGTGCTGGCGACGTCCTACCGCGACGCAGTAAAAAATGTGAAAACAAAAGAGAGCGCACTGAGGATCGAACTGGCTCCCGTTTCAGGCGCGGCAGTGAGCCTCAAATAACGCTACCTGCCCCTTGGCTTGAAGACGAACAACTGGTTCGGCTCGCCGACAATGTAGAGCGTGCCGCGCTTGTCGATCGCGACCCCTTCGGCCTTGAGCACAGTTTGATTCAACCCAGATCGACCAGCTTTCAGCGACAACCGAGCTTTCTCGATTCCATACTTGTTGGCTTCGACTACGCAGGCGGATTCGTGGCTGAGAATCAGCAACCGCTCGCTTCGTGAGTCGTAGTGCAGGCCGGAAATATCCTTCAACCCTCGGCCCGCCAAGGTCATCAAAATGGAAGTCGGCTTGGCTTCGCTATTCGGCGGAGGAGGGAGAATCTTGAACACCGCAGCGGAGGACTTCTCCCGCGCGGCAAAAAACCGCTTGGCCACCGGATCATACGCCAACCCCTCGATGCCGTTCAGTAAGTTGACTTTGATATCGAGCTTGAGCTTGTCGGCTTTTTTCCAACTTACAGCGCCGTCGCCCGGTTCAAGTTCGGCCAGCACGATGTTGCACTTGGCCTCCTCCACGATGGCGAACTGGTCGTCGTGCAACCAAACGATGCCCTCGGTGTCCTTGAATTTATTCAGGTCAATTCGTCGCTTGAGCGACCCGTCGAACCCGATCTCGACCACCCGTTGCGGTTGGTCGAGCACGACAAACAGGCTGTCGCGTCCNGCGTGGTANGCCAATCCGGAGGCGTTCGCCTTCACTCCCTCGATGGCGATCGGCCCCTTGGCCAAGGTGTATCGGTCGAGATGCAGCGACTCCTCCGCTTGGCCAAGCGCTTGGCCAAGCAGTAACAGTGCAGCAAAGAAAATCGGCTTCATCCAAAAACGGCGGCAATCTACACCGCGAACCTCCCGCTGTCACCCAGTCATAAAAAGAACCGGCCAAGCCACCTATTCGAAATAGGTTAAGTTTATCCGGATAGGAACAAACTATCTTCTTCGTGACTTCCTGCTTGTTGTTGTTGTTGACGCTTGCTGCTCTCGTTTATTTCCGGGAAGAGATGCTAG
>NZFR01000016.1 GCA_002689335.1 Verrucomicrobiales bacterium
ACGATGACCATCGGTTGGAGCTCGCTGCGTTCTGGCGCAGAGAGGTGGAGCAGTCAGAGTGGGTGGAGTTCAGCTTTGACGACGGCCGGGTGGAGGTGGAGCCGTTACAAAGCAAAGTGCGATTCACACTTCGTGTCGGGATGGACTCCGAACTCAACTGGCAGGATCTTCACGCCACACTGAACACACAACAAAACGTCTGGGAATTTCACTCAATCAAGACCAACCAAGTGCTCAACGTGAAGGGCGATGGTGCGCTTGGCCAATGGGAACGCTCGACCACCTTTGAGGAGATGTACGATCCGGCAAAGTTGATAGATCAGTTTGCCGGTCCGGCGCTTGGCCTGTTGATCCAGCCGCTGCTTCCATCGGTATGGGCTGGCTCCGCGCTTGGTCAAGCGCAGCCTGAGCTAAGCGCCGGCNCNCTCACGCTTGGCNTCGAGTGGGANGCCTNCAACGATGCCATGCGCTTGGGCAGTACGCGGGTGCGGATTTATCGGCTGGAATTCAAGCTGCCGGGTGAGCGGCAAATCACCGTCCGCGTNAGTCGAGTCGGGGAAATTTTGCAGGTGCAATTCCCNNGCCAGTTGGTGATGGACAATGAAAGTATCCCGCTCCGAAAACCAAAAGAGCCATGATNGAAATTGAAGNNTTAACCAAGTGCTTCGGNGATTTGACCGCCGTGAACGATGTCAGTCTGNCCGTTCCGAAAGGGGAGTTTTTCGTCATCCTCGGTCCGAACGCTGCAGGTAAAACCACGACCATTAAGGTCATGTGCGGCTTGATGAAGGCCACCGGTGGGAGTGTCCGNATTTGCGGCATCGACATCGAGACCNACCCGCTTGAGGCCCGCAAACGCATGGCCTACGTGCCGGATTTTCCGTTTCTTTACGACAAACTGACGCCGACCGAATTTTTCCGCTTCACAGGTCAGTTGTTTGGTATGGAGGAACCGGAGATTCAAACCGAAGCCGAGGCGCTGGCGGAGCGGTTCAATTTGGGTGAGTTTTTGGCCAAGCCGATCGAAGGGCTTTCGCACGGGACCAAGCAACGCGTGGCGATTGTATCCGCNTTGATGCACACTCCGGAGGTGTTCGTGCTCGATGAGCCGATGGTTGGGTTGGACCCTCATCATGCTCGGGTGCTCAAGGATATCCTGCGCGAACGCGCCGACGATGGGATGACTGTGTTCGTTTCCACGCACCAATTGAGTGTGGCCGAGGAGATGGCCGACCGCATCGGCATCATGAATCATGGGAAACTNGNGGCNGTCGGTTCACACGAGGAACTGCTGGCTGCCAATCGCGACAACAAGCTCGAGTCGATCTTTCTCACGCTGACTTCCAACGCCGATGGATGAGACGAAGTCCATCCCGTATTGGCGCCTGTTAACGGGAGTTAACCGAACGCAAAACTGGCGTCGNNTGAAAATGGCGGTGTCGCGGTCGCGGNTGCACGCNTTCCTCATGGGGCTGTTNGTCGTCGGCTACGCGTTTTTGGCGTTCGGATTATTTCACAANGGCCTGCAGTTCACTTCAAGTTTTCCCGGGTTAGGACCGGTGTTGATCGAACGGATGATGTTTTTGCTGTTCGCGTTTCTGTTTTTGCTGCTGCTGTTGAGTAATGTCATCATTAACTTCACGAACTTGTTTCGAAATCGGGAGACGCACTTTTTGCTTACGTTACCGGTACCGCATCGGGTGGTGTACCGGTGGAAAATTTTCGAGTCCGGAGTCCTCGCGTCGTGGGCATTTTTATTTTTNATNGCACCGTTGNTGATCGCTTATGGGACGACGCACAATGCACCGTGGCATTTTTATTTGGTCACGCCGNTGTTCGTGGCGTTGTTCGTTGTGTTGCCCGGAGTGTTGGGGAGTTGGTCGGCGTTGGCATTGGCTCGTTGGCTGGATCGGTTGGCGTTTCAGGTGGCCGCGATGCTGGTGGTCGTCCTGGTGATCGTCATGGTCAGTTCGTGGTTGCAGCCGGAGACNGTGACCGATGAGATGCTCGAAACCCGCGTGCTGGACGTAGTCGATCGGCTACTGGCACGCACCCGATTTTCACTATTTCCGTATCTGCCAAGTTACTGGGTTTCGAGCGGGCTGACTCAGTGGGTGGAGGGTGCGTTGATGGGGACGTTTTTCTTTGGATTGGTATTGCTGAGCCACACGATGTTTTTTGGCTACCTTGCGATGACCAAGACGGGCGGCATATTTTTCGCCTCACTATCTGCGGTTAACAGCCGCGGTTCCTCGGCGGGCTGGAAATTTTGGAAACGCGGCTCGAGCACAGGCCAAGTGCTCGGCCAAGGGGCGTTCACTCCAAAGTTTCTTGATCGCTTGGCCAAGTTCTTTTGGTGGGGCAGGGCGGATTCACGTTCGCTAATCATTAAGGACATCCGGACATTTTGGAGGGACACGACCCAGTGGGGGCAGTCGCTAGTTCTGCTTGGCCTGTTGGCGGCTTACATTTTGAATCTTCGCCATTTTTCGCACCGGCTGACGAGTGACTTTTGGATCGACCTCACTTCGTATTTAAACCTCGGCGCATGCGCGCTGAACTTGGCCACCCTGACGACGCGGTTTGTGTTTCCGCAAATCTCGCTGGAGGGCAAGCGTGTGTGGATTGTGGGGATGGCTCCATTGGGAATGCGAAGGACGCTGCTGACGAAGTTTCTGTTTTCCACTGCGGTTTCGATGACGATTACGATGGCCTTGGTGGGTACGTCCTGTGCGATGCTTTCCGTGCCTGTTGACCGTATCGTTTATTTCACAGTGACTGTTGGTGTGATGTCGTTCACGCTGAACGCGCTGGCCATTGGCTTAGGCGCGTTGTATCCGAATTTCCGCGAGGATAACCCGAGCAAAATCGTCAGCGGTTTTGGCGGGACGCTCTGCCTCGTCCTCAGTTTTCTTTACATCGTGGGGATGCTGACGTTGATGGCGATGACGTCGCGTTGGGCATTTGGTGGAAGTTCCATTGCGGCATTTTGGGCCGGTTGGGTGGTGTTCCTTTGCGTCTCGATTTTACTAGGTTGGCTGCCTCTACGCTCTGGTATTCGAAAAATGTCCACGCTGGAGGTGTGACCATGGCCAAGCGTTTGGCCAAGCGGGCTAGGGCTAGTCTTCGGCCGGCCGCCAGTCGATGAGCTTGAGTTGAACGGAGCGGTGGCCGTTGAAGTCGTTCACTTGCGGCGCCACGGCAAGATCGAAACGGTCTTTCGGCTCGTCCTCTGGTTTCAGGTTCCACGCGATCACTTCGCAGGCGCCGCGTTCGTCGGTGGCCCAAAACTTGGCATGCTGTTTGTCCTTGCCCATCCTGTAAACTGGGCTCGAGAGCGTGAGGTTGGGAATGAGTAACTGGATCTCCGGATTGCCTTGGCCAAGCGGCTCGAGTTGGCTCATCTCCTCCACACGAACGAGCGTCATCTCCGACAAATCCGTTTCGGCATCGAGTTTCAGCGGAAGCTGAAACATGTCGGGCGTGATGATCTTGCTGGCGATCTCGTTGATGCGCTGGCGGAAGGCGTCCAACCGGCCGGGCTTCACGGAGACACCGGCCGCCATCGCGTGGCCACCGTGGTCGTAGAGCAGGTCGTCGCAGCCGCGCATGGCTTCGGCGAGGTCGAACCCCTCGATACTACGGGCGGAGCCTTTCCAACCGTCGCCATCGCTCGCGAGGATGAAGGTGGGCCGATAAAACTCCCGCATCACGCGTGAGGCGACGATACCGATCACGCCGAGATGCCATTCCGTGTTGCCCTCAACGATGACTAAATCTTTCTCCGGATCAAACCGGTTGCGGACGTTCTCGACGGCTTGTGTGGAAATATCGCGCTCGATTTTTTGTCGTTCACGATTGTAGACGTCCAGTTGATTGGCGTGTTTTTCGGCTTCGTAACTGTCTTTTGACAGCAGGAGGTTGAGCGAAGCGGCCGGGTTTTCCATCCGGCCGGCGGCGTTGAGGCGCGGCCCTAGGTGGAACCCGACATTGAACACGCTCACCGGNTTGCTGACGTTGGCAATTTTTTTCAGGGCAACCAGCCCGNGGCGGGNGGTTTCANNGAGTTGTTCGAGGCCGGAGCGCAGGAGTTTTCGNTTTTCNNCNNCCAACGGTACGAGGTCGGCCACNGTGCCAAGCGCAACGAGGTCGAGGAACTGTTTTAGGTCGAGATCACGCTCTTTTTGCAGGCCTTCCTGTCGGCCTCGCTTGACGATGGCGTGGGCCAGTTTGAAGGCGAGGCCGACGGAACAAAGTTCCTGAAAATTTGGGTAATCGTCGCTGAGTTGAGGGTTGACTATTGCCACCGGGTTGGGAGGCGGGATGCTTACCTGATGGTGGTCGAGGACGAGGACGTCGATTTTTTTCTCATTGAGAAAATCGATGGCATCAACGGAGGTCGAGCCACAATCGACGGCCAACACAAGGTCGATCTCGAATTGTTCGAGGCATTTTTCCGCAGAGACCGGGCTGAGGCCGTAGCCGTCGTCGAATCGCCCGGGGAGGTACGGTTGTGCCTTCCAGCCGAGTTCGGTCAACATCTCCACCAGCAGGGCGGTGGAGCTGATGCCGTCCACGTCGTAGTCACCATAAATCAGCAACCGCTCGTTGTTACTGCGCGCCTTCCAAAGCCGCTCGACGGCGGCTTCCATGTTTGGAATGAGAAAGGGGTCGGCCAACAATTTGAGCCTGGGGTTCAGGAACTCGCTAACTTCCGCCTTGTTGGCAACGCCCCGGTTAACGAGACATTGCGCCAGTAGCGGCGACAGCGGCAGCTCTCGAATGAGTTGGCCAGTTAACAGCGGTTGTGAAGGTGCAAGGCTCCAGCGATATTTCACGCTGGAATCCGGACCCTCCTCGTTATCCGGTTCAGTTTACTTGTCTTTTTGTTCATACACTAAAAATTCGTTTTGACCGTTGCTTGGCCAAGCGCTTGATTTCTAATTTTCGTCGGCATTGGTTCCGGTCTCTTTCGGTTCCTTTTTTGATGCCAATAGTGAGACGACTATGGACAGGCCAAGGATCGCCCCAACGATGATGAGCACGAGATCGTGGTTCTGCCCAAAATCAAGCCAAGCGGGTCGGCCCTCCCAAAGGACGATCAACATCTTGAATCCGATGAAGACCAGCACCAGTGCCAAGCCATACTTAAGATAGCAAAAGTGACGGAGGAGGCCGACCAAAACGAAGTAGAGCGACCTGAGTCCTAAAATTGCAAACACATTCGACGTAAAAACTATGAATGCCTCGGTGGTGATGCCGAAGATGGCGGGGATGGAGTCGACGGCGAAAATGAGGTCTGTGGTCTCGACCATGATCAAGCAGAGGGCCAGCGGGGTGAGGGCTCGGCGGCCGTTCAATTCGGTGAAAAATTTCTGTCCCTCGAATTCCGTAGAGACCGGATAGAATTTTCGGGCCAAGCGGATGGCGATGTTTTTCTCCGGTTCAACCTCCTCGTCGCCGGCGAATAGCATTTTAATGCCGGTGATCAGCAGGAAAGCCCCGAACAGGTAGAGTATCCAGTGGAATTGGTGGATGAGGCTGGCTCCGAGGAGGATCATCGCGGCACGCATCACGAGTGCGCCAAGGATGCCCCAAAACAGGACACGATGCTGAAATTCCGCCGGCACGCGAAAAAAGGAAAAGATCAGGGCAATGACGAATACGTTGTCCATCGACAGCGACAATTCGACCACGTAACCGGTGATAAACAGCTTGGTGTGGTCGCCGGTCCACTGCTCGCCGACCATCGCCGGGGCGATCCAAAAAGCGAACGCCATCGACATGGAAAACCAGATGGTCGTCCACATTAACGCCTCGCCAAAACCGACGGCGTGGGGGGTGCGGTGGAACACGCCCAAATCCAACGCGAGGAATACCAGTACGGCCCCGATGAACCACACCCAGTTGATGGGNNNGATGNTNAANGCGGCTTCNGTNGCTGCNGCGGCGTTNNNTGCTGGCGGCNAGNATCATGATNNNTTNNGCGGTNTGGCCCGGCGGTGTTTACACAGGCGGCGNGCAAAAAGAAAGCCGCCAGGCTTGTGCCGGCGGCTTTCAAGGAAAAGGAATGGCTCAGGCCTCGGAGGTGGAGATGCTGTGCTGGGTGATTACTGTCTCGTCAGCAAGCTTGGGTTTTTCGCCCTTGTTACGCCAGAGCACCAGTGAGCCAGCGATGAAGATACTGGAGAATGTACCGGTCAACACACCGGCCAGTAGCACGAAGGCGAATTCGTTGATCGCTCCGCCACCGAAGAAGAATAGCGAACCGGCCGCCAGCAGGGTGGTGCCGGAGGTAATGATCGTCCGGCTGAGTGTTTTGCTGATGGCTACGTTCATGATTTCGGTGAAGGTGCCCGGCAGGCCAAGTTTCAAATCTTCACGGATACGGTCGAAAATCACGATGGTATCGTTGATTGAGAAACCGATGATTGTCAGCAGCGCCGCCATCACGGGCGAACTAAGTTCGCCTCCCCAGAGGAAAAAGATACCCATCGTCATGAGGATATCGTGAAGGATGGCAAGAATCGCACCCAGTGCGAACGAGAATTCGTAACGGAATGTCACGTATACCAGGATTGCGAAAAGCGCGATAAGCAACGCCTTGGTTGCGCTTTGTAAAATGTCCTGACTGATACTGGCCCCGGTCCGGAGTTGGCTGACTTTCTTGAATTCTTCGTCTCCAACGAACGATTTGGTTAAAACCGTCTCAGCTTCGCCACCTTTTCCAAACGGTACCGTGACTTGAAGTCGCTCACGGCTGCCACCACCTGACTGATATTGGATCATGTTGTCACTGATGCCCGCTTCGACAAGTGCATTACGCAGCACGGCATTATCTATCTTTTTACCTTCGGTAAACTCAAAAGTGATGCGGTCACCGCCCTTAAAGTCGATGCCAAGTGCCTCTGACCCGCGTGAGAAACCAAAAGCGATGCCCACTATGACCAACACCCACGAAATGCCGAAAGCGATCTTGGCAAAATTCATGAAGTTGACCTTGGGCTGTTTAAGTAGGTGCATACCCTGATCCGCGCCGTAATTGCGGAATAGGTCGAAAACCAGACGGGTGACCACCAATGCGGTGAACATACTGGCGCAGATACCCACGGTGAGCGTGACCCCGAATCCTTTCACCGGTCCAGTGCCCATATACATCAGGATGACTGAGACAATGAGCGTGGTTAAGTTCGCGTCGATGATTGTGCCAAACGCTCTGGCATAACCGGTTTCCACCGCGCCTTGGATACCCTTGCCGGATTTGAGTTCTTCACGAATACGCTCGAAGATCAGCACGTTGGCGTCGATCGCCATGCCGATGGTCAACACAATACCGGCGATGCCTGGCAGAGTGAGTGCGGCGTTGAGGTAACACATCACGCCCATCAGGATGAANAGGTTGAGCACGAGCGCGAAGTTGGCCACCACCCCGGCGAACCAGTAGTAAATCAGCATGAAGATCGCGACGGCGATGACGCCGTAGAGGGCGGCTCGTTTGCCGCTGTCCACGGAATCCTNTCCGAGGCTGGGTTCCACACTCATTTCCTCCACGATGTCCAGAGGAGCCTTGAGTGGGTTGAGCAATGCATTGGCCACGCTCGAAGCTTCCTGCATGGTGAAATTACCAGTGATTTGGCCGTTGCTAGTGATTTGCTCCTGCAGGGTCGGGGCAGACATGAGTTCGCCGTCAAGGACGATCGCCATGCGNCGGCCGACGTTTTCGCCGCTCAATCGGCCCATCGCGGCCCCGCCTTCGCTGTTGAAGGTGAACAGAATCATCGGCTGCGAGTTCAGTGGATCGCGTGAGGGGGAAGCGTTCACTATGTGCTCGCCCACCAGTCCGTAGTTGTTCTTCGTCTCGACGAGAACTTCCTCTGTGAACTCGTTGCCATCTCCGTCTTTTTGTGTTTCGGTGTATTTCTTATATCCTGCCGGAGTGATGTTGTTGGCGATCAAACTTGCCGAGTTGGTATGAATGAGGCCGAATTCAAGGAACGCAGCCTGTGTGACCAATTGGCGGGCCTTGGCTTGGTTGGCTTCGGAGAGGCCCGGTAGCTGAATCATCACTTTGTCCTCACCCATCGGGCGGATGTCCGGTTCGACCACGCCGCTNAACTCATCGTCCACACGNCGGCGAAGCACCTCGACCGCTTGGGCGAGGGCGCCTTGTTGATCNGCCTGATTCAGGCTGTTNGTCTNCATNTGCACGAGNAAGGAGGATCCACCCTGCAGGTCGAGGCCGAACTGAATCTGGCCAGAGGACTCGCGCTGCAGTTTTTGCATGATCAAATCATTGAGTTCCTTCTTCGTTTTCTTGCCGCTGAACTTGTAGTTGTAGTGGTCGCTCAGCGCGACGCCTGACTCCTTTACTGAAGACATCAGCGCGCCGTACTCATTCTTTTCGGANGNTGTCTGTGCGTCAAAGTTGGTTTTAGCTGTCTTGCGAATGTCAGTGATGACGACTTTGTTCGTCTCATGCGCTTGAGAGACGAAACGATCCAGCAACCTATCATCCTTGTTCTGCAACGGGGTCATCTCGTACGCCGCCCAAGCGAGTACCAAGACCAAAAAGAGAAACCGGTTTAGATTATTACGTTTCACGGTATTTAATTACTTGTTTTCTTTTAAATCAGCTCGGTCTGTGATGACGCGATCCACCGCGNCCTTGGAGACCTCAAATTTGCTTTCGAGAGAGCGAACGGTGATCGTATCGGTTTTGACCGATTGCACCGAGCCCACCACGCCGCCGCGGGTGACCACAGAATCTCCACTCTTGATCGCCTCCACCATCTTCTTACGCTCCTTTTCCCGTTTGGTTTGCGGGCGGATTAGCAGGAAATAAAAGATGACCATGATGAGGACCATCGGGGCCATCATTTCCATCATACCCGGGGCTTGGGGGGCACCGCTCGGGGGAGCGGCTAGAGCTAGTTGAGTCAGTTGTGAGGGGGTGAGTATCATTTCGGCTCCCAACAAAAGGGCGGAAACCTTAGTGTCCAGCAAGTTGATTGCAAGCGTTTATTGGGGTTTTTTGCGCTTCCGCGCTTGGCCAAAAGAGCCTTCTAAAGTTGCGATTGCTTGAATATCTGCTCCGTTTTTGTAGTCTTTGGCGCTTCGTTCATGAGCTTTTTACAACGTATTTTGCAAGGCACAGTGGCGCTTGGTCTGGGGTTTGTCGCTTGGCCAAGCGGCTCGACTGCGGCCGAGCCGAAGGGGNTCGAGTTTTTCGAGAACCATATTCGGCCTATTTTAGTGCAAAACTGCTACAAATGCCACAGCGAGGAAGCCGGTAAAGCCAAGGGGGAATTGCTCCTCGACACACGCGCCGGAGTGCTCAAGGGCGGTGAAGCCGGCCCGGCGATCATCCCCGGCAATCCAAAGGACAGTCTTTTGATGAAGGCTGTTCTCTACGAGAGCGAAGATTTGCAGATGCCGCCCAAGTCGCGGCTATCAAAGGAGGCGATCGACAAACTGAGTCAATGGATCGCCATGGGCGCGCCCGACCCGCGCGACGGGAAAACTGCCGAACTCTCCGACAAGGACGAGTTCGACATCGCCAAGCGCAAGGCCGAGCACTGGGCTTGGCAGCCGGTGCGCAGTGACATCCAGCCCCCGGCAATCACCACAAACAGCGGTTGGGCCAAGACCTCCATTGACCCATTTGTGTTGGCCAAACTGCAGGAGGCGAAACTTACCCCCAACGGCAGGGCAACGCGGCGTACGATGATTCGCCGCCTGTCCTTCGACCTTACCGGTCTGCCGCCCACGCCGGAGGAAGTTGAGACATTTGTTGCCGACGCATCACAGGCCGCTTACGAAAATCTCGTCGAGCGGTTGCTCGCTTCGCCTCATTTTGGCGAGCGCTGGGGACAGCACTGGCTCGACCTCGTACGGTTCGCCGAGACGCGCGGCCACGAGGCCGATTACCCGATCCCGCAGGCGTTCCGTTACCGCAACTACGTCGTGCGCGCGTTCAATGCCGATGTGCCGTACAACGATTTTGTGGTGGAACACGTCGCCGGCGACATGGTGAAAAAACCGCGACTCGATCCGGCAACACGCGAGAATGAATCCGCGAAAGGGCCGGGCTTCTGGCATCTTGGCGAGGCGACCCACTCGCCGGTGGACATTCGCGGCGACGAGTGCAACCGCGTTCACAATCAGATCGACGTTTACTCGAAAGCGTTCCTCGGCCTGACGATGGGTTGCGCGCGCTGCCACGACCACAAGTTNGACGCCATCTCGATTGATGACTACTACGCGTTCGCCGGAATTTTACAAAGCTCCGGTTTTCACGTGAAAGACGTCTCCGATCCGATCGCGCAGGATGAGGCATTTAACAAGTTGAGCCAGTTGCGAGCAGACAGCGAGACCGGCTTGGTGGCTGAGTATGCGGCCACGGTGAAAACCCGCGTGAGCCGCTTGGGCGATTACCTCCCTGTTGCGGCGGAGATTTTGAGGGAGATCCCGAGCGGCAAGGATGCGCCCAAGCCGGCCGACTACATCGCCTCTCACCCGACGGTGAAGGCCAAGGCCGAGACAGCGAAACTCTCCCCGGAAAAGCTTGCGGCTTGGATCGCCTATTTGGCCAAGGCCCGGGGCAACGTCGCGGATCCACTGCACGGTGCGGTGAAGGTGTCGCTTGGCCAAGCGCGCGGCGATGCACTCGCAGCGATGCGCAAACTGCAGGCCGACACCACCGCCCAAGCTAAGTCGATCAAGATCACCGAAACCGTCGAGGAGGGGGAACGCAACTACGTCAAAAGCGAACGCGACTGGCGTCCCAAAGATATGGTCTCCGACTACCGTCGAGACCAGAGTGGCGAGGAGTGGTTTACCGGAGGTAAACAGTTTGGGGCGGGGCCGATGAAGTCCGGTTCGCCGGTGTTCGGCAACGACNCGAACCGGCCGATCAAGGAATTCAACGAAAACGGCNCGGCNCGAAATGATGTGTTNAGNCCNCGCTTTTCCGGGCTCATCCGCACCCGCACTTTTGGCGTGAATGGCGACATGCTNTGGTACCGCTACAAGGGCAAGGCGGATGTNTTCATGGCNGTCAATTCNCATCGNCAGGTGGCCGGGCCGCTGCACGGGNTCGTGCGCCAAAAACTCGACAGCAAAGGGGACGAGTGGAAATGGCACGGACANCGCGTGCGTGATTACATCGGGTTTCGTGTGCANGTGGAGTTCANNCCACGCGGCGATTTTGCGATTGAGCGCGTTCAGTTNGGCNGCAGCGAACCGCCGGTCGTTCNGCCGGTGAATTCCCGCTTGGCCAANCTGCTCGAGAGCGACACGGACTTGGNNAANGGCTTGGTCGCCGCATTTGTCACAGCGGCAGAAAACCANGCGGCGGGTCANGGNAACCGCGAAACAGCGCAGTTACTTAANTGGGTGATCCNCAACGACAACCTGCTTGAGCGGCCGGNGGANCTTGGCCAAGCNGNNGCCAAGTTTGCGGCGTTCCAAAAANCTCGTGGCGAGATCGAGCGCTCCATCCCNGGTGCGTCCCGAGCGTTGACGCTGCTNGATGGCAGCGGCGAGGACGAGCCGGTTTTGGTTCGCGGCAATCACAAAACGCCAGCGAACGAGTTGGTGCCGCGATCCTTCCTCGAGGCCTTGGCCAAGCGCGAGGCNCCAAANCAGGGCAGCGGCCGNATGGNCTTGGCNNAGCGCATGGTCGCCTCGGAAAANCCNTTNGTCTCCCGCGTNGCGGTGAACCGCATTTGGCATCATCTCTTCGGCCGCGGCATCGTGGAGACGGTCGACAACTTCGGTGCAACCGGCAAGGCCCCGACACATCCGGAACTGCTCGACTATCTTGCGGCACAAATCATGAATCGCGGTTGGTCGGTGAAGGACATGATTCGACAGGNNGTNCTTTCGAGCACGTACCGGCAGTCCAGCAAGCCGAANCTGGCCAGCGCGAAGGTGGACCCGAACAATTATCTNCTGCACCGTATGCCGATCCGCCGGCTGCAGGGCGAAGTGATTCGCGACCGGCTGCTTGCNGTGTCCGGCCGGATTGACAAACGGCAATTTNGCAAGGGGCCGATGGTGCACATCACGCCGTTCATGCGGAACAACCGCAGCCCGGGTGGCAGCGGCCCAATGGATGGCGACGGCCGCCGGAGCATTTACGTCGAGGTGCGCCGCAACCATCTNGAGCCGATGCTGATGGCNTTCGACAAACCGACNCCGTTTTCGACNATCGGCAAACGTGTGGTGTCCAACTCTCCGGCNCAGCCGTTGATCATGTTGAACAATCCATTCGTCCACGAGCAGGCGTCGNTCTGGGCGGATGCGCTATTGCAATCCGGCNCAGCCNACTCGGGCGAGTTGGTCAGCCTCGCCTATCANCAGGCNTTTGGGCGCGACCCGGAACCGTGGGAGGCCGAGGTGGCANTGGNNTTCATAGAGTCNCAAAAAAAAGCGGCCGGNAACGACTCACTCAAACAACCNCTGACNGACCTCTGCCACACACTTTTCAACGTGAAAGAGTTCNTCTTCGTGAACTAACCNAGAATTTAAATCAAAATGAAATCGATGAACAAAGGATGCCATAACTTCATGCCACGGCCGTTGAGTCGGCGTGAGATGCTGGGGCGNTGTGCGACCGGATTTGGNGCGGTNGCGTTGAGTAGCCTGTTGGCCGACCCGGCCTACGGAAAAGCNAAGTCTCCATTTGCACCGCGCAAACCGCATCACGACGCCAAGGCCAAGAGCGTGATTTTTCTCTACATGGACGGNGGTGTGTCACAGGTCGANTCNTTCGACTACAAACCGCGTCTGGAAAAGGATAACGGCAAACCGTTCTCGGCGAAAATCAACCCGACTCAGTTCGACAACATCGGCAAGACGCTGAAGTCNCCATGGAATTTCAAGCAGTACGGTCAGTCCNGTTTGAACGTGAGCGACCTGTTTCCGCACGTCGGCGCGATGGCGGACGAGTTGTGTGTTGTTCGTTCGATGACCTCNAAGTTTTCCGAGCACAANAGCGCNAACTTTTTTCTGCACACCGGTTTTGGCGTGCAGGGGAGGCCGAGCATGGGAGCGTGGATGAGCTACGGGCTGGGTGCGCTGGCGANGGATTTGCCNGGTTTTGTNGTNCTCAACGGCGGCCTGATTCCNTCGGGCGGTTGGGACAATTTCGGCAACGGTTTTCTGCCGGCCAGCCATCAGGCGACGGTGTTCAAAACCGGCAAAGAGCCGTTGGCGGACATTCGCCCGAGGGAAAGCCGCCCCGGCGTGCAGCAGGCCAAGTTGGGTTTGTTGAACAAACTCGATCAGGGCGTGCTCAACCGTTTGGGGAGGGTAGACGAACTTGAATCGGCGATTGCAAATTACGAGATGGCCTACCGCATGCAGGCGGCAGTGCCGGAGTTGATCGATATCAAAGGCGAGACCGATGCCACTCGGAATCTTTACGGTTTGCAGTCCAAGTACGAGCCAACGCGCACATTTGGCATGCAATGCCTGATGGCCCGCCGATTGGTGGAAAAAGGGGTGCGCTTCATCGAGTTGACTTGTCCCCGGATCAGCGGCAACGACCGCTGGGACGCTCACGGTGGGCTGCAGAAAAACCATGGCGAAAACGCTCGGGCAACTGATCAGCCGATTGCCGGTTTGCTGCGAGATCTGAAATCACGCGGCATGCTCAAGGACACGCTGGTCGTTTGGTCTGGCGAGTTTGGGCGTACGCCATTCGCACAGGGCAGCAACGGTCGCGACCACAACCCGTTTGGTTTTACCATATGGATGGCCGGTGGCGGGGCCAAGCCAGGCATCACCTACGGTGCGACGGACGAGTTCGGCTACCGCGCTGTGGAAAACAAAATGGATATCCATGACATGCACGCCACCATGCTGCATCTGCTCGGGATGGATCACAAAAAGATGACCTACTATTTCGATGGCCGCGACATGCGGTTGACCGATGTGCATGGTCACGTGGCACACGACTTGATCGCGTAACCAGCTTTCATGCCGGGCGTGTCCATAGTCATCGTCGCGGCCGGACGCGGCACGCGAATGGGGCAGGGCGACAAGTTGTTTCTCGAGGCAGCAGGACTGCCTCTGGTCGGTCACACGTGGCGGCGGTTCGATCATTTTTCGGAGACCGGCGAGATCGTCATCGTAACCCGTGAAGAGTCCCACCCACTTTTTGAAAACTTGGCCAAGCGCATTTCCCCCGCCAAACCGTGGCGCATTGTTGAAGGCGGAGCGGAGCGGCAGGACTCGGTTTGGAACGGCGTGAGTGCAAGTGATTCCGCTGCGGAGGTGGTAGCGATTCAGGACGGCGCGAGGCCGTGTACGCCGCTTGGCATTGTTGGCCAAGCGATCGATGCTGCCCGGGAGATGGGGGCAGCGGTCTTGGCCAAGCGGGTTTCCGACACGATCAAACGAGGTGATGGCCAAGCACAAATTCTTGAGACGGTGGATCGCGAAAATTTGTGGGCGGTTCAGACACCACAAGTTTTCCGCCGGGAAGTGATTTTGGCCGCCTTGGCCAAGGTGCGAGAGGGGGGGGTGGCGATCACTGACGACACGGCCGCGTGTGAAGTGCTTGGCCAAGCGGTGAAAATGATAGAATGCGATCGCCCAAACCCGAAGGCCACCACTCCGGAAGACCTGCCGTTCATTGAGTCGCTTTTGGCCAACGAGGCCAGCGAAACCGCCGAAGCGGCGGGGGAGAATTAACTCCCCGCGCCGATCAGCTTGATTAAAGCGGCGTCCTTCTCCGGGCCGGACTGGAAATCCAAAGCGCGAATGTAGCGCGGTTTCTCTTCGTCCTTGGTTTTCTTATTGAGGAGAATCTTGACCAACAGGTCGGAGGTTTTGCTGGAGCGCGAACGCCAGACGATGTCACGTCCGGCGGGTGTGTCCCAGTCGCTTCCGACAGCTTCCAGCCAAGCGCCAAAGAATTTGTCCTGTTGTTTGTCGAGTGCGATACCGAGCGCTTCAAGGTACCAGCGATCTTTGCCGTCGTGCTGCTGCGCGAGTTTGGCCCAGAGCGCTGGGGCATCGGGAGATTCGTTGTGGCGCAGGGCGATGGCACAGGCACGGCGGACGCCGGCATCCTTGTCACCCGCCATCTTTTTCACGAACGGAATTACATCCAGACCGCGCTCGCGGGCAATGCGGATCGCNGTAATGCGGATNTCCGGATTTTTGTCCGCCAAGGCGATGTTGATGTATTTTTTCTCGGCTCCCTTGATGCGGGCGAGCAGGTGCAGCGCACGGGCGCGGATGCGTTGGTTGTCACTTTTCCAAANGTTGAGCAGTGTTCNTTCGGCCTTGGCGCCAACTTTGTGCAGTTGCTGCCATGCGACGTAGCGNTCGGCCATNTTGGGCGAGGTGAGCATGGTGCTGGCAGTGCGGTTTTGGGCGATCTTATAGNCCTTGGATTTGCCTTTGGGTGTGAGGCGATAAATGCGGCCGGTCATCTNGCCCAGTTTGTGGTCGGTCATATGGTGACCGCCAACGTGCCCGTCATGCCAGTCGGCNACGAACACCGAGCCATCGGGAGCNGTGCAAACGTCGGATGGACGATACCACGGATCCTTGCTCTGCAGCATGTTNACGACCTCGCCGGTGTAGCCGGCNCCNCTGCGCTTGACCGGATATGCACGCACCACACGAGGGCCTGGGTCGCAATGCATCATCTGTCCCTGAAAGATAGCTGGCAGAAGNTTNCCCTCGTAGATGGCGATACCNGTCGGGGAGCCTTGGCCAGTCTGGATGAGGTTNGGAACCACGCCCGGGTCGTTTTGATGCCAGTGGCGCGATGGGACGTCGGCTTCCTGATTGGTACGCTT
Source organism: Verrucomicrobiales bacterium (assembly GCA_002689335.1). Lineage (GTDB taxonomy): Bacteria > Verrucomicrobiota > Verrucomicrobiia > Limisphaerales > UBA1096 > UBA1096. Next base: position 15,819 of record NZFR01000016.1, read on the forward strand.
GGTGCGCCAGCCGCGTCCGGTAAATTCATCCGTGTAACCGTAGTTGCCAAACTCCATCACGTAGTTGATGCGGACACCGCGGTTGCCGTCATCGTCGTTGTCCGACTGCCAAATGGTGCCGAAGGAATCAATGGTGACTTCGTAGTTGTTTCGGAAGTTGAAGCCCAGCGTCTCGACTTCGCTGCCGTCGAGGTTGCATCGAAAGACCAGCCCCTGCCGGTATGGTTTGCCACGTCCGTCCACTTCGTTGCCGGCTTTGTCGACGATGAAGTTTTTACCGTCCGGAGTTTTCAGGCGTCTGCCGTCGTTACCGATGTTGAAGTACAGTTTGCCGTCCGGGCCGAATATGAATGCATGCGCACCGTGGTCGTGGTCCACACCGCCGATGCCATTGAACAGCACCTTCGGCGGGCCGTCGGCTTTGTCGTCGCCGTTCTCGTCGGTGAAGAGCAGGATTTTTGGTGAGCAGGAAACAATCACCTTTGTGCCCAGCACGCAGATTCCCAACGCGGCGTTGACGTCGTTGCCCTGATAAAATGTTTTTGCAACATCGGCTTTGCCGTCGCCATCGGTGTCCTCGAGGATGCGAATGCGATCACCTTTGGGTTTGATTTTTCCCCACGGTTTAAACAGGCGATAGTTCACGCCTTCGGTCACCCATACACGGCCTTCGGCGTCGATATCCATGTTGGCGGGGTTGACCAGCATCGGTTCGGAGGCGAATAGCGTGGCCTCAAGTTCCGGGTGGGGGATGAGTTGCTTGGCCTGTTCGGCGGCAGCAGCCGGGCCGTGGCGTTGCGCGGAAAGATTTGTCACCAGCGACAGGGCGGCAGCGACGGTCAGGGTCGGTTTGATCCAGTTCGATTTCATTTCAAAAAGTCTCGTAAAACGGCTAGAGAAGGAAATGAAGCCACAAAACCGGCCGGCTTTCAACCCATCGCTGCCGATCGGGTTGCGCTTGGANTCACTTTCTTTTTTGCGCATCCTCTGCTGCCTTTTATGAGCAGTGCTCAACACATTGAGAATCCGGATGTTGTCCTAATCGGCAGTGGCGTCATGAGTGCCACCCTTGGCGCAGTGCTAAAAAATCTCCAGCCTGACCTGAGCATTCAGCTGTACGAGGTCACCGAGGAATTGTCGCAGGAGAGTTCCAATGGCTGGAACAACGCCGGAACAGGTCACGCCGGAATTTGCGAATTAAGTTACACACCGAATCGCGGCGAGGACGGCGAAGTCGACGTGGCCAAGGCGCTCGAGATTTTTGAGCAGTTCGAGCAGTCAAAATACTTCTGGGGTTACGCTGTGCGGAATGGCCTGATCGATGACCCGAAAAAATTCNTCAATCCTGTGCCNCACATCTCGTTCGTTTACGGGCAGGAGCAGGTGGATTTNCTGCGCTCGCGGCACAAGGGAATGAGCGCGCACCATTTTTTCAGTAGCATGGAATACACTGAGGATCGGGAAACGATCCTCAAGTGGGCTCCGTTGTTGCTCGCCGGCCGGGACGACACGCCGATCGCCGCCACTAAGGTGAATGGAGGCACGGACGTAAACTTTGGCTCGCTGTCCCAGATGTTCGTGGAGTGGTTGGGAAAACAGGACGGCTGCGGTTACGCGACCCAACACCGTGTGGTGGATCTCACCCGTACGCCAGACGGAGGCTGGGGGGTGAAGGTGAACGATTTAAAAACCGGCCGGACTTTTTACAACACGGCCAAGTTCGTTTTTATTGGTGCCGGCGGTGGCAGTCTGCCGTTGCTGCAAAAATCCGGTATTGAGGAGAGCAGGGGGTACGGTGGGTTTCCGGTTGGCGGCCAATGGCTCGTTTGCCACAAACCGGAAATCGTAGAGCGGCATGTAGCCAAGGTTTACGGCATGTCCCCCGGCGCGGCGCCCACGATGGCTGTGCCGCACCTCGACACGCGTATCATCAACGGAAAAAAGGCACTGCTCTTCGGGCCTTATGCGGCGTGGACGACCAAGTTTTTGCATAAAGGTGGCAGCTACCTCGATCTTCCTGGCTCCGTTCGATGGGACAACATCGCTTCACTGATCAAGGTCGGCCTGCACAACATTCCGCTGGTGCAGTATCTCATCCAACAGGGGACTCAAAGCATGAACACTCGCATGGGTGAGTTGAGAAATTTTTATCCGGATGCACGCAATGTGGACTGGGAATTGATCGACGCCGGCATACGCGTGCAGGCGATCAAGCAGTTGGACGGTGATGCGGGGATCGTTCATTTCGGCACCGAGGTGTTGTCCTGTAGAGACCGCTCCATCTCCGCNCTGCTTGGCGCTTCACCGGGGGCGTCGGTTTCCGTGAACATNATNCTCGAAGTCGTTCGGGAATGTTTTGGGCACCTGCTCGAAACCGACGAAGGTCACGCCCGAATGAAAGAGATGATCCCGTCCTACGATGAGAGNCTCGNCCCCGCATCCAAGGCCAAGCGCCAAGCTGCTCTCAGCAAAAAAGCAGAGAAGTCGCTCAAGCTNATTTAATACNAGATCCGGCCGTCGATGTTACGGCAGCGTAGGTTCANTGCTTTTGGTCGCCGGGGCAGGGGTGGACGTTGTCTTTTTAAAAATGATGATGTGCTGCCTCGGCAATACAGAAATCGTTTCGACCCATTCAAGCGGGTGCGGNGTTGCTTCCTTGACCACCTGCAACTGGGACATTTTATGAAGCAGCTTGATCGGCACATTCGGGTCTTCCATGCGATACTCAACGAACGCGATACGTCCTCCCAGTTTNAGTGCGTTGCAGATGTTCTGCATCATTTCGTACGGGTGCGAAAACTCGTGGTAGACATCCACCATTAAAGCGAGGTCAATCGTGTTCGCTGGCAGATTCGGATTTTGGATCGTCCCCAGGACGCCTTTGACGTTGTAGATCCCGGCGCTTTTTAAATTANGCTCAAGCAAATCGAGCATCTGCTGCTGGATGTCAACCCCGTAGACCGTTCCTTTTTTACCGATCACGCGGGAGANGCGTCGGGCAAAATAGCCGGTACCCACGCCGATGTCGGCCACCTTGTCCCCGGCCTTAAGTTTGAGTGCTTTGATGAGNGTTTGCGGCCGCTCCTCCACTTCACGGGAAGGTCGCTCCAGCCAACCNGCTCCAAGATGNCCCATAACGTGGGCAATCTCGCGGCCCATGTAAAATTTGCCAATGCCGTCCCGGCTGTGCCGCGTCCGGTAGGTGTAACGTGGGTTCTCCGAGTCAACCCGCACGCCGGGCGTCTTNGTCACGGCCGCTTGGCCAAGCGCCTCCGAACCTTGGCCAAGCGCAACCAATGCGGTGACGAGGCCGGTGANTAAAAACTGGCGGTTCATGCGGGCAGGCTACCCTTGGCCAAGCGCAATGACAAGCGGCCTGCGCTTGGCCTGACAAACGCTGCTTGCTATCGTTCTCCGCGTATGGCACTCGCAAAAAAATTATTGCACACACGCTACCGCGTGAACGACCTCGAAAAGACCGTTGAATTTTACAAGACCGTTCTCGGATTGGAGGAGGTGCGTCGGCACAAATCCCCCCGAGGCTCCGAGTTGGCGTTTTTGAAAGCGCCTGAGAGCGAGGAGACGATCGAGATTTGTTACTTCCCCAACAGCGGCTCGGTCGAGGTGCAGGAGGATCTCACGCATTTGGCATTCGAGGTCGACAGCTTGGAAGAATTCGGCAAGCACCTCGCCTCGATTGGCGTCGAGTACTCTGACGGCCCAACCATGAAAGAGGCCGGAGGCGGATTCGCCTTCGTCGACGCGCCGGAAGGCTACGAAATCGAGTTGATCGAGATCGCCAAATAACCATCCCAAGCGTGCGATGAGCGGGATAAAACTGGCGCTGTCCGCCTACTCACAGGCGCACAAATTTATCTGGAGCGAGGGCTTCCTGAAAATGCTCACAGTGCCGTTGCTGCTGACGGTGGCGTATTTCCCGATCATGATCGGAGCGTGCTACTTTTCCTCGGCGTTCGTCGTCGAATTATTCGAAGGCTACCTGGGGCTGGATGGTGACTACGGGGGCTGGGCTTGGTTGGAGTGGCTGGTCGAGCTCATCTTGTTTCTCGGCGTCGGCGTGCTTGGGATCATCACCTACCGCACTGTCGTCCTATTTTTCTACTCACTCTACCTCGACAAGATTGCCGAAAAAGTTGAGGCGAGCGTCATCGGGCAAGTGATCGAGTGCAATCACCCGGCGACCCAGATTTTGGGCCGCATGGTCGTGGTGGCGATCATCACCATCGTCGGAACCGTTACCATGCTGTTAATTGAGATGGGGGCAAACCTCATCCCGGTCATTGGCGGATTGGTCGCGTTGGCACTGATCATTCCGTGCGAGATGTTTTTAACCGGGATAGGCTTCATCGATCCTTATTTTGACCGAGCCGGATACAGCGGGATGCAAAGCTTCCGTGTCATGCGGAAACGCTTTTTCACCGTTGGCATCTTCTCGGCCTTCGGCGGACTCATCCTGTTGATCCCCCTTTTCGGCTGGTTCCTCGGCCCAACCTATTCCGTCGTTGGCGGCATCATCCTGGCCCTACAAATCGACGCCGAATACCAAGACAAAACAGATCCAGAAAAACTAGAAAACAAGCCTCCTCCACCAAAACTCCAAAACAAAACGCCGGAACAGCCTCCCCCAAAAATCACCTAAGACCAACCCAACTCGCCATAACCTTCCCCAACCATAATCTAAAGCGCTTGGTTTTGGTGG
>NZFR01000017.1 GCA_002689335.1 Verrucomicrobiales bacterium
CGAGCAGCGCTTGGCACAACACGGCCCATTGGCCGGGCGTGTCTTTTTCTTTGGAAACGTTGTTTAGAAATTCCTGCGCTTCGGATACCTCGTCATCCGATGCGGCACGAGCGAAAGCTAATTCGTAGGCCAAGCGGATTCGGTCGTGAGTTTTTTCGGTTCGGTTCATGATNCGTCTTGCCATGCCGTTCGCTTGAGCGGCCACGGTTGGGCTGTTCATCAAATACAACGCCTGAGTGGGCACGGTTGTTTCGTTTCGTTTTCCGACGATTAAACTTGGTTCGGCGGNATCAAAAANCCGCATCATCTCCGNGAGTGAGTTGCGAAGGATCGGCAGGTAAACACTGCGCTGGTTCGCTCCTCGTTGACGCTGGTTTAATTGCTTCATCGCACGACCGACGTTGACGTCGCCCAGTTGGGTTATGGGTGAACCGACTGGCGGTTCGCGGTTTAGCCTCCCGCTGGTGGCNAGCATGGCGTCTCGCAGCGATTCGGCGTTAAGCCGTTTGTGATTCATNCGCCAAAGCAGCCTATTATTCGGGTCCAAGTTTGCGTTGGCTTCGACCAAATCACTGGAAAGTAGNTACGTTCTGCTCAGAACAATTTCTCGAATGAGCGATTTTACCGACCAGTTGTTTTTGACAAAATTCAACGCGAGGTGATCGAGTAGTTCCGGGTGAGAGGGGCGTTCGCCCGTGGCTCCGAAATTATCCACCGTTCGGACGATGCCTGAGCCAAACAAGTGATGCCATGTTCGATTGACCATCACACGGGCTGTCAGCGGATTATCCGGTTGCGTCAGCCAAGACGCCAGTTGCATGCGGCCGCTGCTTTTGGCGCCGATGGGATAGGCTTTCACGTGGTCGAGTACTCGNAGGAAACCACGCTTCATGATGGGGCCTTGATTACGTATTTCGCCGCGTAGCAAAATTCGGCTGTCAGCGATTCGTCCGTCTTTGACGCCCATCGCGTAATCTGCTNCCGGGGTCAGCGATTCGAGTTCTTTGACGTTGGCGCGAATGTCTTTAATGTCGCGGTTTAATCGACGCATGCGTGCTTTCTGATTGTCGTTGGCCCGGTTTTTGAGAGCGCGGATCTCCCTCGCCTCTTCCTNNGCAATCAGCAGCTTCGCGTTTTCCTGTTTTAGTTTGAGTTCATGCTCGCGAATTTTTTCCGCCCGGTTTTTTCTGTTCCCGACAATGGTTAACAGCTTGGACGGTTGCCGATTGCCTTGTCCGTTGATGGTGCCGTATTGGGCGTCAGTGCTTCGGAAGATTCCCGCCATTGCGTAGTAATCTTCGGTTGGGATGGGGTCGAATTTATGATCGTGACAGCGCGCGCAGGAAACAGTCAANCCAAGGAAAGCTCGAGTCGTGGCGTCGATNTGTTCGTCGACGACATCCAGTTTGAANAGAACTTTGTTGCCTTGGTTAAGCGGTTTCGGGCCGAGCGCCAAGAAACCAGTGGCGATCAACTCGTCATCGGTTGGTTTGCGTTCACCNCGATGGAGCAGGTCGCCNGCGACTTGCTGGCGAACAAACAGTTTAAACGGTTTGTCGCCATTGAAGGAGCGGATGACATAATCCCGGTAACGCCACGCGTGGGGGTAGGTAAAGTTGCGTTCCATGCCGTTGGATTCGCTATATCGTGCGACGTCCAGCCAGTGTCGGCCCCAATGTTCACCGAAATGGTTCGAGCGTAACAATTGGTCGACGACTCTTGCNAAGGCATCTTCTGATTTGTCGTTAAGGAAGGCGTCGATCTGTTGCGGAGAAGGCGGAAGGCCAATGAGATCGAAATAAATTCGGCGGATCAACTCGCGACGNGACGCGTCCCGANCTGGTGTGAGTTGTTTTTTTTCGAGCTTGGCCAAGACGAACCGGTCGATGTCTCCCTTTGGCCAAGCGGTGTTTTTAACGTTCGGTATCTCTACTTTTTCAGGAGTGACAAACGCCCAAAATTTACGGCCTTCCTCAAGGTCGATGGTGCTTTTCACCGGATTGCCGCCATTGGCTAAGCGTGGGTCAGGGGCACCCATGGCGATCCATTCAGAAAAATTGGATACCACTTGGTCGGACAGTTTGTCCCTTGGCGGCATCTTAAGTTTACCATCGTGACGGATGGCTGCGAGGAGTCGGCTTTTGTCAGGGTTGCCGGGGACGATGATCGAACCGGAGTCGCCGCCGTTGAGCATGCCCTGTTTCGAATCAAGGAAGAGCCCGCCCTTGAGATTGCGGGCCTCGGCGGAGTGGCACTGGTAACAGTTGTTAGCGAGAACGGGGCGAATGTTTTTCTCGAAAAACTCGATCCCCTTCGGATTCGGTTCCGCAGCTGTCGCTTGGCAAAGCCAGACCAATGCGAGAAACCCGCTCAAACCCACTGTTATGTTGAATCTTCGAATCATCTCAAAGAGTGATTAATAAGACCCCTTAAAAACCAAAAAGTTACCAAAAAATGGAGAAACTTCGAAGGCCAATCTTCGAAAACTTAANNGGATTTTTGCTTCTTTAANTAAGTATTTCTCTTTTTTNATATGACTTTGATTGGTCGGGGTATTAGGCGAATAAAAACCCTCACCAAGAGCTTGGCCNAGTNATAAAAAAACACCCGNACCAGAAAAAGCTGGCCGGGTGATTTTTGAATTGAGATCGCTTAGAGCGAGTAGCCGTTGAGGTACTCGCGCTTCACATAGTTGGCGGCTTCCGGAATGTTCGGCGATTTCATGNTCGGGCCGTCCCATTCCATCTTGCGGTTTTTNCCAACCTGCAGGGCGATGCAGCCGAGCAGGATGATTTCTGTGAGGTATGCTGCGTTGTCGAAGTTCGAATACGCTGCACGGCCACCGTTCATCATNTCGAACCACTCTTGGNTGTGTCCGGGTGATTTCCAGAAGTCATCCGGAATCGCCTTGTCAGCTTCATGATTTTTGCTGCCCTTAAATTTCTTCTCATCGTTGAGAGAAACGTAGTAGCGAGAACCGTAATCGTCTGGCGTGTAGATTTGCCCCTTGGTGCCGACGAGTAAACAACCGCTGCCGCGAATCGCACCGACGGTGTTGACGACCTTCGAGGTGATATCNGGGTGCGGTTGATTTTGTTTCCCGTCGATCTTGCCGTCGTACCACCAGAATTTCAGAGGCTTCATGCCTTCGCGCTCGGGGAACTCGAAACGAATCCGGGAGTTCACAGGATAGGTTTCCTTGTTTATGCCNGAGTGGCCTTCGGNTTCGACGACGGTGGGGTATCCCAGCTTGAGAGCNCGGAAAGGCATGTTGACGGTGTGGCAGGCCATGTCGCCCAGTGCGCCGGTGCCGTAGTCCAGCCAACCGCGCCATTTGAAGGTGTGATACACGCCGTTTTTGTAAGGGCGATGTTTGACCGGGCCTTGCCAGAGATCCCANTTCAGGTGGCCGGGAACGGGNTCAGAACCTTTNGGCCGATCGATGCCCTGCGGCCAAACTGGGCGGTTGGACCAAACGTGTAATTCGGTGACGTCGCCGATGAGGNCGGACTGGATGACTTGTACGGCGNGGCGCAAGCCACTTCCGGCACTACCCTGGTTTCCCATCTGCGTGGCCACTTTTTGCTCTTTGGCGACTTTNGNCATNAAGCGGGCTTCGTAGACNGATTGGGTGAGTGGTTTTTGCACGTAAACGTGTTTGCCAAGCTTCATCGCTTGCACGCCGGCGATGGCGTGCATGTGGTCTGGCGTGGACACGGTGACGGCGTCGATGGATTTTCCCATCTTGTCGAACATCTTGCGGTGATCCTGAAACGTGGCTGCCCCCGGGTATTTTTGNCCACGGCTGCGAAGNGTATTAGTGTCGACATCGCAAAGCGCAACGACGTTGGCTCCACATCGGGCCGAGTTGTCGGTGTCGCTGGCACCTTTGCCGCCGGCGCCGATCGCAGCGAGATTCACTTTGCTGTTCAGGTTTTTGCCGCGAAGCATGAACGGGCCAAAACAGGCCGCGCCCAACGCTGCGGTTGACGTATGGGAAATGAACTTACGACGTGAAAGTTCATTCTTCGGTTTTGTAGTCATTTTTAGTGTTGGAAAAAATCAAGATTCCGGTTGATCCACCACGGGGTCACCGGAAAACGACAACCTCACCCATCTCAGACGGGAAGAACAGGAAAAAATTCGNGGCAGCGAAAATTGCTGTTCAAACGATGTCAAATTNGAAAAAATGGCNTATCNTAAAATGAGANGCTTGATTTTNATTCTAACGCTCGGTGCCGCCGTGACCGCCACTGANCTGATCGCAGAGGATGCCGCCGGACTGGAAGTGGCCGAGCTGAGCCGCAAGGAAAATGTCGACTTCGCCACGGAGATCCTCCCGATTTTTCGCAAAAACTGTCTGGCCTGCCACAACGCCAAGAATGCTGATGCGGATCTGAATCTCGAATCCCCGGCAGCCATCGCAAAGGGCGGCGAGAGTGGCCCAATGGTCATCCCCGGCAACGCTGACGAAAGCCAACTCATGGCGCACATCCGCCAAACCGAAAAACCGTACATGCCCCCGCGCCGCAACAAGGTCGGGGCGAACAAACTCACGCCGTACCAACTCGGCCTTGTCAAACTGTGGATCAATCAGGGAGCCAAGGGCGAAGTGAAGAAGGTCGTGCAGAAACTTAACTGGCGTCCGGTGCCCATCACGATGAAACCCATTTACACCACCGCCATCTCGCCGGACGGGCAGTTCGCGACTTGTGGCCGGGGGAACCAGATTTTCATCTATCACCTGCCCACCCAACGCTTGGCCGCGCGCCTGACCGATTCCGGTTTGGCCAAGGGCGTGGCCCACCGCGACCTCGTGCAATCGCTGGCGTTCAGTCCGGACGGCCGGACCTTGGCTTCGGGAGGATTCCGCTTGGCCAAGCTTTGGAGCAGTGAGGCAACTGAGCCGGAAAAAGTTTTTCATCTTTTATCTGGCGGCGAACAGGTGGCTGCGCTGGACGTGGCGCTTGGCCAAGCGCGAGCGTTCGTTGCCGGAGATCGCGGAGGCGTGCAGGCGATTGAACTAATTAGCATGATTCCGATTTGGCGTGATCAAGTTGAAGGCCAAGCGGCAGAGAAACTCAGCCTTTCGCCGGACGGTAAAACAGTGGCGGTGCTGTTTGGCGATGGACGGGTTCGGACATGGGATGCGTCAAGCGGCGATCGCGTCACACGCGAAGCTTCGCCACTCGGCGCAACCACGATGACTTGGCTCGATGATAATCGCATTGCGACCGGTCACAATTCGGCCGGCATTAACATTTGGGCAGTGGCCAATCCCGGCAAAGTCGTGGCCAATTTGAAAACTGCCGCTGCTGTGACTGCGTTGGCGAGCATGAATAACGGGGCATCCATTCTCGCGGGGCAAGCGGACGGCAAGTTGCGGGTGATCAACTCTGCCGATGGTAAAACGATTAAAACCATCGACCACGGCACGGCGGTCTCCGCTATTCGGGTAAATACCAAGGGGGCGCAAATCATCACTTTGGGAGGCCCGGTTGCCCAGCTTTGGGACACGGAAAAATGGACTGCAATCGCGCAGCTGAAAGGTAACCCAAACGCGGAAGAGCAAGTGGCACTGGAAGAGCAGGAACTAGCGTTTGCCAAGGCAGAGGTCGGCTACCACAAAACCAACGTTGAGGCCAAACAGAAGCAGCTCAAGCAAGATCAGGACGCACACAAAAAAGCTAAAGATACTCAGGCGAACCATGAGAAAACTTCCGTCGATAAAACCAAAGAAAAGACGGACGCGGAGGCTGAGCTGAAAAAGTTGAACGAGGAAATTACCGCGCTGCCGAAGCGAATTGAGTCTGCGAATAAAGGCAAAGCCGAATCGGAAAACACAATAAAATCCGCTGAAGCCCAAGTCGCCAAAGCAAAGGTGGATCTGGCGAACGCCGAGANTGCGCTCAAAAAGGCCACAGAGGAAAAGGCAACAGTGACGGAACAAATCATGCAATTGGGTGCGGCGGCGAATAACGCTAAATTTTTTGCGGCGGATGCCCGCGACGCGGCGACCCGTGCCAAGGCAGACAANGAGTTGGCTTCGCAAGCTGTCGCAGCAGATGCCTTGGCCAAGCGCAAAGCCCGGGAATTTGAGCAGGCACTGGAACGCTTTGCCCCGGCTAANGNTGCCTTNGCCAAGGAGACNNCCGATAAAGGCGCGGCGGCCAACTTGCTTNCCGAGGNGGANAAGCGAGTAGCGAGTGCAAAAACGGAGTTGNACAAGCAAACCAAAGAGTTAGCCGCTGCTCAGGATCGACAAAAAAAATCTGGCGAAGAGAAGAAAGCNANGGAAAAGAAAATCACCGACGCAACCAACGCGATTACCAATGCCAATCGAGAAATCGAACTGGCCAAGGCGGAGGTCGGATTTACGGCAACGAATGTGAAAAATGCGGAGGCGGCACTGAAAGTTGCCACTGAAGCTCAAACGGAAGCCAATAAAATTCCAACCGAGCGAGAGGCTGACGTGGCCAATGCCAAGGCTCGTGCCGCAGCTGGAACGCAGGATTGGGTGGACTCAATCTACTCCGAAGACGGGACTCTGGTGTACACNTTGGCGATCGATGGCAGGGTTCAAGCGTGGTCTACAANAAAGGGCCAACGTGCCCAAACCTTGNAAACCGAAGGCCGCTTGGCCAAGAGCATAGGGTTGCTTACCGGCGGGCGTATCGCTCTGTACGGNGANTCGCCTGAGTTGTCGGTNGTCAACGCTCAACCGAGTTGGTCGCTTGCGCAAACGATCGGTACCGGAGATGAGAATTCCCCATTCGAAGATAGGGTGATCGCNTTGGATTTTAGCCCGGACGGCGAATGGTTGGCCACGGGCGGTGGGTTTCCCTCACGAGGCGGGGAAATTTATATTTGGAACGTCGAAGATGGTTCGGAGGAATTGCGAATTCCGGAGGCGCACAGTGATGCGGTGTGTTCGCTGGCTTTTTCACCGGACGGTAGTCANTTGGCCTCCGGTGGAGCCGATCGGTTCGCTCGTATTTTCGAGACGAATCGCGGTAAGNAACTGCGCGCATTGGAAGGCCATACCGGTCACGTGCTGGGAGTGAGTTGGCAGCGGAACGGCCGGGTGCTCGCCAGTGTCGGCGCAGACAAAGCTGTGAAAATCTGGAATCTAATCAACGGAGAGCAGAAGAAATCGTTCAGCGGGTTTAACAAGGAAGTGACCTCGGTGCATTTTCTCGGGATTGGNACGCAGGCCGTAGTGTCTGCCGGCGATAACGTGGTCAAAGTCGTCAAGGAAGACGGGGGCGAGGTGCGACGCCTTCCNGAAACCACCACCTNCATGCATNCGAGCGACGTGACGCCTGATGGCAAATATGCTGTCGCTGGGGGATTCGATGGGATCCTGCGTATCTGGGATGTGAACACCGGTAAACTTTTGTACAAATTTTCACCACCGGAAGAATCCACAGATGTGGCACTCCAAAAGTGATTATTGACATTATCCCGCACATTAAAATATTAGGTGATGTGCTTAGTGTCACTAGGGAATCTCATTTTTTTGAAAGGTTAAACATAAGCTTCATCATGAAACGTACGATCACGACTTTTTCGTCGATATGTGTTTTCGTCTCAGTCGCACTGGCTGAAGGTGGGAAAATAGAACACACTACATTTCAAAGCGAAGCGTTGGAGAAAAATATGCTTGGGGATTCACCCAGTCGGGAGGTGCTGGTTTATCTGCCGCCCAGCTACGATACGAACGAAGCAAAACGATACCCTGTAGTTTACCTGTGCCATGGGAACTCGGCCGGATGGGCAAGTAAGATTAATCCTGCCTACACGTGGGCGAGAGATCGGGAAGCAAAAGATGGACGCCCTGCGAGGCGAGGTGTGAAAACCATCATGGACGATTTGGTGAAAAAGGGGCAGTCCAAGGAGATGATTGTCGTAATGCCGAACGTGAGGAACAAATACAGAGGCAGTCATTATGTGAACTCTCCAGTGACCGGAAACTGGGCGGATCACATCGCGAAAGACTTGGTCGCGTTTATCGATAAAAGTACAGAACACCGAATGGCAGAAATAGTCGGGCGTTGACCGGTTATTCGATGGGTGGTCGGGGTGCGTTTATTTTGGGGATGAAATACCCTGACGTGTTCGGAGTCATCTATGCGGGGCGATGGATTTTGGGAAGCTCCCTGAAACTTCATAGAATGTTGAAGAGTGGAAAAATGTATTAGCGCTGAAGAATATAGAAATCGCAGACTCACGATTGATCAGGCTACTCGGCATGACGGCTGCTTTTTCTTCGAACCCGAAAAACAAACCGTTCCCGGTCGATCTCCAGTACAGTTTGGTGGATGGGAAGTGGAGGCCAAATCCCTTGGCGCAAAAGCGATGGTTGCGGTTTGATCCCATCGAAATGGTCGAGAGCCATAAGGACGCCTTGTTAACGCTTAACGGATTTCGCTTCGACTGCGGCCGGTTCGATACGTTGGTTGTTGATGCCAATCGGGCGTTGGTCAAATCTCTTAATAAGGCGAATATCCCTCACGAATACAGCGAGTACTACGCTCGCCATGGTGAGAAGCGGAATTTGAGACTTGAGCTGACCGTGCTCCCGTATTTTTCAAAAAAGTTGAAATTCAGTGACGGCGAGTAGGTCTTAGACGGTTAGGATTTCCTTCTCTTTGTCGGAGAGGTGGTCGTCCAGTTTTTTGATGAAATCGTCGGTTAATTTTTGAACCTGTTTTTCAGCGGATTTCACTTCATCTTCCGAGACACCGGCTTCTTTCCCGGCTCCCTTTAAGCCATCAAGCGCATCGCGTCGGACATGCCTCACAGCCACGCGTCCGTCTTCGGTAATTTTCCTGGCGACCTTGACGAGTTCTTCGCGGCGCTCCTGACTGAGTTCCGGCAAAACGATGCGGATGACTTTTCCGTCAACGGCAGGGTTGAGACCGAGGTTAGCGGATTGAACCGCTTTGTTAATGACCTCGACAGTGCCGGCATCCCAAGGCTGGATGAGAATCATTCTGGTTTCGGGAGCGGTGATTCCGGCCATATCTCGCAGGCGCATGGAAGAACCGTAAGCTTCTACCATGATGTTCTCCACAAGCGCTGGATTGGCCTTGCCTGTGCGGACGCCTTCGAACTCATGCAGCATGGCAGCCTCGGACTTGGCCATCTTGTCTTCAGCCTCGAGCAGTACCTGGTCAATTGGCATGGNGAATTTCTACCATGCGTCCGTTTCGCTTGCCAGTTTTTCGTGCTCNTGGCCAAGTGCGATTGACCCGGTCAATGGNGNGGAGTATCATTATNCNCGTGATTGATACGACGGAAATTCAGCNTGTTTCCACTGNCGGCTTTCCCGTGGAGCCTCGCACTCCNCCCGAGCAATTGGATCGCCTTTCGCGTGAAATTCTCCGCCTCAAGGAGGANTTGAATGCCNTTATCCTGGCTCATAATTATCAGGTNCCAGAGATTCAGGACGTCGCCGATTATGTCGGTGACTCGCTTGGTTTATCTCAAGAGGCCGCAGACACCGATGCGGAGGTGATCGTTTTTTGTGGTGTTCATTTCATGGCGGAGACGGCGAAAATTTTGTCCCCCAACAAAACCGTGTTGCTGCCGGATCGCGATGCGGGCTGCTCTCTGGAGGAGAGTTGCCCCCCCGATAGACTCCGTGAGCTTCAGGAGACCAACCCCAATTTCTACACGATCGCCTACGTGAACTGCAGCGCTGAGGTGAAAGCGCTGAGCGATGTCATCTGTACGAGCGGCAATGCCATGAAAATTGTGGACGCGGCACCAGCCGATCGAGATCTGTTATTTGTTCCCGACGAAAATCTTGGCGCTTGGGTGACGGAGCAAACGGGTCGTCCGATGACCTATTGGCAGGGGAATTGTTACGTGCACGTCGAGTGGACGCACGACAGCATCTCACGCATTCGCCGCGAACATCCCGACGCACCTCTAGTCGCCCATCCCGAGTGCACCAAAGCGGTGCGCATCTTGGCGGATGAGGTGTGCTCGACTGAAAAGATGGTTCACTACTGCCGCGATGCAAAATCAGAGGCTATCATTATTGCCACCGAGGTCGGCATGTTGCATCGATTGCAAAAGGAGTGTCCCGACAAGAAATTCATCCCTGCTCCCACCGAGAAATGCGCCTGCAACGAGTGCCACTTCATGAAGATGAACACTCTCGAAAAATTGCACGACTGCATGGCAAACCGTACGCCAGAGGTGACGTTGGCCCCAGAGATCATAGAGCGGGCCTGCCTGCCGATCGAGCGGATGCTTGAAATTTCAGCAAGATAACCAAGCGCTTGGCCAAGTGGGTTGCATTTTTGTGATGGCCAAGGTTCAATTCCGCCGCACGATCGACATGAAAAAACACATCATATTCTGGATGGTAGCGTTTGCTGTTGTGCTCGCCACTTCCTCCGGTAATTCAGCGGAAAAGGGAAAAAACGTTGAACTGTTCAACGGTAAAATTCTGACCAATTGGGTTCAGAAAAAAGCGGGCGGATGGACCGTGGAGAACGGCGTCATCGGCCCGAGCAAAACACCCGGTGGCTACATTTGGGCTAAGGGAAAATACGACAACTTTGAGTTGGAACTGGATTTCAAGATGTCCAAGCGCTGCAATAGTGGCATCTTCTTTCGAACCGACCCGGATAACCCTGTCCAGGGCGGCTTTGAGATTCAAATCCTTGATTCACACGGCAAAGCGAAAGTCGGGAAACATGACTGCGGTGCGCTGTACGATGCGTTGCCGCCAAGCGCCAACTCAGGCAAACCGGCTGGCGAGTGGAACCACATGAAGCTGACCGTGAACGGCGCCTCTGTGAAGGTTGTCTTAAACGATAAAACGGTGGTGAATGCCGATTTGGATCAATGGACGACGGCCCGTAAAAATCCGGACGGCTCTCGTAACAAATTCCATACTGCTTTGAAGGATTTACCACGAACAGGAAGCATCGGCCTCCAGTATCACGGTCATCCGGTTTGGTTTAAAAACCTGAAACTAAAGAAGCTTTAAGCGGGTATCCCGCAAACAAAAAAGGCCAAGCGTTTGCTAGGCCTTTTTTTGTTTGGTTGTGCGAAATTTAATCACGGCTTTGGAGTTTAGCCAAGAGGCGAAGAATCTCGAGGTACAACCAAATTAGGGTAACGAGAAGGCCAAAGGCACCGTACCACTCCATGTATTTTGGGGCTCCGTTTTCGACTCCTTGCTCGATGAAATCAAAATCAAGAACCAAGTTGAGCGATGCGATAATCACGACGAAAACACTGAAGCCAATTCCGATCATTCCACTTTCATGAATCATCGGAATGCCCGAACCAAAAAAGCCCATGACGAGATTGATCATGTAAACCAGAAAGATACCCCCTGTCGCTGCCGCGATGCCTAATTTGAAATTTTCCGTCGGTTTGATCAGTTTGCTTTTGTAGGCGACCAAAAGTGCACCGAGGATGCCAAGCGTCAGAAATATGGCCTGACTGGCAATACCCGGGAATTTCAACTCAAAGATTTTTGAAATTCCGCCGAGAAATAGACCCTCAAGCAAGGCGTAAAGAGGCACGGTGAATGGAGCCCATTCTTTTTTGAATATGGTCACGATGGCCATGATCAATCCGCCAATTGCTCCACCGTACATCAGTGCCGGATTTGGGTTGGCCCAAGTCACGAGGGCAGTGGTCAGTACGAGAAACAACCCGATCGCGGTCTTGTTGACGGCGCCTTCCAGGGTCATCGTGTTAAGCCCTTGAGCAGGGACGTTAAACGTCTCAGCGCCGAGCGCTGGATTTCCGCTTCTGAATGAGAGTGAACTAGCCATGTTTTTAACTTTATTTAGCCAACGGGCAGTTATCATGGCTTTAAATAACAGAAGAATCAACTATAAATTCAAATCTAAATTGCCATGAACGAAATCTGGGGATAGCTTGGTTAAGTTGTCTCACACAATGGAACTGTCACTTTCTGTCCGAATTGCCGAAGAGTTTTTGTCCAAGGAAAAGGCCTCGATTCCGCTAGACGAGTTGGCGCGCTTGGCCAAGCGCTGTGGCTATGGGGCATTGTGTATGCGAGCCTCTCAAGTGGGGGTGCATTCGTCCCCCGGGACGGTATCCGCGGCGGTGGATTGTCTGGCTGAAAGCGGACTGTCCGTGAGCATGGTCACCGGGGATTTTGATACGGTTTACAATAACGTAAATGGGCCAAAAGCGCTTCAGAATATTACACCTTATCTCGATCTGGCCCAGCGCTTGGGCGCACCCCGTATTCGGGTGGCGTTAAAAGATGATGCTGATATTCCTCATACCCAAGCTGCCGCCGATGAGGCTTTCGAGCGCGGCGTGCAATTGGTTCATCAATGCCACACACTGAGTTTATTCGAAACGGTGGACAGCATCGAAAGGACGTTAAAAGCGATCGATCGACCTAACTTCGGCTTGGTTTATGAGCCGGCCAACCTCGAGATTTGTCAGCAGGACTATGGTCG
>NZFR01000018.1 GCA_002689335.1 Verrucomicrobiales bacterium
TCGCTGACTTGGCTGATATGCACCAAGCCGTCGATGTCGTGCTCGAGCCCGACGAACGCACCAAAGCTGGCGAGCTTGGATACCTTGCCGGTGACGAGATCGCCCACCTTGTAGTAGTTGTCGATGGTTTCCCACGGATCCTCGGCGAGCTGTTTGATGCCAGCAGAGATGCGTTGGCTTTCACGATCGACCTCGAGCACCTGCGCTTCGACTTCGAGGCCCTTCTTGAGCACCTCGGATGGGTGGTTGATCTTGCGTGTCCACGAAATGTCGGACACGTGAATCATCGCATCAAGACCTTCCTCCAGCCCCATGAAAGCGCCGTAACTGGTGAGGTTGCGAATCTTGCCGGTAACCTTCGTGCCAACCGGGTACTTCTCCTCGGCCAAGTCCCACGGGTTGGTGTCGAGCTGACGCACCCCGAGAGAGATTTTCTGCTCGTCGCGGTTGATACCCAGCACGACTGCTTCGATTTCCTGATCTGGCTTGAGCACTTACGACGGCTTGTTGATGCGCTTGGTCCAGGACAATTCAGTGACGTGCACTAAGCCCTCGACTCCCGGCTCCAACTCCACGAACGCGCCGTACGGCATGAGATTGACAACCTTGCCGGAGACCTTCTCGCCGATAGGAAATTTCTCGTCGATGTTTTCCCACGGGTTTTCCTGCTTTTGTTTCAGGCCGAGGCTGACGCGCTCGCTCTCCTTGTTGATGTCGAGCACCACAACTTCCAGTTCCTGACCCACGACCAGCAATTGCGAGGGGTGCGTGATGCGACCCCAACTCATGTCAGTGACGTGCAAGAGGCCGTCCAGACCGTTCAGGTCAATGAACGCACCAAAGTCAGTCAGGTTCTTAACTGTACCATTGCGGATATCTCCCGGTACCATCTCGTCGAGCAGCTTCGCACGTTGTGCTGAGCGTTCCTCCTCGATCAACTCGCGGCGGCTCAGAACGATATTCTGACGCTCAAGATTCAGTTTCACGACTTTGAACTCGTACGCCTGACCGACGTAGGAATCCAGGTCACTCGGGGTGTTCACGTCGATTTGTGACGACGGCAGAAACGCTTCTACGCCGATGTTCACAATTAGGCCGCCCTTGATGGCTGACTTGATACGACCCTTGATGCGGCCGCCTTCTTCACAGATTGCCCTGATGTTGTCCCAGTTTTGCTTGAACACCGCTTGCTCGTGGGAGAGCACGACCATACCTTCACGGTCTTCGAGTTGCAAAATGAGTACGTCGACTTCATCGCCGACTTTCATCTCCTCATCAAGGTCTTCAAATTCACTTGCCGGCACAGAGCCTTCGCTCTTGTAGCCGATATCGACCATGACTTCCTTTGAACGAATCTCAATGACCGTTCCCTTAACAATTTGACCCGAGGCAAAGCTTGTCTGGCTCTGCGCCAAGGCCTCTTCCATAGTTATAGACACAATATTTTAGATAGANTGGGAGTAAAATTCCCTNAGAAAANCAATCGCTNGAGAAANGCGTCNGAAGACGGAGCGACCNGGTTAAAGGTTAAGTTACTCAGGTTAACAGGTTGTTTCTCAGCTTCAACNAGCACNCACCCTCGTGGGGCTCAGCGGCGNGGCAANATACGCCTGNCCAAGCNGAATGCAAGCGCCATTTTGAATGATTCGGGCTTGGNNAAGCGGCGTTGTGGCACCCCATTCCNCAGTAAAACCAAGCGCTTGGCCAAACGGCACCCTTAAGCTAGGAACCCCTTTAACGNGCCAGTGCTGTCACCGAGTTGNNTGATTGGGCACCCCATGNCTTGGGCCATGGAGACCCAGAGGTTGGCGATCGGTGTGCCCTTGGCGTGCTGGTCGTACCGATTCGTTTTCAATTGGCCACCCGCACTGCCGGCGATGACGGTTGGTAGGTTGGTGCATTCATGCAACATGCCGCTACTGAGCCCGGAACCGTAGGTGAACATCATGTTGTCCAGCAACGTGCCGTTCCCTTCCTGTATAGCGTCCATTTTTTGGCTGATGGTTGAAAACTGCCGCATATAAAACTGGTCGAGCTTCTCGAGGTCGCCGAGTACCTGTTCGTTCTTTTGATTATGCGTCCAACCGTGGTGAAGGATCGGTTTTGCAAAAACATCTTCGAACATCAAGGGCGTGTCCCAGCGCTCGGGCGCTACCATCATGGAGCTGACGCGAGTAAGGTCAGTCTGCAGGGCGAGGATCATCAAGTCACCCATCACCTGAATATATTCGTCGCGGCGCATGGTGGTCCAAAGCTTCTCGGGTTGCTCGATGCCAAGGTCGCGAGCATCCACCTGCCGTTCGGTAATCCGCTCGATCTGCTGCTCAACAGTTCGCACCGAATCCATGTACTCGTCGAGTTTGTGCCGGTCGAGACGACCGAGGCGGCCCTGCAAATCCTTCGCGTCGGCCAGTACGAGGTCGAGCACGCTGGCATTGGCCTGATGTTCCTTCACGTTGAAAAGCCGTTGGAACACTTTGCGCGGATCCTTGATCGAACGCGCCACATGCCCGTGGCCGTACCACGAGATGTTGTCGAAATATACCGACTCCTTGTTGTCAGTGAAGCTGTTGCACGACAGCTCGAGCGAACGAAACGGAGTGATCTTACCGGTGGTATCGGCGATTACCTGATCGATGGTGCGCTTGAGCGGATACCCCGCGGGTGACAGTTCGTCCGGCGCGGCGGTACTCAAATAGCACGTACCTGCCTGCGCGTGGCCATCGGTGCCCGGCACCTTGATACGATCGAGATTGGTGAAGAGCGAAATCTTTTCGCGCAAGGGCGCCAACGGTTGCAGTGTGCGACTGAGAGCAAAGTTGTGGCCGGTCTCCTTCGGATGCCACGCCCCTTGCGCCACACCGTTGGGCACGTAAAAAAACGCCACCCGCTTAGGCGCCAAGGATTGGGCACCGCGGGTTTGCATCACATTGAGAAACGGCAGGGCCAACGCCGCACCGCAACCGCGCAGAAAAGTGCGCCTTGGGAGGTTCGTGTTTTTTAATACGTTCATTTTCTTTCGTTCTGACCGGTTTTATGCCGAAACGGTATGCTCTTGGCAATCTCAACCACCACGGTGGAGAAGCGTCCATGATCAGCCTGCACCCGCCGCGAGATGCGGTCGATCGCCGGCTTATCGGTGACCTTTAACTCACGCCCAAGCGCATAGCTGAGAAGGTGCTCGCTGAAGGCGCGCATGAATTTCTCCGGCCGATCCAAGATGGCATCCTTGAATTGCTCGATGTCCTTAAACTCCGCCTCACCGAATAGCCTCCCACTCGCGTCGACACTGCGCCCGCCACGATACTTGTCGCGCCAACGGCCGATTGGATCATAACTCTCCAGCGCAAAACCCAGTGGATCGATGCGAGCGTGGCAACTGGAACAACTTTGATCGGTGGCGTGTTGCTTGAGCCTCTCGCGGATGGTTAAGCCTTTTGCCTCAATCTCCGCGTCGTCCACCTCAATCTCCGGCACCACATCCGGCGGCGACGGCGGCGGATCGTTGAACATCACCGTCGCCACCCACGCCCCGCGCTTGATCGGGCTGGTCCGCAGCGGCGTGGCGGTCATCGTCAGCACCGCCGCCGTAGTCATCACCCCGCCTTCGCGCCGTGTGCTTAGCTTTCGTTTGCGGAAAGCCTGCGTGAAGGTATTAAACCGGTTGCGATTACCGCGACTGCCGAAGGGCGCTTCGGGCTTGCCGTACCATGCCTGCAGTTCGTCCGAGCGAAAGGCATAATTGCTATCAACAAACAGCATGATCGAGCGATCCTCCACCTGCACACTCTCGAAGAGCAGCAACGGCTCAATCATCGTTTGCAGGCCAAACTTCCATTGCTCACAACCGATGCGCGAGTAGTAAATCTGAAACCGATCAAAGTCAGGCACGGCAGTGATGAGCTGATCCAGCCGCAGCCATTGTCGCGCAAAGTTTTCTGACAACGCACGACTACGCGGATCGTTGAGCATGCGCCGCACCTGCGCTTCTAAATCAGCCGGTTGACGCAGTTGACCCGCACGCGCGGCGGCAAGCAGCGGCTCATCCGGGATACTGCTCCAGAGAAACAACGCCAACCTCTGGGCCAATTCGTAAT
The DNA here is from genome assembly GCA_002689335.1 of Verrucomicrobiales bacterium. GTDB lineage: Bacteria > Verrucomicrobiota > Verrucomicrobiia > Limisphaerales > UBA1096 > UBA1096. The sequence goes on from NZFR01000018.1 coordinate 4,098, forward strand.
CACTCGCCGACGTCTTCTCACCCGCGCCCTGCTTGGATTCCACCACGTAAACAAATTTTGGCGAGGCCAACACCGCCGCCACCACCGACTTCATCGCCGCGGTGTATGAACCGGTTCGTTCCAGCTCCACCGCGTGAAAAGCCGCGTATCGCTTCAAGGTCCCCTCATCCACCGGCGCCCGAAACGCCCGCTCCAAAAACGGCCACAACCGCTTGGCCACCGGCTGGCTGTCATCCTTGAAAAACGTGTCATGCAGGCCTGTGTAATCGTCGAACTCCGGCGCTCTCACGATCGACCGACCNAGCTTCAGCAAGCTCTCNAACAGNATAGGNGGGATGCTCAACTGCTCGCCTTGATTGTTGAATCCGTGCTCCGCCTGCAGATCAATCGCAAACGGATCCACTCCCTTCAAAATCTGTCGCTCCACCTGAAACTTACCAAGCGTGCGATTGCCCACCGTCACNGCGTCCGGCATGCGCCCGGCGGCGGGATCNAAGTAGCGGCTCGCACGAATTACCTTTTCCGGCAGCGGATAGATATCCCCTCGCAACTGAAGTAAATCNCGCACCGCGTTGTTATATTCGTAGCGGTTCAAACGCCGCATAACCACCGGCTCAAGCATGGTGTTCGCCGAGACATATTCATCCACCACCCTCTCGAAAAACGCCGCCAGCTTCGCTCGCTCCAGTTGGTCCGGTTGCGGCTCATCCTCCGGCGGCATCTCCGCCTTGGCCAAGGCCTCCGCTGCGTGCCGCGCCAGTTCCACATCCCGCNAAACATCCGCGCGCTTGGCCAAGGCCTCAAGATTCACCTTGCCNTTCACNTTCTTCGAACCGTGACACCGAAAACAATGCTGCTTCATCAACATCCNCGCCTCNGCAAAACTCGCCGCCTNNACCACGGGCCGCTCTGGTTTCTTNTTCTCCACCGGCTTCGGGGTCAGATCCGTCAGCTTCAAATAATCCAGCCCATACAAGTATCCCTTGCCCCGATACTTTTTAGCCTCGGNNTTGCCACNGGCCAACTTGANCTCCAANCGCTGTGTTCCCTTTTTTAAATTGAATTCACCCAACTCACGCAGCTTGGCCAAGCGCACATTCGGNGAGTACAAATCCAGTTTTGGCTCNATNANCTTGCCGTTCAGCCTCACCTCGAATACCCCGTAATCCGGCGCCNACGTCCATTGCATNGCCAATGCATACTTACNCNGCGTTTCCATNTCGAACTCCACCGCNTTCACGTCACCCACCACGCCGTCCCANAGCAAATGTGCATCCCCGCGCCAACCGTTTCCGAACCCTCTCATATCCTGCGGNCGCGCTTTACCTTCGGTTCGGAGGTNCGTTTCCCCTTCGTAAATNCCNCGCNCCGNCNCAGTNGGCNCCTTCNGGATCGAGTGAAAATCAAACCGCTCCGCCGCTTGGCNAAGCGCTTGGTCAAGCGCANACANCGCAATAATGGAAANCAGTTTTTTCATGGGACNATGGGTTCGCTGCTGGCGATGGCTTTGCGNTCGTCTCGGACGGCCACGTACCAGACGGTNGCNNCCTTGGGCGGTGCGGCGCCTTGAACGCTGTTGCCCTTCACTTTGAGATCGACCGTCTGCCAAGCNCGGCCNCGGTTTTGTTCATGNGGCGCGGTGGTGTAATGCAGCTTGGCCTCGATCAATTTCGTCTCCGACTTGACCGTGGTGCNTACCCNNCCGCCNTCAACCNCCGGCCGCGCAACCANCGGCATGGGGGTTCCTCCNCGAATATACTGTTCGGCAAACAGGAAAAACTCGGGGAAATCAAAAATGTGCCCGTGCTTCATTTTCAATTGGATGCTGTAGTTTTTCTCGCCTTGCACCAGTGCACAGGTTTTGGCGTAGCTGTCCATCGGATAGGCAAAATCGTTCGTNCCGTTCAGGAACATCACCGGCATTTTTGCCGAGCCAATNTAGCGGGACGGATCCCAAAGCCGATNCCACTTGTCCGACTGNGCAGCGGTCATCTTGCCAAATTCACCGACNTTCCAGGTGCTGTTTTCCCGCAGGAAACCGCAACCGTAAACCGGCATGGCCATCGCAAATCGATCGTCCACTCCGGCAACAATGCAGGTCAGGTANCCNCCCCAGCTAATTCCAGTGAGCGCNATGCGGTTTGTGTCCACNCCGGCAAAACTGCGCAGCAGCGAGTGGCCGCGCATCACGTTGGCCACCGCATGATACGACCACTGATTTTCCANCGGCTCGTCGATGGTGCTGAACTTTTCCGCNTGACTCTGATCAGGGCCACCGTCCGGNAGGNNTTTNCGTCCCTCACCNCGACCGGCGAGGTCCATCGCNATCGCTGCGTAACCGCGCTTGGCCCAGAGTTGAGCCCAGTTGGCAAACGCTGTTCCGCCGCCGCCGTGCACCAGNACGATTCCCGGCATCTTGCCATCCGCCGCTTGGCCAAGCGTCTTGGGCGAGGCGTAGTAGGCGAANACGCGGGTGGGNTTGCCTCGGTATTTTTCCCCGGAATACAACAGCGCATGCACGTCACCCTCCNGACGNACCCATTTNTATTGNGGCGCTTTCTTCAACGCCGCGACGTCCCANGGCGTACTCTCTGGCAACGGCAACGGCTCCGCCGCTTGGNCAAGCGCTTGGCCAANGNCACAAACCAATAACAACNTGCCAAGTGAACTCTTCATCATCAATCGCNTCTANNCGGCGGCGGTCTTGATGGCTTTTTGGATCAACTCTTTGGTTTTGAGTGAGCCGGCGATCGGGTCGACTTTGTGGCCCTCGAACTCGATCGTGATCACGCCCGAGTAACTGGACTCGTGGATAATTTTCATCATCCGGAAATAGTCGGTGTGCGTTTCGTTGCCTTGATCATCAAAATTCAACGCCTTGGCACAGACTGCCGGCGCGTGGGCGAGCGTCCGCTTCACTCCGTCGTATCGATCGAACCGGCCGAAGTTATTGAAGTCCGGCAACAAACCAGCGTTTGGATGATCGAGTTTTTTGATGACCGCCAACAGCCAGTCGGGCTCGTTCGAGTAACCGCCGTGCGGCTCGATCACGACTTTTACCTTGCTGCCCTTGGCATAATCGCACACCGCGCGCATGCCCTCGACGGCGTTGTTCAGATTCTCCGCACGGTTGCCTCCGGAGCGGCAGTTGACCCGGATGGCATCGCAGCCAAGCTGTGCGGCACAGTCGACCCAGCCCTTATGTTCCTCCACCGAGCGTGCCCGTTGTTTGGCATCTTTTGCGTCCAACTCGTTGCCGGCGTCGACGAGGATCAGTACATTTTTCATGCCCTCGCCGTTGGTGCGCTTTGCCAGTTCTCCGACGTATTTTTTATCGGTGTGCTTGCCNCCAAACGGGCGGTTCCAATACTCTATGTGCGTGATGCCGAGTTTTTCCTTGGCCAGCGCCGGGTAGTCGAGATGCTTCAATTTTCCACTNCCGAGCCAGCGATGGAACGTGTACTCCTGAATGCCGATCTGGAAACGGNCGGCGGCCTTTTTCTTCTTCGCCGCCAGAACGGTCGGAGCCAGCGCCAATACCGGTAAANTCAGGGCAGTATTGCGAANAAATGTACGTCGAGAGAGGTCGTGCATGCGCGAAACCCTCGCACGCGAACCCCGTCAAATAAAGGCCGTTTTACCATTAACCAACAGCCAAGGTCGCTTACTTGCNTTGCTTGGCCCGGAGGAATTTGGCCAGCGCCTCGAGCCGGTCGGTATTAATAAAATCCACACCNGCGGCGTGAAGAACCTCCCATGCGGCGGGGTTGTCGGGAGCGGCCCAGAAACGAACTTTTTGGCCGTTATTGTGTNCCCGNCTAACAATCTTCCGAAGCTTGGCTTGCTCNGCCGCTGGGAGAGCGCCCCTGCCGCGCCACTTGAAATGCGACCGCCAACTGTCGCTGACCCACGGCATAAAACTCGGGCTCTCCNCCAACCCAAGGTCGGATAAACGGCCATCGTAACCGGCCAAGCGCTTGGTTTGCTTCGTCATCACCGCGCGCGGNCGGCTACCGGAGATGACAANCGTGACCNCCTTNGTTTTGNTCTCGNTCGGCNCNAACTCCGTGAGCATCGAGCGGTATTTTTCGAGNANTGGCTGAAGNGCGGCNTAGGTTTTNGGNCCNTCGGTTTTGAAATCGATCATCAAATGAAANGGCGCCTTGGTNGGGTACACGCTGCCACCGTTCTCTTTCACGCGCTCGACCAAGGGCGCGAGGTAGAGAGCCTCCAGTGAACGGGCTTCGCGCAGCTCAAACTGAAAGTGGCCAACGAGCAGTTTGCCGTTTTTCAAAAACACATCGGCCTCGACACTACAAAAGCCCTGAGCGAGGGCGTCGAGCAGCGGGCGTTTGTGATAGTAGTCGTTGTGCGCGTGCGCTTGGCCAAGCGGCACGGGTGCATCCTCCGCCGTGACGCCGCTTGGCCAAGCGGCTACTGACAGACAAAACAGGCTCAAGAGGAATTGGTTCATCAGGTCAATCGGAAGTCGGTGCTGCAGCCCGGCTCCTGCGGCGGCATGTAGTGGCCGGTGTCAACATTCGCCGGATGAACGAAGTCGTCCCGCAGGTGAGGGATGTATTCGAGAAACAGTTTTTCGTGGCCCAACGCGATGTGGCTGAACAACACGAGGTGCTGGTGGATCTGCCCCATGTCGCCAACGTGCGGCACGAGGCGCACCGGAAATTTGCGGGCCAACATCACCACCGCAAGCCATTCGCTGATGCCGGCAAGGCGGGTGCAATCGGCCTGCACGATGCCGACCGCGCCGGCCTGTAAAAAGTTTTTCCACAGCACGCGATTCGAGACAGCCTCACCAACCGCGACCGGCACCGGCGCGATAACGCGCGCAAGGGTTTGGTGTGCGGAGACATCGTCCGGTTGCGTGGGTTCCTCCATCCAAAACGGGTTCATGCCTTTCAACGCGAGGCAGGCGTCGATGGCCTGTGGCAGCGGCCAAGCCTGATTTGCGTCGAGCATGATCCGCACATCATCGCCCACCGCCTCGCGCACCATGAACGAGCGGCGTACATCGTGTGAGTGATCCTTCGCGCCGACCTTCAGCTTCATCGCAGTGAAACCGGCATCAACCGCCGCCTTAGCGTTGTCGCGGATTTTCTCGTCGCTGTACTTAAACCAACCGACAGAAGTGTCGTAACCGGGATAGCCGGTTTTTAAAACGCCCTCACGCTCCGGTCTCGTGGCTTTTTGCGCGCGCAACAAATCGGCCGCCTCGTCTGCGGTCAGCACTTCTTCGAGATAACTGAAATCAATCAGCCGCGTTATCTCTTCGGGCGTAAGATCCAGCAACAGCTTCCAAACCGGTACGCCGCGGGACTTTGCCCATAGGTCAAAACAGGCGTTGGTGATCGATGCCAACGCAAGGTGCGTCACGCCCTTGTGCGGCCCAAGCCAGCGGACACCAGGGTGCTCGGCCAGCGACCGTTGCACCGCACCGAACTCCGCCATCAACGCCTCGATCTCTCGATCCTTGAGTGGCTCGGCCAAAATGCGGATCGCCTCGCAAACCAAGTTCGTCCCGGCGCCAAGCGTGTAGGCGATACCGGTACCGGTCAGTCCATTGTTCGTCCCGAGCAGCGTGACCCCGTAACCGTAGGAGGGGTCGGTGTGGACGGCATCGGAGCCGGCGCCGTCCTTGAGTTTGCGGCGAAAATCGTGTGTTGAGATGGATTGAATCGTTGGCATCAGGCAATCGCTTGGTCAAGGCCGATCACGTCCCGCGCTGTATCGCGCGCCCACTGGTCGGCCTGTAGAATTTCATCGAGCGACGGGTGTTCGTTCACCTGATGACGATCCATCACCACGCTGACCGATTCGGCGATGCCGACGAATGAGGTGTGACCGTCACAAAACGCATCGACTGCAATTTCGTTCGCTGCATTGAGCACCGCCGGAAGCGTCCCGCCCACTTCCTCGGCTCGTCTCGCTTGGCCAAGCCGCGGACTCGGACAAACCGCTCACGGAGGAGCTCTTCGACTCCAAGAGTTTCACGCACGTCACGGGCCTCGTTGTGCG
>NZFR01000019.1 GCA_002689335.1 Verrucomicrobiales bacterium
CCACACAACTACACTTGGGGCAACGCATAAAGCTTAGCTACACAATCGAATGTAGTCGGCGAAGGAAAGTACACAACATGTAGAGTGTCAACCTCTCTCAATGCGTTTTTATTCACAAGTTGCTCACAGTTTTGGTGACTGGTGGCTGGACAGTCAGGCTGACATAGGGAATCTTCAGCGGCCGAAGCTGTGTTTCGGCTCAGAACATGAAATCTTTGATTCGTTGTGTCGTTTTCATTGGTTTGCTAGCCGGCTTGGCCAAGCTTACTGCGATGGCTGCCAAGCCGCATGTGGTTTTGCTCAGTGGCGAGTCGCTGTACGACTCGGCAGAGACCCTGCGGGCTTATGCAAAACAGCTGGAAAAGAAGTTCGGTTATAGTTGTACGGCGCTCACGCGTGTTGAGAAAAATAAGTTCCCATCGCTTGACGCGCTTGGCCAAGCGGACTTGGTCATCTTTTACATGCGTCGCATGACTCTCCCGGCGGAGCAGCTTGGCCAAGTGAAAAAATATATCGAGAGAGGGAAGCCGGTGATCGGCCTGCGCACCGCGAGCCACGCCATTCAAAACTGGCTGGAGATGGACAAATTGGTGCTCGGTGGAAACTATCAAGGCCACCACAAAAACAACCTGCTTGGCAATGCATCGGTGGTTCCCGCTACCAAGGGACATCCGATCCTTGCGGGAGTTGGTAGTGAATTTCGGATGGGCGGTTCGCTCTATAAAAACACCCCATTGGCCAAGCAGGCCAAGCCGCTTCTCACCGGAAAAGTGGAGGGGCATCCCGCCGAGCCGGTGGCTTGGACGCACAGCTATAAGGGCAACCGAACATTTTATACCTCGCTGGGTCACAAGGCCGACTTTGCAAATCCCAACTTTGTTAAGCTGGTCGATAACGCCATCGATTGGTGTCTCAAAAAAACCACCGTACCGGTGGTGAACGTGGCGGATATTGTCGACAAATACGGCATCGAGTCGGGCAAGCCGTTTCGCATTGGCGTGGGGTTGTTTGAGAAGATGTGGCAGGCCGACAAGCTGACACTGCTCGACGTCCGCACCGCGCCGGAATACAAAGTCGGGCACATCCGCGGCACCAAATGGATCGACTGGTTTTCGCCCAAATTTGCCGACGAGGTGGCCAAGCTCGACAAGAGCAAAATCTATCTCGTTTACTGTGCAGGCGGAGTGCGAAGTGCGCGTGCCTGCAAAAAGATGAGTGAAATGGGGTTCAAATACACGGTCGATCTTGCGCCCGGTTTTAACGGCTGGAAGGCTGCCGGGAAAGCGATCGAAAAATAACCGGTGACGATTGACGAGGATTCCAGTCCGTATCCACCCGAGCCCAAGCCGGGTATAGAGACGCGCGACGTTTTTTGCCTGCGCTCGGCGATGGGATGGCTCGAGCTTGGCATGCCGGATGAGGCTCGAAAGGAACTCCAATCCCTCACCCACGAGGTGGCTCAACTTTCCGAGGTTCGCGGCGTCCAGTGGAGCATTCTGGCACAGGAGGAAAACTGGCCGGAAGCCGAGGAACTCGCGCGCGATCAGGTGTCCGAGCAACCGGATAACGCTTCGAACTGGATAAACTGGGCCTATGCTTTGCGGCGCACCGAGGGCTGTGGCATTCGGATGGCGTATGACACACTTCGCGAAGCAGTCGATCGTTTCCCGAAGGAGTCGACTATCCCGTACAACCTCGCCTGTTACTGCGTTCGAATGGAGGAAATCGAAGAGGCGTGGCGCTGGCTCGACATCGCCGCAGAACGTTCCGACCACAAAACGATCCGCCGGATGGCTCTGCGCGATAACGATATGGAATTCCTTCACGACCAGCTCACGGACTGGGGCGCCTGATCGATGGCCGATACTCCCAACCCGCACGGATTAAACGAAGCGTTCGGCAATAAGGCTACGCCGCTGCCGCTTTTTGATCGATGGCTAGCGCAGGCCACCGAGTCAGAGCCAAACGACCCGACCGCGTTCGCGTTGGCCACGGTGGATGCCGCCGGCCAACCAAACGTCCGCATGCTCCTGCTCAAGGGCATGAGTGAAGATGGATTGGTGTTTTACACCAACATGAACAGCCGCAAGGCGGACGAGCTTCGGGCTAACCCCAAGGCGTCAATGTGTTTTCATTGGAAAAGTCTCCGTCGGCAGGTGCGTGTTTCCGGCTGCGTAAAACCGGTCAGCGATGCCGAGGCGGACGCTTATTTCGCGAGTCGCGACCACGCCAGTCAGGTCGGGGCTTGGGCTTCGCTTCAATCATCGTCGATGGAGCGGCGCATCGAATTCGACCAACGAGTGACCGAGTATTGTGCCAAATACCCCGAGGGCAGCGCCGTGCCGCGTCCGCCTCATTGGACCGGCTGGTCGCTTCAGCCAAGCGAGATCGAGTTTTGGCTCAACGCCGACGCCCGTCTGCATGAGCGCTTGGTTTACACCGCCCAAGTCGACGGTTCGTGGCGGCAAACGCTGCTTTACCCCTGAGCCAAGCGCTGTTTTTTTTCGGAGTGCGATAGGGTGGGCGAGTCGTTAAGTTTTCGGCATGACGATGCGTTTTCTTTTTACTGCACTTTTGTTGACTGCGCTTGGCCAAGCGCCGAGTGGCTTGGCCAAGCCACCAAATGTTCTTTGGCTTTCAGCGGAGGACATCAACGCGCACTTCGGCTGCTACGGTGACGACNGGGCGATNACGCCCAACCTCGATCGCTTGGCCAAGCAGGGCGTCCGGTACACCCACGCATTTACCACCGCCGGCGTTTGTGCACCGTGCCGGTCGGGGATCATCACCGGTATGTACCAAACCACGCTGGGCACCCATCATATGAGGTGCAACGNCAAGCTGCCGTCGTTTGTGAAACCNTTCCCGNTCCTCATGCNCGAGGTNGGTTACTACTGCACGAACAACTCAAAANCCGACTATCAATTCTCCGCACCAAAAGGAACGTGGGATGTTTCCAGCGGTAAGGCGCACTGGAAAAACCGCAAGGCCGGTCAGCCGTTTTTTGCGGTGTTCAATTTTGGAGGTTGCCACGAAAGTGGCATCGCCGGAGAGTCGAAGTACCGATTNGTCACACAGGATTTGAAGCCGGAACAGCGGCAGAATNCCATGACTTTGCAGCTNCCGCCGTACTACCCGGATACGCCGGTGGTGCGTGAGGATTGGAAGCGCAACTACGAATTGATCACCGCGATGGACGCNTGGGTGGGCGAGCATTTGCGCGAGTTGGGAGCCTCCGGAGAGGCGGATAACACCATCGTTTTTTTCTGGAGTGACCACGGTGTGGGACTGCCACGGGCCAAGCGTTGGCTTTACGATTCCGGCACGCGGGTCCCATTGATCATCCGCATCCCGGAACAGTATCGTGCTGCTTCGCAGGGGGAACCGCACACGGTCGATTCGCAACTGGTCAGCTCGATTGATTTTGCCCCGACNGTGCTGAACCTCGCCGGTATCGACATNCCCGGGCACATGCAGGGTCGTGCGTTCCTCGGCGAAAAGCTGAGCGCACCGCTTCAGTTTGTTTACGGCGCCCGCGATCGGATGGATGAACGGTACGATATCATCCGAATGGTGCGCGACAGTCGCTTTCGCTACATCCGCAATTACGAGCCTCTCAAGCCGTACTACCAGTACATGAACACGCCGGAAAAAGGGGCGACGATGAAGGAGATTCGCCGGCTTGAAAAAAGCGGCGAACTGTCCGCAGCGGCAAAGCTTTTCTCGGTTGGACGAAAGCCGGTTGAGGAGTTGTACGACCTCGAAAACGATCCACACGAAATCCGCAACCTCGCTGCAGACCCGGCCCATGCCGATCGAATGCAAAAGATGCGGGAGGCGCATTACCGCTGGGTTCGCGACACACGCGACATCGGCTTTTTGCCGGAGCCGGAAATTATCGCCCGCGAAAAAGTCCACGGTGCGCGGTATGAAATTCTTCGGCAGGAAGGCAGCACGGCCGTGATGGCTCGATTGGGCGAAACCGCCGCGCTGGCTTCCTCCGGGGCGAAGGCGTTGCCAAAGTTACTCGCTGCGATGAGCGACACCGACGCTGCGGTGCGTTACTGGGGAGCAACCGGTGTCGGCAATATCGCCCCAAAAAATAATTCCAAAGCGCTCCAAGCGATGATAGGGGCACTTGGTGATTCATCGGCGAGTGTGAGTATCGCTGCCGGCCGGGCTTTGGCGCGATTAGGCAAACCGGAGGACGCGCTGCCGACATTGAAGCGGGCGCTTGCCGGGCCACACCAATGGGCGCGACTGCAGGCTGCCATCGTCCTCGACGAGATGGAGGAGCAGGCGCGACCTGCGATTCCCGAACTAAAAAAAGCCCTCACCGGTCAGCCGAACAAGTACATCGTCCGCGTGGCCAACCGGGCGTTGAATGATCTTCTCGGCACAAACAATCAGGTTCGCTAATCTCATTTTTTGAACTTCGACGAACAGTGCATGTGTGAGGCGTTGCGCTTGGCCAAGCGGGCGAAGTGGGAGACGTCTCCCAACCCCATGGTCGGCGCGGTCTTGGCCAAGCGGGGCGAGATCATCGGCCGAGGTTGTCACCGACGGGCGGGCCTGCCGCATGCCGAGGTGAACGCGATTGCCGATGCCAAACGCCAAGGCCATTCGCTCGGCAACGCCACATTGTACGTCACGCTGGAGCCCTGCTCGACAACCGGTCGTACTCCGCCCTGCACGCAGGCCATCCTCGATGCCGGCATTAGCCGGGTGGTGGTTGCCGCGACCGACCCGAACCCAGATCACGCCGGTCGAGCGTTTCGTCAACTCAAATGCAAGGGCGTCAAGGTCGAGCATGGTTTGATGGCGGAGCCGGCATCGGAAATGAACGCCGCGTTCAACCATTGGATCACCACCGGCCTGCCGTTCGTGACCGTCAAGGCGGCGATGACACTCGACGGAAAAATCGCCACGGCACGCGGTGAGTCCAAATGGATTACCGGTCCGTTGGCTCGGCGAGAAGGAATGAAACTGCGACACGAAGCGGATGCCATTCTTGTGGGCGTAAATACAGTTTTGGCTGACGATCCGTCGCTGACGGTGCGGGATGTGCGGCGGCCCAAGGCTGAGTGGCGCGGGCCCGAGTTGCGACGGATTGTGCTCGATCCCCGTGCGCGTTCGCCATTAGTCGCAAAACTACTCAACGACGAAAATACCCCGGCCACGACATTGGTCGTGTCATCGGAGGCTCCGGCCAAGCGCTTGGCCAAGCTCGACTCCAAGTGCACGACGATGACCTGCCGCTTGGCCAAGCGTGGGTTTGTGTTGAAGGCGTTACTCAAAAAACTGGGTAAACAAAACGTGACGCATCTTTTAGTTGAAGGCGGTGGCGAAACCAATGCGGCGTTCATTGAGGCTGGGCTCGTGAACCGGATTGCCTTTTTTTATGCGCCGAAAATTTTGGGCGGTCGCGATGCACGTACCGGCGTGGCGGGGGATGGCCTGTCACTCGCATTCGGATTGCCGCTGGAAAAAATCCGCTGGAGAAATCTTGGCCCCGACCTGATGCTTACCGCGCGCNTTGGCCGCGCTTAAAAAAGATGTTCACCGGACTNGTTGAGGAAACAGGGACGATCACCTCGATAGAGCACGGCANGGATTCCGTGACGCTGACGGTGGCGGCCGATGTGTGCCTTGGCGGGACGAGTGTCGGCGACAGCATCGCCGTAAACGGTTGCTGTCTCACTGCGACAAATGTGGTTAAGCGCGGCAAGTCGAAGGGTTTTGAATTTAACCTGCTACGAGAAACTTGGGACGTGACCAATCTGAGTGCGTTGAAGCGAGGCGCGGTGGTGAATCTGGAACGGGCTTTGGCACTGGGCCAGCGGATGGGCGGCCATTTCGTCACCGGCCACATCGATGCAGTCGGCAAAATCCGCAAGTGGGAAAAGCAGGGAAAAGATTGGTTACTCGATGTCGATGCGCCGGCGGGTTTGATGAGCGGTTTCGTGCCAAAGGGCTCGGTTGCGGTGGATGGCATCAGCCTCACAGTGGCCAAGTTGCGCAAACGGGGGGTCACCGTTTGGATCATCCCGCACACGCGGCAGGTCACCAATCTGCGAACACGCAAGGTTGGAGCCTCGGTGAATCTCGAGACGGATCTGCTTGGCAAGTATGTGCTGAGGCAGGTTCGGGAGATCGCTTGAGCGCGGTGCTTGACGGCTCCGGCATCGGCGTTATTTCTCTCCGTTTTTCTGGCGGTAGCGAATGTAGTCGCGAGGGACACCGAGAAGGCGGGCGGCAGCGGAGACGTTGCCTCCTGATTGGTCGACGGCCCGCTGAATGATCTCGTTGATCGTGCCTTCGAGCGAAAACCCTTCATCCGGAAATTCGAACATCGCGTTNAGCAACCCGTCGCTGTTCNTAGTTTTGGGTTGTGATCNCGNGCTGCCGGGNAGGGCNGCAAACTCCCATTCGTCCCCCTCTTCAAACACGATCGTCCGCTCGAGTTCGTGACTAAGCTCGCGGACGTTGCCGTGCCATGTGTGGCCGAGCAGCCGTGCCTGCCCAGCCGTACTGATCGGTTTTGCGGTTACCCGATGCCGACGGCAGAGCTGCTCCAACAGATGTCTCGCGAGTTTTAAAATATCGCGACCGCGCTCACGCAGCGGCGGGACGGTTAGGCGGAACAGGCTCAGTCGGTGCTGCAGGTCGTCTCGAAATTCGCCNTCGGCAACCGCTTGGCCAAGGTCNCGGTTACTCGCNGCGATGATGCGCACGTCGACTTCGATTTCCCGGTTGCCACCCAAGCGGCGGATGCGCCGGTCTTCGATCGCCTTGAGCACCTTGGCNTGCAGAACGAGCGAAAGGCTCGCAAGTTCGTCGAGAAAAAGCGTCCCTCCCTTGGCTGCTTCGAACAGGCCCATGCGCGCTGTTTTGGCATCGGTGAACGCNCCGCGTTCGTGNCCGAACAGCTCCGACTCTGCAAGACTCTCCGGCAGCGCCGGGCAGTTGACCTCGACCAATGGGCCGGTTTGCCGTGGGCCGTTGTGGTGGAGCCAACGGGCGATGCTGGTTTTGCCGGTGCCGGTTTCGCCCTCGATGAGTACCGGCGGAAGGTTGGTGCCGAGCCGTTCATCGGCGCCGATGATTTTATCAAGTTGATCCCGAAAACCGGCCAGCGCATCGCCGAAGAAAATCTGTTCGCCGGTGGCGTCCGGGTTGCGGCGTTCGTGTTCGGCGAGACGGGCGGTTTGCTGGCCGGCCTTGGCGCGTTGGAGCACCATGGGCATCACGTTTGGGTCGACCGGCTTGAGCAGATAATCCTGAGCGCCGTTCCGGATGGCTGCGACGGCGCCCTGCACGCCGCCTTCTGCCGTACAGACGACTANGGCGGTGTTGGGAGAGAAAACGCCCTCAGTCAGCAGATCGGTGCCGAGGCCGTCCGGCAGATTGACGTCGAGCAGTGCGAAGTCGAATGGCAGCGACCCGATCATCCGCCGCGCCTCGTCGACCGTGCCAATGGCGGTGACGTCGGCGTCGTGTTGCTCGAGCACGGCCGCCACCTGCTTGCGCAGCAGCAGTTCGTCCTCCAGCACCAACACGCTTGCACCTTTCAGGGCGGGCTCCGTCACACCCCCAATGTCGGTGAGCTTGGCCAAGGCGGCTACAAAAAAATATCGCTTGNCCAAGCGGGGAATCTTGTCTGCCGCTTGGCCAAGCGATAGGGTNTGTGCNTATATTTCAGCGAAATGAATCGTAAATGGATCACTTACTGTNTGCTNGGGTTGTTAATTTGCATCCCNTTATACCAGTTGNTGGTCGGCTTGGCCGNGATGAACCGGACGATCGTNATCGCCGGAGGACCGGAGAAGGGGTTGTATCGGCCGATCGCCCTGAGTTTGCAGGATGTGCTGACGCGCTTGGGCCGAAAATCGAAAGTCCTGACAACGGAGGGCACGCTGGAAAACCTGAAATTGGTCGCCGAAGGCAATGCCGATTTTGCACTGTTTCAGCCGGGAGCTTACGAGGGGTTGAGGAACTTTGAGCCGGAGTTGCTTGCGGAGGACACGAAGAAAATCGATGCTGCCGCACTCGAGCAGGTGGCGTTCGTGGCGAACCTCTACTCACAGCCGTTGCACATCGTGGTTCGGGATGGGAGTGGTATTCAGTCGCTGTCCGACTTGCGTGGGAAACGGATCAACTTGGGCGTAAAACTTTCCGGCGATTACCCGATGGCTCGGCTGCTTTTGGAATCGCTGCAGATCGACTTGGGCGAAGAACATTCGAATCTCACCTACCCTGAGATAATGACAGCGTTTGACAATGGGGAGTTGGACGCGGCGTTCATCACGGTGGGGATGCAGGCGGAGGTGTTTCGCATGTTGGCCAAGTCCGGGAAGATTCGTTTTCTGAGCATCCCGAATCATGAGGCGTTGGCGGCGATGGAGCTATCGCTAACGCCATTTGTTGTACCGCGTGGCGTGTATCAGTTCGAGGGCGACCCCGTGCCCCGCGAGGGGATTAACACGGTGGCCACCGGGGCGCACCTGATCACCAGTACGGGCGTCGAGTCCGGGCTGGTCGAGCGCGTGACGCAGGAGTTGTTGAAAACCACGTTTCAAAAAGAAAACAAATTGGAGGAGCTGTTTTCGGAGGGGAAATCGTTTGCCAACTCGATGCCGTTTTTTCCGGTGCANGAGGGCGCCCAGTGGGCGTATGNCCCGGAGACGAGAACGTTTTTTGATCCCGACATTATCGAAATGTGGGAGAATCTTCGTTCGTTCATCGTCTCGTTTTTGGCGGCCGGTTTTTTCGGATATCAGTGGTTTCGAAAACGACAGGAACGCTTAAAGGAAAACAAGATCGACGAATACGTTCGCCGTGTGATTGGCATTGAACGGCAGCAAATGAATCTGGACGCAGGCGGTGGAGCGGAGGATTTGGACAAGCTGCAGGCGTTGCAGGATCAACTCACAGAGTTGCGACAGGAATGTTTTAAGGATTTTTCAGGCTACAACCTTCAGGAGGAACCGGGGACGGAATGCTTCCTNGAGTTGTGCGCCTCGCTAAGTGAAAAGCTGAACTCGAAGATGACGCGTCTGCGTCTCGGCGGTGAGATTCAGCGCTTGGCCAAGGCGATTGAGTCTGAAAAGTAAGTTTGTGTGCTACTCCCGGCGGTGCTCTTCGAGTCGCTNGAGTTCCTTGTTGAGTTCGTTTAGATGGGACTCCACTCCGTCGGTTCGCTTTTCCAATTCATCACGCTCGGCTTCGGCCTCCTCTCCTTCGCCCTCAAACCGCTCCAACGCNTCGCTGAGTTCNTCAAGGTGGGCGNTGGTTTCGCGGCGTTCTGCCTTAAGTTGTTCGAAGCGCTGCAGGAATTCCGCTCTTTCTGGACTGCGTTTGCGGTGTTCCCGTTTTTTCAATTCTTCGATAAGGTCTCTCACTTTGAGTTCAACTTGTTCGGCTCGGTCGTGTTTTCCCGCCTCACGCAGATCCTCGATTTCCTGACGCAGATGGTGCAGTTCAGCCTCGATTTCCTCGGCTTCATCATTTTCGCCTTTGATCTCCCCGTGTTCTTCATCGTGCTCACCTTCGTCTTGGTCTTCGTGTTCCCCGTGATAAGGATGACTGATGTGAAAAAGTTCATCCCGGGTTTGGTGGCGTTTGTCCTGTAACCGATCCTGAAGAAGGTGGATTCGCCTGAGTTGCCGGGAGATCTCCGCCTGCTCGGATTCGTTTGTTGCCAATTCGATCTCAACTTCAAGCTCAATGCGTTCGAGGTCGAGTTGGTGAAATCGATTTGTAATTTCGCTGTATTTTTCGAGCAGCACAGTCACTTCAATGTCCACGATTTTNCGTTCGATTTCGTGGGCAAATTCTTCGTGATGACCTTCAGCGACTGCCGGTTGGGTCATCCCGAAACTGAGTAATGCCGCAACTGCGGTGAGGGTGAGTTTTGTTTTCATATCAAAAAATCTGAGGCGAACGTACACCTCGGGTTTGAGGATCGCAACGGGGGAATGGCAATTCGCGGATTTGTTACACCGCGTAGTCGAAGCCGAGCTTGGAACGGTTTTTCCAGAGTTGGCGTGGTTTGAAGATGCCCTGCGGGGTGATGACGCCGGTGATGAGTTCCGGTGGGGTGACGTCGAANGCCGGGTTCCGGGCGGTGCTGCCGGGGTTGGCCACGCGCACGGATTGTCTTCTGCCGCTGTCGGTGATTCCCCAGGCGTGAAGTACTTCGTCCTGCGATCGTTCCTCGATCGGGATGCTCAAGCCGGACTCGAGTTCCCAATCGATCGTCGAAAGCGGGAGGGCTACGTAAAACGGAATGTCGTGGCGCTTGGCCAAGACGGCTTTGGTGTAGGTGCCAATTTTGTTGGCTACCTCACCGGTGCGGCCAAGCGTGCGGTCGCTGCCGACGATGACGAGGTCGATCTCGCCGCGTTGCATCAGGTGACCTGCAGCATTGTCGGCGATGATGTCGTGTGAGATGCCCTGTTGGGCTAGCTCCCAAGCGGTGAGAATGGCGCCCTGTGAACGCGGCCGGGTTTCGTCGCAAAACACATGGAACGATTTGCCGTTGGCCTGTGCGGCGTACATCGGCGCGGTGGCTGATCCGTGGTCGACAAATGCCAGCCAGCCGGCGTTGCAGTGNGTGAGCACTCGGNCGCCTTCNTGGATCAACGNTTCGCCNGCTTGNCCAAGCGCTTGGCAGTGGGCCGCGTCGTCGTCAGCAAATTGCTTCGCCAAGGCCAAGGCCTGCGCTTGGCGATCGGTAACGGTTGCACCATCCATTTGTGCCATCATCGCCCGCATGGCGTTGACGGGATCGACTGCAGTGGGCCGCGCCTTGGCCAACGTGTCGTAGACTTTGGCCAGATGCTTTTCGAATGCTTTCAGCCCGCGGCCGCGAAACGCTCTCGCCCCTTGAGCCAAGCCGTATGCGGCCGTGGCTCCGATGGCCCCGGCGCCGCGCACAATCATGTCGATGATGGCTTGCTCGGTTTCGACGTAGTCGGCAGTGGAGCCTATTTTGAATTGGTGGGGGAGGAGGCGTTGCTCGATCAGTTTGACCCGGTTTTGTGAGGGCTCAAACCAGACCGTCCGGTAATGCTTCGACTTCCCATTCTGGGTGACGTTCATCGGGGAGCGCCCGGATCAGGCGGTGTGTTTTTTCTTCAGTTGATGGCGGATCGACNGGTAACGCGGATCGGTTCTGACTTTGTTCANGTCCGGGTCGGTGTCCATCCACTTGGAATCGTCGTAGCCGAGATGCACGGCCTTGTTGAGTGCGGTGATGGAATCGTCTATGCGATCGGTTAGAGAATAACTGCAGGCGAGGTTGTAGAAAACCATCGAGTCTTCCGGGAGTAGGCGCGACAGCTGTTCGTCGATTTTTAGCCCGTCATTGAACTGGCCGCGTTTGGTAAAGTCGTCGCCCAGCAACTGAAGCGCCTCGACGTATTCGGGGTCTCGCTCAATGAGCCCTGAGAGAAACTCGATCTCGATATCGAGTTCCCGTTTCTCCTTGCCCGAAAGGGGTTGTCTTTCAGTTGCCAGATCCGCCATGAGGCTGTGACTGTTATCGGTTCACATCATTCCCAAGTCAAGTCGCAGCCATCAAAAACACATCATGTTGCATTTTATTTTTTTCTGCGTTGTAACTGTTTGTGGTTGGGGAAATCCCGATGGTATCGCTTGAGNAGCGCTTTTTCATCGTTTTTGACGATGTAGATTTTGCCGCNAATCTTGAGTGTCTCTCCNGGCTTGAGGCCGCCNAGCCGAAAGTCACTGTGCAGACAGCGAATGACGCCCTGNAACAATTCCTGATACGGCTCGAATGCTGTGGCGAAAATCATTCCGTTGTTAGCACTGTAACAACCGATCAACCCGTTGCTTGGCACGGCGGGATGCAGCGGCCGAGGGTTCACGTCTGCACGCGGCACGCCCGGCCCGGCCCAAACCTGCCCGGGAATGTACCGCGCCTCGGTGGCCCAGTCTTGGGTGGGCATCATCGCGCGTTTGCCGTCGAGGTAGACGAAACTCTTTTTGATGTAGGCGTACTTGTCCGGGGTGACGTCTGCACCGGTGCCGGTGAATTTTCCCACGCGGATACAGGGCTGTGCCCAATGCGCCTCGGAGCGCTTGTTGGTCGGATTGTGTGCGGTGAGTTGGAAATCAACCTCGTCATGCTTAGCGGTGATGACGTGTTCCACCGTCACCCCGTCGCTCACCTTGCAGTGCAATTTGATCTGCGATCCGTCGGCGCTTCGTGAGACCAGACTCGTTTTGTGGCCTACCACTGTGTGTTTACTCCAGTCGGTCGTCTGCGAGTTATCCCGGCAGTAGGCTTCAAGGTAATGAATTTTCATCTCCTTGCCGGGCAGATGATCGCCGCTGATGGTCAGGTAATTCTTGGCCCAGTGCAGCTTGAGCTTGGTCGGTTCGGCCACTTGGCCAAGCGCGACGCCGGTGATGAGTAAAAGCAGAGTGAGAGTCGGTTTCATGGCGGCAGCACAAAGGGTCGACCCTCCGCTTGGCCAAGTCAACGGTAATGCGCCTTGCGCTTGGCCAAGCTTCGGCAAATACTCCGCGCCATGGGAGAGCCGATCAATGTCCCTCTGCTGGATCTGAATCAGCAAAATCAACCGCTCGCTGCCGAACTGAAGGAAACCTTTGCGCGGGTGCTCGACTCATCGCAATTCATTCTCGGCCCGGAAGTGGCGGAGTTTGAGTCGCAGGTCGCTGCGTCTGTCGGGGCCTCGCACGCGATCGGGGTCAGCTCGGGCACGGACGCATTGTTACTCTCGTTGATGACCCTTGGCATTGGCCCGGGGGATGAGGTGCTTTGTCCGTCGTTTACGTTTTTTGCCACGGCCGGTTCGGTAGCACGAACCGGAGCAACGCCGGTGTTTGTCGATTCTCTGGATGAAGATTTCAACCTCGACCTTGAGGCCGCTGCTCGCCGAATTACCGACAAGACCAAGGCTATCATCCCGGTGCACTTGTTCGGGCAGTCGGCGGACATGGATGCCGTGCATCGCTTGGCCAAGGCACACGGCATCGCGGTGATAGAGGATGCTGCCCAGTCGATGGGTACTGGTTTTGGCGACCAGCAGGCAGGGGTGATGGGGGACTTGTGTGCGTTCAGTTTTTTTCCCTCCAAAAATCTCGGTGGCTTTGGTGATGGCGGCATGATCACTACCAACGACGATGCGTTGGCCGAGCGGGTGCGCATCCTTCGCGTACACGGCGGTGCCCCGAAATATTATCACAAGGCGATCGGCGGGAACTTCCGGATCGACCCGCTGCAGGCTGCGTTGCTCCGGGCCAAGCTGCGGCATCTGCCGGACTACATCGCCAAGCGTCGGGCGAACGCGAAGGTGTATCTCGAACGATTGGCTGATAGTGCTCCGGTTCAGGCGGGGCAACTTGTTCTACCCAGCGAGATCCCCGACCGGAAACACACGAGGAATCAATTCACAATTCGAGTCGGTGGCGGAAAACGGGATGCTGTCATGGAACACCTCTCGGCGAACCGCATCGGCTCAGCGATTTATTATCCGGTCCCGCTCCATAAACAGGAGTGTTTCGCGAAGCTGCCGAGTTTTGGAGAGAGCCTGCCGGTTTGCGAAAAAATGGCCGAAGAAGTGTTGAGTATCCCGATCTACCCTGAGCTTTCCGCTGAGCAANTCGACCACGTCGTTAANACCCTNGCTACAGCTTTCGCTGNTTNAGGTTGANGNGATCCNCGATTTTTTTAGTTGGGCGAGTTTACAGCGACTTGCNTGNGAGNGCGNCGGCGGGTTTGAGAATCTGGATNATTTCGGTTCGCTTGTTGGCGGTGGCGTAGTCGAGTGGGGTGAAGCCGGATTTGTTTTTCAGGTTCACGTCGGCATTGTTGGTGAGCAGTAGTTTCACGGCTTCGGGGCGGTTGCGTAATACGGCCTGATGTAGCGGGGTTGCGTCGCTTTCGCTTCGGGCGTNCACNGTTGCGCCGCGGTNGATCAACATTTCCANCGTATTNACCTTGCCCGCTCCCGCTGCCCAATGAAGCGGCGTGCTGCGATGCAGCGAGTCGGGGGCGTTCACGTTCACTCCGCGCTGAAGGAACGTCTGCACGGCAACTGCTTTTCCTTTGGCGGCGGCCATGTGGATGGAAANCTGCCACCCTTCNCGGCCGCCCTTACCACGAATCATCCCNGCGGCGGCTTCCATTTTGTAGCCAATNGCAAGGTCGAGTGGGGTGCCGCTTTGGCTNATGGCGTTTACCGGTGCACGCCGTTTGAAAAACATTGCGAGGACGTTCGTGCTGCCTTTGGCGGCGGCGGAGTGGATCGGTGTCCAGCCACCGTCGGTTCGGTTGCTGACCTTTGCGCCTTTGCTGAGGAGCAGTTCCGTGGCCTTGAGTTGATCTGCCTCAGCGGCCCAATGCAGCGGTGTGGCCTGATGTTTGCGCTCACGAAAATGCGCGTTGTTCCGGTTGCGCAGCCAATGGCTCAACGCCTCCATGTCGCCGTGGCGTGCCGCGAGGTGGACGGAGAGTGTGGCTCCTTTTTTCGCGCCGAGCGATGCGAGNAACGCCTCGGTCGATGTCTTTTTGTGGATCCNCGCAAAGTCCAACGGTGTGCCGTCGGGGCACATCGGGCTCAGTTCTTTTCCCTGATCATGGAACAGTTGGACGATGGCGNCCTGTCCGTTGACGGCGGCGGAGTGGAGCGGCGTCCAGCCGNTCGATGCCGTGGCCTTGAGGGTTGCCCCTTTGCTGAGCAGCAGCTTGGCGGCGTCCACGCTGCCGTAGGCACANGCCAAGTGGAGCGCATCGATCTTTTCCTTTTGCGTGGTCGCNTGAAGGTTNGCGCGGAAGGNGAGCAGCGTGTTGATTTGCTGCGGCTTGTTTTGGATGGCGGCGACGTGCAGCGCCGTTTGGCCAAGGTTATTTAATGCGNCCACCGCTTGGCCAAGCTGAAGCTGGTNGGTTAACGCCGCATTGTCGTCTGAGGCGGCCAACTCGTGCAGTGTTCGCGTCTCCACCTTGGGTGGCGGGGTAGGCTTGGCCACGGGTGGCGGGGTGGGTTCCGCATCCTTTTGGCCGCATCCCGCTTGACCAAGCGAAAGTACAGCTGCCGCGATCGTGGCTCGGGTCGTTTGGAACATGTTGGCTGTGCTGAGTTGCATCAACGGGCGCGTTGCTACTCAGGATTCAAGCCCCGCCATCGGCTTGGCGCAACGAAAAACCGGCATCACTCCGGCACGACGACGATCCTGAAAAACCGGGCAGCGCTGTCGGGATCCATCTCAATGTAAACTGACTGAACCCCTTGGCCTGCCTCGATCGGTAGTGGCTTGTGGAGCAACCAGTTGATGAGATCGGCCGAAACTTCGAGTTGGTGTCGCTTGGCCCCGAGACGTTCGTACTCGATTCGCAACGCGCTGTTGCCAACCGGTTGGATGGACGTCACGCGAAACTGGGTGCGCTTGGTAAACTGCGGGCGAAGCGTCGTGTCGGCGCTCAGCGTGAACGGAGCGTTGGCTTCGTGGCCGGCGAATTTCCATTCATCGTTCGATTGAATCGATAGCTGCATCGGCAGTTCGGTGAACAACTGCGCCGACCATGCGTTCCCGGTTTTCTGCATCGGCAACCCTTCGACGGTGACGGCGCGGATACGGTCTTCTGGATCCGTGATGTTCAGGGTGGCTGTTTCGTCGAGTTGGAAGCCTTTGCGCAAATGCTCCCACACTTGAGTATGTCGTGCCTCGGCGAAGTCGCGCAGTTTGCGAACTTGCCCACGCCAATCGTAAATATCCCAAAGTGGCAGCGACCATTCCTCCTCCTGCTCGCCCCGTTCGATCGCCCCGACGTCCTTCCTCCAGCGCGTGATGTGCCTCGCCATTTCCGGCTCCAGCGCGGTCTGTTTGTTTTGCAACGTCTTCAGAATCTGTGAGGTNCTGAGGTCGCCCTGCATATGCATAGTGAACCGGTGCACGAACCGCTGCTTGAGACTTGGGTGCGTGAGAATTTTTTGCAGAACACGAATGAAGTCGGGCGGGTAGCCGGGGATATGAAGCACGGTGTTGTGCAACGTGTTGAACGTGGCGTCGTGTCCGGTCGTGCCGAGGATACCGTCGAGGTCGTAGGGAATCCAACGCCACCGGCCATCTGCCGTGCGCGGTCGCCATTGACGGACGTTGTTGCGGGGCCAATCGGTGTTGTCGAGAAACACCTCNAGGATGATGTAGTCCATCAAATTATCGATGTCGACCATCGCTTCGAGCTGCGNAACGCGTTTTGTTGTGTCAAGCGAGTCCCAAGCGGAAATCAGCGCGGTGACGCGTTGCCAATGCTCCATGTCGCCAGATTTGACCGTGTGCTGCAACAGGTCGATTTCTGAATCGTGATACCCGGTGTGAGCCGAAAGGTAGTGGCTATCGATTCTCTCTCTCAAATTGTGAACACCCCAAAATCGCCCATTGAGATACACGATCGTGGGACGCCATGACTGAAACTCGAAGCCCATTTTTTCAGTCAGTTCGTGTCCAACNGCGTCTNGCATGAACGCGGTTTTCCAGCTGTTCCCGGCGTTGCGAAGGATTAGTCGGTGGAATTGGCCCAAGTCCGAGTCCGGAAAAAACCGATGATGAAACGTCGATTCGCCGTAGCGGGGTCGGGCGTAGAGGCGGAGGGATTTTTGGTAGTAGTGCCGCGTCCAACCGCCGTGGATGCGCAGGCCGATATNGNGGCTGAGACCNAGCGATTCGCCCGGTTCGAACCATTCGAGATAAGCCGGCCTCTCCCACTCGCGNTTGAAATTGTACACCGGCTCCGGAGTGCCGTTCAGGTAAGCACTCCCNTCGATGTANATACCGCGATCCGTGTCGAACAAATTGACCGGCGGGGTTGTGACCGCCGCGACAGGAAACTGGGTATGTTCGCCGATGAGAAAACTTCCGGTAACGATTGNGCTNGGGAGGAAGCCGTCGCGAAAAGCACGCACTCTCACCACCGTGGGCTTGGCCAAGCGGAGTGGTCGGTCGTAACGCTTGGCTTCGGAGTCTGGGGCTGAGCCGTCAAGCGTGTAGCGCAGTTCGCTTTTGTCGTCGGGC
Source organism: Verrucomicrobiales bacterium (assembly GCA_002689335.1). Taxonomy (GTDB): domain Bacteria; phylum Verrucomicrobiota; class Verrucomicrobiia; order Limisphaerales; family UBA1096; genus UBA1096. The sequence goes on from NZFR01000019.1 coordinate 17,065, forward strand.
GGCTCGATGGTCAGGTCGACCGCCTCTGCGTACCTGCCGGGCTGCTTGGCCAAGTGCGGCGCCTCAAGCCAGCCGAACGTGAACGGAGTTATATTCGCTGTACCGGGGGTGGGTTGATCAAAATGAAACAGGCCGACAATTCCTTCCGCTTGGCCAAGTGATGCATCCGGAGGAGCCTCCGACACCCAAACCGCTGACGCCTCTTGGCCAAGTGGCTGCATCAGCCGGATCGTCTCGCCGCTGCTGACCTTGAAGTTGGTGTGCCACTGAATCGCGGGTAAACCCCACTTGGCCTTGAGCCAAGTCTCAACCGTTGAGATTTCGTCGTCGTTTAGTTGTCGGTCGAAAACAAGCAACTCACCAATGTCGCCCTGCCAGTTGCGATCCCGCACCAACCGGTCGGATCCGATCAGGCTCAGCGGCAGCGCACCTGTCGACGAACTGGTCAATTGAAACAGCGTCTCCGGAAGGCGGGTAACGGTTGGTTTGATCGGGCGGCCATCCAGTCGCACGGTGGTTTCGTCTCCGGCAAAGTGACCTTTTGGATAGTACACAAGTCGGTCACCGCCGCGGTTGAAATGGCTGTACTTGAAGTCGCCGACCATCGCGCGATGTGACTTGGTGGCGTGTGCCGCTTCGCGCGCGACGACGAAAATCGTCCGAGCGTCCATACGCCGCCGTGTCACGAGCAGATCGTCGAGCCCGTCGAATCGCAAAAACGGCAGGCCGGTGAGCGGGTCAGTCACTCGCTTCGGCCGCTTGGCGATATCCGCTTGGCTGGCGGCGAAGCCATTGAACGGCACGTATCGATCGGTGAGATTCCATTTGGTGACGAGATAGCGCTCAATCCCAGCGCGGGCAGTCTCGTCAAGCGTGCGATCGAAAAGCAGCACCTCGGCAACGCGTCCGTACCAACTGCGGCCCGGCAAAAAACGATCCGAGGCAAGGTTGGACGCGGCTCCCGGTTTGTCGCTAATACTCGTCACCAAACCCAGTCTCCCGATGGGTAACGGTGTGAGAAACGGGTCGACTTTTTCGCCGTCGATCCAAGTTTGCCCCTCGCGGGCGACGGAGATTCGGGAATTGTGAAACAACGCCCCGTTCATGGCACGGGCGAAGTGGTATTTCTCAGAATCGCCGAGCAGCGGCCGGTAGCCGAGAGACGATTTTTGATGCTCGGCCACTACCCAAAACGCACTGCGAACGCTCTCCAGTCGTTCAAACAAAAGGTGATCGTCTTTTCCGTCCATGATGATGAGTGGCGGTTGGCCGGTAGGCTCGAACACATTTGGTCTGGAAAGAAAACGCGACTGCTCCGCATGCCGGGCGTCGTTGCTTTTATCGAGCCACTTGGCCAAGCGCCCCTTTTCGGCTTGGAGGGTCTCGGTGTCGGAGGAGTCCAGCCACAGCCGCAACCCGTCCACAGCGCCGGGGTCGATCGGTTTTTGTTGGGTCGGTTCGATCGTTGCAGGTTGCGTTGCTTTTGATTTCCACTGGCGAACCGCTCCGGCGTCATCGGTGTCCAACGAATCGGCGTCAGTGGCGTCGAGCCACAACATCAACCCGGGGATGGTTTTCGGCAAATTCGCATCAACCGGCTTGGGCTTAGGCCGCGTTGAGCGGCGATCTTTTCCGGAGGCAAAAACGAGCGTGCGTTCACCCGGCCTGAGCACGTGTTCCGGGAACCGCCATTTGAACGGTGCCGCCGAGTCATCCGTGAGCACGTGATTCAGCAGGTTCACTGGTTGGTCGGTGGGATTATGAATCTCGATCCAGTCGGAAAAATCGCCATCTTCGTCGGGCAGCGTCGTGCGGTTAATCGGCATCAACTCGCTAATCACCACGCCATNCGCNCGTGCTGCGTTTNCNGTAAAAAANACGGCAACTGAAACCGCNATCATGCAGCAGGCAAANCGTTTTGAAGATCGGTTANTCAATTTGTTGNACTTGGAAAAATTTAATCGCGCCGTCCATTGGTGCGCTGAATCGAATCACCCGACCCGGCGTTGTGTCGAGAACAGCTTCCTCATACCACTCGTCGCCTGACAAATCCCGTTTGGATAGTACGCGGAAAATCAGGCCGCTCCCCGGTTCCCAAGTGATCACCAGTTCACCGTCCACCACTTCGGTGTGCAGCTTGAACCGGTTGACCGGCGAAGAGGGCGGGGGGATGAGCACCACCGTTTGGCCGTCCGATTGAGGGCCGTAAACCAGATGGTCGATCCAACCTCCCGCAGGCGTGCCGAGGGCCACTTCACCCTGACTGGCAGACAGATTGAAACCGAGCCGTTTGCTACTCAGTTCGAGCCGTTCGCGTTCGCCGATAAAACTCAGCGGTGGGAACGCGAACGCGGTCGGAGCCCCGAGCGGTCGATCGGTCAACCTCAAACCGGCGAGGTCAACCGGTCTTTTGCCGTTATTTTGCAAAACGATCGAATCGTCGTTGCCGGTGGTTGAATTTGCGGTCCAACCGGCGAGCCGGACGTCGTGTGATTGGCCAAGCGGCACGGCGATGTTTTGCGAACCGAATGTGGGCTGTGTCAACGTCCAGCTGCCTTCGCGACCCGCCCGGCCGATGGAGCGCGACTCGACTTGCCGACCGAACACCACGGAGTCGATTAGCTGCCCATTCGGGTTGTAAAGCCAAAGTCCTTCGCCGTCGTTGTTGAACTTGAATCGTACCCCACTGTTTTTGCTGGCCTCCAAAACAAGGTAACCGTCCGCTGCGATCACGGTGTCTTCAGCGAACACAAATTGTCGCGGTGCGCGCGGGCTGTCGGTTAGGCTGTAACCGGCGAGTTTTGTCGGCGTGGCGCTGTCGTTGAACAACTCCACCTGATCATGGCCGTTCCGGCTTGGCCAAGCGAGCAGTTCATTGATACGCACCCGGCTCAGTTCGGGATCAACCTTCCAAGTTTTTGAGGGCGCCGCTTGGCCAAGCGGCTGCCAACGTCCGGCGCTATTTTTACCAACGACTTTTACGGTGTATTGGCCAGCGGCAAGCTTGGCCAAGCGGATAGGTTTGCTGACAGGATGCTCGCTGCTGAGCGGGCCGTCATTGACGCTGTATCGGTAGTGCGTGATGCCGGGGCCACCGATCGTCAACACGGCATCGGTCGCTCGGGTCAACGCTTTTGGTTCGCCGGAAATTGAGGATCCGCCCGGCACACGCGCGCCGATGTCGAGGCCGTTCGGGCCTCTGCCGATCGCCGGTGAGTCAGCCTTCAGCGAAACGTCTTCCGGTGGTTGAAACAAAAGCGGGTCGGATTCGACTGTGCCGCCGCCATGCCAGTCGTGCGTCTTGCGGATGATCGAGTCGTTCACGTGCAGCCACATCCATTTTTTCTCGAGCCATAATGGGTTGAGATGGATGAGGTCGACCGGATTGTCGTGGAAAATATTCCCGACGAGCCTTGCCCCCTTGGGCATCTCGACGTCGTGTTTTGGTTCATCAAACGCAATCGCGCCAAAGCGGCTGCCGGTGAACGTGTTGTTTCCCGCCATGAGCCTCGCGTTTTCTTTGAGCAAAATATGGTGGTCGTTGGTGTGGAAAATATTCCGAACCACAGTGATGTTGGACTCGTCGGTTTTGACGATCACTCTGGCGCTGCCTCCGAACCGTTCCCGATATTTTGGGATCAGCAAATCCTCCACACCACCGACTTCGAGACCGGTTGCGTCGAATGTTTGTTCGAGGTTGGGATCAGTGAATTGACCGTGCTCGTTCATCCTTGCACGAAAGGATCGGGCAGCGTTGCCGCTACCGGAAACATGGACATTCAGCCAAGTGCCAGCCTCCGGTTTCGGTTTGCCGGTCGCGATGGCGGCCGAGAAATAGCCGGGTCGATCGGCATTGGTGAAACCGCTGAACATGTTGCCCTCAATGTGGGCGTCCATGCCGTCAAGGTCGAGTCCGTCGTCGTTGCCTCCGAGGAATTCGTTGTCGAAAAGCTGAAGGATCGCGCCCGGCCGTTTGCCGCCGCTGATGTCCATGATGTCATTGCCACCGGAGGTTCGGCCGAACTGGTTACGCTCGAACACCAGTTCACCGCCCTCCCGAATCCCCACACCGCGAATGTGTTCGCTGTGCTTGAGCCGCGGGAAAACCGAGTCTCGCACCGTCAGGGAAGCATCGCGAAACCAGATGAGATTCGTCGTGGTACCGTGCCATTGAACATGATCCAGAGTGAGCGCCGAGTTGTTTAACGACAGGGCGTAGGAGTCGGTTTGATGAAAATCGACATGAGCCAGCCGGTTGTCTTCGACCGAATCGCTCAACCGAACTCCTCCCCAAGGTCGACCATTTTCCGGAAACGCCATCAACTGGATGCGCTTGGTTTCCACGCCTGCGGCGACGAGTTGCCCCTCGATTTTTAGATGCGCCTCTGGCGCGAAACAAACTGTCGCCCCGGGTTGGATGGTTAATTTGACTCCCTTCGAAACGAGCAGTGGCTCGGTGATTAAAAGAGGCTTCTCGGCAGTCCAAGTNGTATCCTGATCCAGTCGATTTNCGNTGGGGTTCGATGGCGCANTNCCGTGCCANACCGANACGAANTGTCGCTNCAATTCAGNNCCGGTTGNGTCNAACGCTTGNACGAGGAGTNGGTTGAGGCCGTGNCGTAGAGTGATNGTTGCGTGCCAAGNGGCCTGTGTCCNGGAGAGCTTGGCTNGTTGNCCNTTGACGNGCACCNCGATCGTTCGTGTGGCATCCACTGNGCCGNNGAGATCGAGNTTTGGCGATTCNGAAANATACACGGAGCCGCGCTTGGCCAAGCGNACTGTCACGCTGAGGTCACGCGGAATTTTCGACAGCACAAACGCGCGGCGCTTGGCTGCGAATGACTTGATGCGGGCGAGTTCGCTGGCGGGTAAATAATCGCCGGTCAGCGCGTCGACCGTTTTGGCGAACTGCGCCGGCTCGAAAACCGAGTCGGCCAACTCTTGCAACTGTCGCCAGTACATCGCTGCGATCTCCGGATGCTGCAGCGCTTGGCCAAGCGCTTCATTCGACGCGGCGCGGAGCAGTGGGCTCTTCTCTCCGCCCAACACACCGAGCGCACCATCGAGGTCGTAGGGGATCAACATGAAGCGCGGATCGATCGTGCCGGCATAAAGCGCGTAGTCCCCGCGGTCGCCGGTCACGAGACTCGTTTCCTCGTTGCCAAGCAGATCGTGAACCGCGAGATGTCGCGTCCAGTTTTCGAGATTCATGTGGAGCGGCAACGATTCAAGAATCTGGTGGCTGTCCGCTTGGCCAAGCGCTTGGAGAAACCGAATCAAATCGGTGTAGTTGTTCTGCCAACGGTTGGTCTGCTTCGCGTAAAAATATTGTGCCCCGTAGGGTGCCGGCTCGTCGCCGAGATATTTTAGGTCCGCATGGCCTCCGCCCTTGTACAGGTTGCCTCCAGCATCGCCCGTGAATTGCCACTCGATGTAGTCA
>NZFR01000020.1 GCA_002689335.1 Verrucomicrobiales bacterium
CGACGCTGAGTTCGGCGCGTATACTCCTGAGGCGTACGAGCGGTTGCTGTTGGAGGCGATGGCCGGTGATGCCACGCTATTTATCCGGCGTGACGAGGTGGAAACGGCATGGCAGATCGTAGACGACATCCGCGCAGGGTGGGGCGGAACCCCTTTGTCGAACCGCGAGTTTTATGCCGCCGGCACGTGGGGGCCGGTTGCGGCTGACGACCTGCTCGAGGCGGATCAACACCTTTGGCACATCCCGGCTCCGGCCAAGTCATGAACGACTACACCTCGTTTTCCGATAAGCACGAGCTTGCCCGTCACGCGGCGGCGCTATGGCTGGAGCGCTTGGCCAAGCGCGACCCGAACAAACCCTTTACCGTGGCCCTCTCCGGTGGGCGCATTCCCAAGCTGCTGTATCACGCGGTGGCGGAGTTGGCTGAGCCAAGCGAGTTCGAAAATGTGCATTTCTTCTGGGGCGATGAACGGGTTGTGCCGGCGACGGATAACGAGAGCAATTTCAAACTCGCGGACGAAGGCCTGTTCCAGCCACTGCAAATACCGCTTGGCCAAGTGCACCGTGTGTTGACCGAGCGCAGCGAAGCGGAGGCAGTGCAGACAGCCATCGACGAATTGCAGCAGTGTTCCGTTGGCCAAGCGCTTGGCCAACCGGTGATCGATCTCGTGTTCCTTGGCATGGGCGAGGATGCCCATGTTGCCTCACTGTTCCCCGGCGACGCCGAGGCCCTTGAATCGGATGCCGTGTACCGAGCCGTCACCGGCCCGAAACCGCCGCCGCGCCGGGTTACGCTGGGCTATCCGGCCTTAGCTGCCTCGCGCGAAGTCTGGGTGCTCGCATCCGGCGTGGGCAAAGCCGGGGCGTTGCGAGACTCTTTGGCCGTGGACAGCGACACCCCGCTGGGCCGTGTCCTACAAAGCCGCGAGCGGACGGAAATCTTCACGGACTTCAAGGTGTAACTGGCGGGGTTACTTTTTGACGAGTTCGAATGCTGCGCTGACCGGTTGGTGGTCTGAGAGGAGTCCGGTCGTCTCATTGACGATGCAGGCGGCGGCCCGGCAGGAGACCGCGAGGCTGGGTGTGGTGAAGACGTAGTCCAATCGCCGGTCCGGCCCCATGTCTTCATCCTTTCGCAACGGGGTAGGGAATGTGCCGAGGAACGCCTTCCGCTTGGAGTAGATCAGATCCACGACCCCGGCGTCCTCTAGTCGTTTCAAGTGCCGGTAATCAAGTTGGCCATCGCGTAGGTTTTTGCATTTAGTCCGCACATCCAGCCGCTTAAAGAATGGGATCATGTCTTCGCTCCGGTCGTAGATTGGTTTGTCGTGCAGTGAGAAGGTGTTGAAATCCCCGGCCAACGCCACCTTCGCATCCCGGGGCAGCGTGGCGAGGTCCTTCAGCAGCAGGTCGATCTCCCGCAGCCGAATCTCCCAGTTGCCGGGGTGCAGGTGGATGGCGTAAACGTGGATGCCGTGCGTCTGGCAACGCAGCAGTCCGTGGTGAAACCCCTCAAGGGTGCGCCGCACTCCGGTGATCGGCTGGCTGGAGGTGATCCCGGTCGGGAACCCCTTCTCCTTGAGCAGGACGCTGTGCGGATGACCCCACGCCTTGGCGTCGGCGGCCAGTTTCTCGGGGGTGTAGTGGTTCAGTTCCTGCAGCGAGACGACATCCAGAGCCTGCGCCTTCATGAACTTGAGATAGTTGGCCTTGCGCTCCGGCTTCTTGGTAAACCCGTACCAGACGTTGTAGCTCACCAGCTTTAGTTCGCGGCTTGGCTTGGTGGCAGGCTGACTGCGCGGCAGACGGCAACNTGTCAGCAAAGCACCCGCACCCACTGCGGTGCCNACGGCGAATNGTCGGCGGTTGAGTCGATTTTGTTCGTTCGAGTTTTTCATGTTATTTCAGAACGCTTGAGTGGTCGACGATCCACTGGAAATCAGTTCGTGGCTTGGCGGGGGCGATACCGCCAACGGCTCCTTTCACAGGTGGGCGAATTGTGCCGTGCTCGCCGGTAATCTGCCAGCGATGCGCGGCTGCGTGGCCGTCCGCGTAGGAGAGCGAAGTTGCCCCGTCGTGATAAGATGCTGGTAGGTTGCCCCACTTGTACTCGTGGAAGCGGTTCATATAGAAACCATCATTGATGGTATCCGGGTGCTCACCAAGAAAAACAAAAATGGATGAGGGATTGCGAAGCTGTCCGTCGGTGACGAACTGGATGTAATCGGGGTTAAACTCATCGAGCAACGGGCCGGGATCCCCGATGAGATGATTCATTGAGTAGCTCCGGTTTCGGGGACCATTGCTGGCGCGGCTGTTGTCGGAGGGACACTTGAAAATGGTAATCGAATCACCCATGTAAGGTGAGAGCAGTGACGAGGTGAGCGCGAGGCGATTGGTGTTGTCCTGGCTGTGTTCCCAGTCCAGCACATTGTTGGCCCAGTTGTTTCGTTGCTCACGGGTCTGGTCGCGGCCGTGGTTGTTGACGTATTTTCCCTCATGATCATCCCCGTAAAGGGTCCAACTCAAGCTCAACTGCTTGACGTTACCCAGGCATTGGATGCCCTTCGCCTTAGACTTGGCTTTGGTCAGAGCTGGCAACAGCAGGCCCGCTAGAATGGCGATGATGGCGATTACCACCAACAACTCGATTAGCGTAAATGCCGCGCTTGGTTTTTGTGTCATCGTTGGGGTGTTTATTTCAGGAAGCGGCCAAAGAGCTTGGCTGCGAGGGCGGCGCCGGCCGGGGTGGCGATCTTGACGAACAGCGGGCGAAGGTCCTTGAGCGTGTTTACCTCCTGNGTCACGTGGTTCTCGATGTGGATGGGAATCTCCTGCGGTTTACCGGAGCCGTTGAGTGCGGTGTAGCGCAGTTTTTCCCAGGAGAAATTCAGATTGTCGATCGTGAAGTAGAGCGGGGAATCGTCGAGTGCCAATTGTGCGGTAGTCTTGGCAACGGCATCCGGCAGCGAGATCAGGTTGCGTGCTCCGCCTTGAGTTTCGACGAGGTTAAATTCACCGATTCGGATTCTGATTTGCCGGAAGTGCGGCTTGAGTTTTCGGCGGACGTTCCAGAGTTCGGGAAAGTCGCAATCGATAAACAGGTCCTTAATCTCGAGCATTGGGGAGCCGCCGTATTCGGGGAGGTTGAACACGGTGATGCCGGAGGCGGCGACGGTGGAGTTGAGCGGAAAACCAATCTCAAGTTGGCCGATGCGCACGTCCATCCCTTGTTCCCGAAATTCGCCGACAATCCACCACTTGGCCAGCGCGTCCTTGGTCAGGAACAGGCCGAACGCCAAAACCATCAACAAAATGAGCAGGCGAAACGCCCAGCGGAATAAAAACCGCATCAGGGGGAATTACCAAATCAGGGCAGAGGAGACAACGGGAAAGGCGTCAGTCTTCGCCATCTTCGACGAGGCGCTGCACTTCGCGGTGGTTTAACTTGCCGGTACCGAGTTTAGGGATTTCCTTCACGACACGGAGTTCTCGCGGGGCGCAAAGGTTGCTCAATCCGGCGGCGGCAACGGCGTCGCGGATCTCGCCGGTCTTGAGTTTGGACTCAGTGGTCACTGCGATAAGTTTCTCGCCTTTGTCGGCATCGGTCACAGCAACCACGGCGATTTCGCAGTCTTCTCCGTATTGCGGGAAGGCACCTGCCAACGCATCCTCGACTGCAGTCAGGCTGACCATCTCGCCGCTGACTTTGGCGAAGCGCTTGGCCCGGCCACGGATCCAAAAGTAGCCGTCGTCGTCCACGTGGACGATGTCTCCGGTGTCGTACCAGCCATCAAGCGCCTGAAAGGCGTCGTTGGCCTCCTTGTTCAGGTAGCCCTTCATCACATTCGGCCCCTTGACGAAAAGCCGACCGCCCTCGTCGACGCCNTCGACCGGTTCGAGTTTCCAATCCATGCCCGGGAGCAGGCGCCCGACTGATCCGAACCGGTTGTCGGCCTTGGTGTTGGCGCTGATCGCGGGGGCGCATTCGGTGACGCCGTACGCCTCAGTGATGTGCACGCCGAACCGGCGGGACCACAGGTCTGAAGTGGCTTGTTGGATTTTTTCCGCACCCGCGAGCAAGTAACGCACGCTTCGAAAATCGTACGGGTTCGCTTTTTTCGCGTAGCCGTTGAGGAAAGTGTTTGTGCTGAGGAACATCGTCGAGTTGGCGTGATAGATGGCATTGGGGATGACGCGATACTGAAGCGGCGACGGGAAGATGGTTGCCCGCAATCCACGGCACAACGGTAGTAGCGTNCCCACCACCAGACCAAAGCTGTGGAACATTGGGAGGCAGTTGAAGATGCTGTCATTGTCCATGACGTCCACAATGGCGAGCACCTGACGCAGATTGGCGAGGATGTTTCGGTGGGTCAGTTCCACTCCCTTGGGGATGCCCTCGGAGCCACTGGTGTACAATACCACGGCAGTCTGTTCCGTTGGGATATCAAACTGNGCTTGACCAAGCCCGGCTTTATGCTTGAGCAGGACGCTCAGCTTGGCCAAGCCGGAGATTTGTTCACGGACATCCTCGAGATAGATGAANTCGATGCCGGCTTCCTTCATCGGTTCGATGTCGAGTCCGGCCTTTTCCAGGAACGCTCTGGAGGTGACGATTTGTTTCAGCCCGGACAACTCGGAGCAGGTCTGCATCATCGGAGTACCGGTAGTGTAATTCAAAACTGCAGGCACCTTTCCTATGCGCCAAAACGCGAGGATTGTGATTGGTGTGGCGTTCACGTTGGGGAGCAGCAGTCCAATCCGCTCGTCGTCCGGATTGAGCAGCTTGCAGAACTGGCCGGCCAATACCTCGGCACCGACCATTATCATTCTATGCGACAATCGCTTGCCGGTGATATCCTCAAGGATAACCGTCTTGGGCCGTTCACGTGCCACGGTTGCTGAGGCAGTCAGCAAATCCTGTGAACCGACCTCCATCTCGCTGTTGAATTGTATCTCCATCAACTGTTCGCGGAGCCACTGGGTATACGCACCGCGCACATCTGCCCTTTTTTTCAGTCCTTCGGGAGCCGTGAGCGGGGCGCTGAAATGCACGGAGAGTTTTGGAAATATTTTTTTCCAGCCGGGGTTTGGTGAGTAGGGAAGTCTTTGGGCATTGCGCTGGTAGCAGGTGATGATNTTGGTGTTGGTTTTTTCAAGCAGAAACCCGGTGCCCTCGAACAGTTTCATCAGGCTTCCGGTCTCGGAGAGGCGACCCTCGGCGAAAAGCACCATCCTCCCACCGTCTTGCAGGAACTTGGCCATCTCCTTGACGGCGAACGGCGAGTTGTTGTCGACCGGGAAGGTGAACCGGTTGCGCATGACGAAGCGAAAAACCCAGTGGCTGTCCGCACGGGTTGATGACACCATGAACTTCCAGTCTTCTCCGAGGCAGATACCAACGATCCACCAGTCGAGCCAGGAGAGGTGGTTTGGGATGAGCAAAACAGGACCGGGTGTCTTGAGTGCCTCGACGTTGTGTATTCTAAACCCGAAGAAAAATCGTGCGAAAATTCGGCTTAAAAAACGGAATAACGGCATTTGATGTATACCTTGTTGAGCNACACTATAAAGCTGAAGCAGGAAAACTAAAACTAAATTCGCGTGCGAGTTTCAGCGACTGGTTAGCTAAAGGAAGGCGGTTGGCATGGCCAACCCCATTACTCTGACGATCACGGAAGACCAGCGGTGTCGTTTTGGCGAAATGCCATGACTAAGCCAAGCAGGGCGGTGACGATGATGCCCATGACCAGCAGTAAGGCGAACTAGCGGAATACTTTTGAAGTGTGGTTCCCGAAACCATCAAGATTTTGTGCTGATGCATCATCGAGAGCGTTTGCATGCACTCCGGAGGAACGTATGCGGCGTCCTTGATTTTGAAAAACCTAACAGTTACCAAGCGCCAGTTGCCCAAAAGAAAATGACCATCTGTGCGAAAAGGCAGCCGAGGGANAGNTGTGATGTACTATCCATTTCATCACAAAAAAAGCCGGNGGGATCCTATCCCGCCGGCTGAAAATCAGTGCGCTTGGCCAATCGCTTGGCTTAGGCAAACAACTTGGTAACCGCCTTAGCCTTGACCAACTCTCGCGGCTGGTTGAGGTGGTTGTATACAATTGTCTCGGGGTCAATACCGAATGCGTGATAAATCGTTGCCAGTAACTCACCCGGGTGAACCGGATCTTCGACAGGGGCCGAACCGGTATGGTCGGACTTGCCATGAACGTAGCCACGCTTGATGCCGGCACCAGCGATCGCCGCAGTATAGCAGTATGGCCAGTGGTCACGACCGTCTGCGCTATTACTATTGCCAGAGGTGCTAACACCCATTGTCGGGCTGCGGCCAAATTCGCCGACTGCAACAACGAGCGTCTCATCGAGCATGCCGCGCTGATCCAAGTCGGTTATCAGGCCGGAAAGGCCGGCGTCAAGCATCGGAGCGGATTGATCCTTCATGCGCTTGGGTAGGCCAACGTGGACGTCCCAAGAGTGGTTGTCGGAGTTGGCGACCTTGGGCCAGACGACCTCNACTACGCGAGTGCCGGCCTCAACGAGGCGGCGTGCCAACAGACAGCTTTGGCCGAAGGTGTTGCGGCCNTACAAATCACGGGTTGCCTCGGTTTCCTGAGCAAGATCAAACGCGTTGCGNGCACGGCCAGAGGCNACAAGGTTGAGTGCGCGGTCATAGTAATCGTCNAGCTTGAAATCGGNGACGGCCTTATCGATATCGGGCGATGCGTCGTTAATCGCATCGCGAAGCCGGGCACGGCGGCGGAGGCGCAGTTCAAACACATCAGGACGCATCTTGAGGTCGTCGGTCTTGATGCGATCCATTTTGTTCATATCCATGTCACCACCATCCGGGTAGAGATAGTACGGGTCGAACGACTTGCCGAGGAAGCCGGCTGTGCCGCCCTTGCCGACCACGTTGCTCTCCTGCAGGGGACGCGGCAGCATGACGAACGGCAACATCGGTTCGGTCGGCGGACGCAGACGGATGATGTTAGAGCCGAAGTTCGGAAAATCTTTCGGGCTTGGCGGTTCCAATTGACCGGACGGGCTCACCTTGTCGGTGGTGTAACCNGTCATCATTTGATAGATCGCCGCTGTGTGGTTGAATAGACCGTTTGGCGTGTAGCTCATGGAGCGGATCATCGACATCTTGTCGTTGACCTTAGCCAGCTTAGGCATCAGTTCGGTGAAGTTGATGCCTGGAATCTTGGTCGCTATTGGTTTGAAAATGGACCTCACGTTGTCCGGGGCGTCCGGTTTTGGATCCCACAGATCCAAATGGCTGGGTCCGCCCTGCAAGTAGCAGAGGATCACGCGCTTGGCTTTGCCCCAGCCAGGGCCCCCCGAGTGGCCGGCTTCGGCAGCACGGGCCTGTAGTTTGAGGATGTTGGCTAAGCCCAAGCCCATCATGCTTGATCCGCCGATGCGGAGTAAATCACGACGTGAGACTTTCAAGTGCGGATCGCACAGGTCCTTTCCGGGTTCTCCTGGTATGGTAATCATTGTTTTTTACTTGGTTTACTAACTAAAAAATTTCTCGTTNCGGGGACGCTATCATTTTTGCGCGGCCCGTCAACGGTTGAATAAGAACGCGGGGCTGTTGATTAGCGCCCATGCGATATCCTGTGCAGCGGTCAGGCGAACGGTTTTCTGCTGTCCCTCGCTTAGCTCNAACGCGCGGCGAAGCTCGGCCAGTTTTGGATCNACCGTCAATGGCTGCTCTGCCTTGGCAAAAGCAGCTTTCATTTGGTTTAACTTCGGATCCTCGGGGCGCTTTTTCTTGGCTTCCTCGAGTTCCTTGTTTTTGGTGGCAAAATCTTTGTCCTGCGACTTGAAGAAGTCGGTCAGGCGTTTGCGTTGGTCGTCGTTCCGCTTGTCGCCGCCGGTGGCGAGAATCGCGTTGATATCGCCAGGGTAACCGATCTCGACCTTTTCGTCCGTGGTCACCAGCAGTCGGAATTTACCGATCGAATGTTTGTTGCTGTTGTAGTTTTGGTTGAGCGAGAAGGTTAGCCGTGAACCGCCCTCGGCTCCGAATTTTTCGTTCGGAATGAAAATAGCGATTCGGTTTTCACCGGTTTTCGGGTGCGCGGCCCAACCTGAGTTGTCGACTTTGCCGTCGATCGCTTTTTTTACATCAAAATCCTTCTGGTTGAAGTCCGACTTGGCATCCTTGAAGGAGACCTTGGTGGATTTGCGGCCCTGTCCTTCGCCGGTCGAGATGGCCTTGAGGGCGAACTCGGTCAGTACGAAGTTACCGTCGTCGTTTCGCCCCGGGCCTTTCTTCGGCAGCTTGTCGTCTATCAGTAATTCGAGGCGCACGCCTGTAATTCCGCTGAGCTTTGTGTCGGCGTTGACGGTGTATGCAGTTTTTTNCAAGTCCCCGCTGGCGAATACGATGTTACCATCACGCTTCTCCAGTTTGGACCCGTTGGTGGCTTTGAGGTCACCCAACTCGACCGCCGTCCATTGGGTGGACTTGGCAGAGCCTTCCCAGTCGGCCAAGCGCTTGGCCAATCCGTCGTTGTAAGCCTTGAGCGCCTGATCGGCCTTGGCGATGCGTTCCTTTTGTTTGCGGTCGGCTTCGGCTTCGCGCGCGGCGATCTCCATTTGATAAGCCTCAAGCTTGGTCTTGGCCAATCGGATTTCATCGTCTCGCTTTTTTGCACGTGCAGTCTCGCGGGGTTCAATTTCCTTCTCGTATTTGGTCAACTGATCGATNGCAGTCTTATGCTCGGCCTTGACCTCATCGATGATTTTTCTTGCGGCAGTGATTTCCTGCGGTGTGGCATGCCGGTTCAGCACGCGCAAGAACAACTCGTCGATCATCTTCTCGTCGTCTGNCATGTCGGAGACGAGCTTGGTGATGNCGTTATCCTTGGCGCTGATGGCGTTGCCCACGGTCGGGCCACTGATAAGCGCCATGATCGGGCCAAGCTGAAGCTCGTTGGATCGCTCACACTCGCAGGCGCTTTCGCGGGCGGGACGGCCCAAATTGCCAAGAAAGCCGTCAGCGAGTTTCACGCCGGAGTCTGGCAACTGCGCTGCGCGTGTACCCTCTGGAACGCCCGGGAATTTACTCTTTGTTCCGGTGACACGGTATATTGTGTCAAACAATACCTCGGCAGGGAGACGCCGAGCCTTAGCGTGCGAGTAGTTGATGGTGTCATCTTTATTCCACTTGTTAGTCTTAATGCTCAACTGATAAGTGCGTGACTTGGTGATGATCTTTACGAGATGACGGACGTCGAATCCGCTTTCGATGAACTGATCTGTCAGCCAATTAAGCAACTCGGGATTGGTCGGCGGGTTGCCAGCGCGAATGTCGTCGATCGGTTCAATGATGCCGGTGCCGGTCATGTACCCCCAAATGCGGTTGACGTAGCTCTTGGCAAAATACTCGTTGTCCGTTGCGGTCAGCCAAGCGGCNAAGTTTTCTCGGCGGCTACCTTTGTCCGGAGCTTTGTNCTCGGTGGCGAANGGGAACGCCGGAGGCGTGATTTCGCCNGTGCGNTCNTGCTTGGTTTCGCCCTCGTTTCGGTCATAAATAATCTCGTACAAAGGCTTTGCACCTTCGACCGCGGTGCCGCCGATGCGCTTGTCACCGGACTTGTCGTCCTTCTTCAGGCTGACTTGCGCAAAGTAGGCTGTCGTTTCGTAGTACTGATCCTGAGTCCAACGCTCAAATGGGTGGTCGTGACACTTGTTACAATTAAATCGAGTAGCNAGAAACAGTTGAGTCGTATTCTCCATGATCTCGGTTGGCTCACGGAGCACCTTGTAGTAGGAGGCTGCCGGATTGACCTTGTTGGAGCCGCTCGCGGTGATGATTTTACGTGCAAATTCATCGTAAGGCGTGTTGTCAGCGACTTCAGTACGAATCCAGTTTCGAAAATCCGCTGATCCCTCGGTTCCAAGGAACTTTCGGTTGACTAGAAGAAGGTCGGCCCACTTGTTAGTCCAGTGGTCGATGTAGTCGTCATTGCCAACAAGTTTGTCGATTAATTCGTCGCGCTTGATTTTGCTACTGCGATTGTCTTCGGCAAATTTGAGGACATCCTCGGCGGTCGGCGGCAGGCCGGTCAGGTCGAGGTGGATGCGGCGTAGAAATTCCTCATCGGATGCTATCTCGGATGGCAGCGTCTTGGTGCGCTTGAGCTTGTCTGCCACAAATTCATCGACCTTATTGTTGGTCGGCATNTCCTTCCACTCGAAGCCGGAGCGATCGCCCATNACGGTCACGATGGTCGAAGCGTAAGCTCCTTCGAATCGGGCAAGCATCGGAGCTTCGCCGCGTCGGGCAGTGGTCACCAACCCNCTTTTATCTGTTGAGGCGATATCGGAGTTACCGGTCTCGATGAANGACTCGGCTGTGACGTCCCGTTTTTCGCCGTTGGCATAGGTGGCAATCACGCGCATCTGTTGCTTGTCACCAATCTTTTGAANCACTGGGTTTTTTGGCGAAAGTTCAATGNTAGTGACACGCGGNGAATCCAACTCCAACTTGGATCCGCCTGCGANCCAACTCTTGAGAATCTCGTAGTAGTCCTCGCCCATCTTGGTCAACTGCCCNCCCTCNTGGGGNACNGAGGCAGAAGCTTTAAGTAGGAGNAGACTGTTGTCAGGTGAGGCNACGTTTACTCGGCGGCTNGCAAGGTCATCAGTAAACGCGCGGATATCGTATATTGGATCGTAACCGCGCAACGAAAGTTTGAATCCATTTTTGCCATCCTTNGCGCCATGGCAGATGCCAGCGTTACAGCCGAGCTTGGAGAGCACCGGCATCACATCGCGCACGTAGTCCGGCTTGAAGTCGCCACTTACNCCAGCAACACGAACGGTCAGCGTGGTCNTCTGGTTTTTGTGGAAAATTTCGAGCTTGGCTTCGCCGTCTTTNATGGGTTCCACCATACCGCTTTTGCTGACTTGGATGACATCCGAGTCGACCTTAAAAGCGAAGTCGCGTGAGGCATCGTAGCTNTCGCCGTTGCCTTTNACTGCCGTGAGCAACATTTGTGTGTAGTCAAACTTACCGTTGAGATTGATCTCGGAAGGCTCGACGGATAAGGCGATGACGTCCTGCAATTTACCGTCGGCCATCGGCACGGACATGAACGCACGCTTCAAGCCAAGCGCTTGGCTGTCGTAAAGGCGAACTACGCCGTCCGCGCCGCCGACAGCAATCGTTTGTCCATCGGGACTAAACGCAGTCGAATAAACCGAGGTGCCTAGCGAGACCTTGGCCAAGAGCTTGACCTCCTTGGTGTGGTACTCAGCCGAGAGTCGCTTTGAGTTGCCATCTAGTGGACGTTCGAACGCCTTCTTCAACGCATCATTCACCCCACTGTCGTACTCGGAGTGGTACAAGTGAACGGATCCAACGCCGTTGTAACTGCTGCCGGCGATCATCTTTTTGCCGTCCGGCGCGAAGTCGAGTGAGAAAATCCGGCCCAGCATCGGCGGAAATTTCCGGATAAGATTCGAGTTGTCGCCGATCACTCGCTTGGTCACACGCGTTAGCCGAAAAATCTGTGGCACACCATCCGAACCACCGATGAGAACCTCTTCTTTCTTTGGGTGTACCGTGATGGCGTGAATACCACCCTTTAGCGCGCCTGGAGTAATGGAGGTGATGTTATCGACAAACCGTGAGGTGGCCACCTCAGTCAGTTTCACTGCCATATCTCGTCCGACCGAGACGAGGTGATCGCCCTTGTTGTTCCAGACCGTGTCTAATACCCAGTCGTCGTGATGATTCTTGAACAGTACTTGTTTGCCGCTGTCGATGTCGAAAGCACGAAGCGTCGAGTCCGAAAGGCCAACAGCGACCTTCTTGCTGTCTGGCGACCAACTGATGCCGTAAAGCGTATCGAACCCGACCGGTATTGACATCGACAAACGCTTGCTGTCGACGTTCCAAATCTGAATTTCACCCGCCCGCGCCGGCAGGCCGCCAGCCACCGCCAGCTTTTTGCCGTCGTGCGAAAACTTTACCTTCTGCACGCGCTCTGACAATCCAACCAAGCGTCCGGCTAGGCCGGAGCCATCCGTATTGTGCAGCAGTACCTCGTGGTATCCGGCCAGTGCGATCAGTGTTCCATCCGGCGAGTAGTCGATCGAGGAGATCACCGGTGGCATGCTGTACACCGGCGGATTGTCCATGTTGTAACGCTGCTTGGCACTGGTTGGTGTATCATCCTCCGCACCCTCAGCCACCCAGCGGGAGATCAGCGCTAGTTGATCCTCGGGAAGGGGGGCGGCCTTCTGCGGCATCTCCGCCTGGCCATTGATCGGTGTGATCAAGGTGATTAGGTGACTCTCGTCCGGCTTGCCGGGGACGATTGCGATCTCCTCGCTTTCTCCCCCCTTGAGGAGATTCTTGAAAGTGGTCATGACATAGTCGCCTCTGGCCTTGGCCGGTTGATGGCAACCATGACATGTAGCCTGAAAGATGGGTCGGATGTCGTTGTAAAAACTGACCTTTTCCGTTTTGGCTTCCTCAGCTTGGGCGGTCCCAGTCACGAACAGTCCAGTTAGGATTCCCTGTAGTAACCTCTGTTTCATTTTAAAATTCGCAAAAAATAAAGCGTTTTAAGACACAGTCATGCGTCATTTGGATTCATCTGGGTCCAAATCAGGCCACAATTTGACCGTTTTTTCAAATAAAAAGACACATTTTCGAACCGAAATTATGACGGTGAAACTATGGGAAAATGCCCAAAAATACGCTTTGCCTGTTAGGCCCGCTTTTGAGCCACAACAAAGGCGTTGAACATCAAAAAACGCCACGGGCCAAGATTCAGCGCAAAGTCGATCGGCTTTGCGACGTAGCGGTCAGTGCACGAGACACTCATTACATCGCATCCGTTTTTTTCGAGGAAGAAACTCATCTCCACACCGTTAGTGGAGACGATGGCATCGTCATCCGGTTGGAAAGGCTCACGAATGATCGGATCCATTCGGTCGAACCGCACCGCGCCCGGATTCGTCGCGATCAGTCGACGCTTGGCCCGGAGCCGCCGCCAATTCCAGAGTTTGTTTCCCAGCCCACGCATCGTCGGATGATAGTCCCGAAAACCGATCGCCCTAAAAAAGTTTGGACTGGAAAGGATGATCCTCCCTCCCGGTTTAACCACGCGAACGATCTCTGAAATGAACGCCTCCGGTTCCTCAACGTGCTCAAGCACATTCAACGCCCCGGCACTGTCAAAGGTTGCTTCCTCGAACGGCAACGACTGCCCGTCATATAATTGACAGCGATCACTGACCCGCTTGGCCTTGGCAATGTTCGGTTCGGAAACTTCGACTCCATGCGCCTCATGCCCGTCATCCATCAACCGCTGAACGACTTGGCCTACCCCGCAACCAACGTCGAGTGCTTTGCTATTCGGCATAGTGGGGCAGAGTGCATCGGCGTATTTGGCATAAAACTCGGCATCCCAACTCTCGAGAAATTCAGCATAATCCTCATTCTCCCGATAATAATTTTGCTGCTCACCCATGGGTCAGAAAATTGTTAGATGTACCACCCCAACTCCGCTTGGCCAAGCGGGAGTCGATTCTTTTTGAAGGTGAAATGCAAAACAGATCATGTTGAATCATTCGTTCGCAGTTGCCCGTTTTTTGCGGTCGTCGATGATAATAAAACCAAGCAGGCCAAAACCACCCAGCAACGAGGCCAAGCTGACATATAACCAAGTGTTTGGTGGTTGAAAGCGAAAGACGATCTCGTGTTGCCCCGGCGTTAGGTGCACGCCACGCATCACATAGTTACATCGAAGCAACTCG
>NZFR01000021.1 GCA_002689335.1 Verrucomicrobiales bacterium
TGGAGGCATTTTTACACCCGCCGATTTCCATGTTGGCGAAGGTGCCGCAGACAGCGGCGCTGGCGGTGTACTTCGTGTTCTTTGGCACCGGCATGGAAATGTATGTGGCGATGATTTCTTTCGGCATTATCCCGGCGCTGGCGGTCACGGTGTACCTGGCTATCAAGGACATCCCGTCCGAGATGCTGGACAAGGCGTACACGCTGGGGGCATCTGCTTTTGAGGTGGCGATCGAGGTTGTGTTCAAGCTGGTGCTGCCGAAGTTCATTGACGCGGTGCGGCTGGGCATTGGCCCGGCGATCGTGTTTTTGATCGCCGCTGAGATGGTGGTGGGTGACGTCGGTTTCGGATACCGGATTCGCCTACAGTTCAAGCTCACAAACATGAATGTGGTTTACCCGTACCTTGCGATATTAGCCGGGTTTGGGTTTCTGCTGGATTACGGGTTACGGGCGCTTCAGGCCAAGGTTTGTCCCTGGTGCCAGAATGGAGCCAAATGACGGACGCGGAACAAAACGGGTTCGGATTGCAGTGCCAGGAGGTGAACCATTGGTTTGGCGAAACGAAGGTGTTGTACGACTTGAACCTGAAGGTCAGTGCCGGGCAGTTTGTATCGTTGATCGGGCCAAGCGGCTGTGGCAAATCGACCCTGCTGCGGGCGATACTCGGCACGCATCCGCCCAACGAGGGGCGGATTTTGACACTCCAAAACGGGCGCTTGGCCAAGGCGGATCATCCGGGGCGCGACCGGGGCATCGTTTATCAGAAATACTCGCTCTACCCGTTCCTGTCCGCGCTGGACAACGTGGCGCTTGGCCTGAAATTTGATCAGACGACCACGATGTTCCGCTGGTTCAACTGGGCCGGTTGGGCACGAAAGCGCAGGGAGTTTCGTGATCGCGCCGCAGTGTTTCTCGAGAAGGTCGGCCTTGGCCAAGCGATGGATTTGTATCCGAGCCAAATGTCCGGCGGGATGCANCAACGGGTGGCGATTGCCCAAGCGNTGATCATGGAGCCGGAAATTATTTTGTTGGACGAGCCNTTCGGTGCNCTTGANGAGGCCACNCGNGAGGAACTGCAGGAGATGCTNNTGAAGTTGTANGAGGAAAANCAAGAGGCTCAGATCNAANGGAGGCAANCCGCCGNACACNTTGATCATNGTCACACACGAGTTGAACGAAGCAATCCGNGTGGGGGATCGATTGATCGGTCTTTCGCAGTATTGGGATTGGAAGACGGACGGCCACCAAACTGGCCCCGGCGCGACGATCGTTTACGACAAACCGGCTCCGGTGATTCGCCCGGACGAACGGCCCGACTACGAATCGTTCAAAAGCATCCGGAAGGAGATTCGCAAGTACGTTTACAACCCGGAAATTTTCCAACCGCGTAATGAGCACGTTTGTTTGAATTAAAGTAAGTAATCCATAATTATTCCCCGAGTAACCATGCCAACCAGTATCAACGAATTTTTGCGGACGGCGGGCCGGATCCTAAACGCCGGCCAGTCGCGGGCTTTGATCCTGACCGGGAACATCCACGACGTTTTCCACAACAACAAAGGCAAGAACGACGAGTACTGCTCGCTCGTCGAGTATCTAACTGCAAGTTGGAATCTGCCGAGCCTCATCCTCGTGGTGTACGAGTTGAACGGGCCGATACGATTCATGCGCGAGAAGGACTCGGAGAAAGTCCGCAAGGCATGGATTGAGTGGCGCCTCGGAATGAGCGCGGATCAACTCGCGATCAATCGCATGATGGACACGGACAAGGTTGCCGCCGAGGTCGACGAAGTGACCGGCATGTACGATGACTCGTTTCAGAAAGCCGTCAGCAACCCAACCCTTGCACTCGAGTTGATGCGGCAGATGTGCCTTTGCTCACGTACGAAAGTGGGAGATTCGCAGTTCCTCAAAGAAAATCTGCTGATCGTCGTAGAGGGGGCTGACATGCTGTTACCGGATGCCCCGATCACCAGCCTCAACGACATGGATCGCCAGCGGGTCAGCATTTGTCACGACTGGTTTTCTGATCTCGGTTTTGTGAACAACGATGACTCGGTGGTGATGATTGCCGAGTCGCGTTCGCAGTTAAACCAACGAATCGCGCGGCTGCCGCAGTTGATTGAGGTCGAAGTGCCTTCGCCTGACTTTGACACCCGAAAACATTTCATCTCTTGGTTTTCTAGGAACGACTCGAAGGACCGGAAGATTCAACTTTGGGGAACGCAAACCGAGCTGGCAGAATTGACCGCCGGCTTGTCGCTTCATGCATTGATGCAGTTGCTCAAAGGGGTGCGGCATGGCCGGGCCAAGCTCGCGCAGGAGGAAGTCGTAGCCAAGGTCGAAGACTTCATCAAGAGCCAGTTGGGAGAGGAAGTGGTCGAGTTCAAAAAACCGGGGCACAACCTCAAGGACGTCATCGGCTTCAAGCGACTGAAGACTTTTTTGAAAAAAGAGGTGATCCCGCGTTTCGGGATGGATAGCGGCGAGGCCCTTCCTGGCGCGGCAATCGGCGGACCGATCGGTGCGGGCAAAACGTTCATCTTCGAGGCGGTGGCGTCAGAACTCGACATGGTCGTACTCGTTATCAAAAATCTTCGCAGCAAATACTATGGTGAGACGGATGTGATTTTTGAACGACTGCGGCGCGTGCTAATGGCGTTGTCGCGTGTTTTGATTTTCATCGACGAAGCCGACACGCAGTTGGGTGGGGTGGGAGCCGACACGCATGAGACGGAGCGGCGGCTTACCGGCAAGATTCAATCGATGATGTCCGACCCGCTTTTGCGAGGCAAAGTCGTATGGCTTTTGGTGACGGCGCGCATTCATTTACTCTCGCCGGACATTCGCCGGCCGGGGCGTGTGGGTGATTTGATCATTCCGGTGCTCGACCCAGAGGGAAAGGATCGCGAGGCTTTCCTCGATTGGGTGGCCAGCCCGGTCATCAAGGGCAATTTGACCGGCGAAGACCGGGANAGATTCGCTGTGGCGACGGATGGGTGGTCAGCGGCTGGTTTTGCGGCGTTGCGTTCTGAACTCAAGGCCAAGGCCAAGTTGCAGGGCACCAAGGGCAAGTTGACCATGAATGAGGTCATCGCTGTAATTGAGGATTTGCTGCCGCCGGCAATCGGAGAGACACGGCGTTACCAAACCCTGCAGGCGTTGGTGAATTGCACTCGGCGTAGTCTCATGCCGGATCCGAAGATCACCGACGACGAACGGGCCGCCTGGGCGGTGGAGATCCGGCAGTTGGAAGCCAAGGGAATCCGATAAGCACTTTAGTGATTGGTTTTCAGCGGGATAGGGCGTTTTTGTGCGCTTAGCCAAGCGCATGATAGGGTTGTTTTTAGCATTTTTTTCTATCGTTTTTCCAATCGCTTGGCCAAATGAAGTGCCCCCCACGGTTTTGGGAGATTTTGGGCCTTCGAAAAAAAAAATTCAATTTCTCGAAAAAGGGGTTGCACCCTATTTTTTTTTTGATACTTTTCGCGGCCCTTTTCACAAAGGAAAAGAATTAGGTAAGAACCAATTTGGCGACCCACCGATAACCCGCTTTCCCAGAGTTGGGGAGTTATGGTGGGGAGCGTCACCGCCCCAGTCGGGGCACTTAGTTGTATGCCAGTAAAGAGTTTCAACCCTGTAACGCCGTCACGGCGTTACATGACAGTTTCATCGTTTTCAGAGATTACGAAAACGAAACCGGAGAAGCGTTTGGTCAAGACCAAAAAGAAGACCGGTGGTCGAAACAGCAATGGTCGCATCACCGCACGAGGAATCGGTGGTGGGCATAAGCAGAAGATTCGCAATGTCGACTTCAAGCGCAATAAGCACGGGATGGTAGCTGAGGTGATCGCGATCGAATACGATCCGTGCCGCACTGCGCGCTTGGCTTTGCTCAAGTACGAGGACGGCGAGAAGCGATACATGATCGCGATCGAAGGCCAAGAGGTCGGCGGCAAGGTCATGAGTGGTCCGGAGGCTCCGGCAGAGAATGGCAACTTTTTGCCGATGGCCATGATTCCTCCCGGTTCCGAAATACACAATTTGGAGATGACCCCGGGTCGCGGTGGCCAGTTGGTGCGTTCCGCCGGCTCTGCTGCAACACTGATGGCGCTGATTGATGGCTATGCGCAGGTGAAGTTGCCTTCAGGAGAAATTCGCAAGATTAACGAAAAGTGCTACGCCACGATGGGAACGGTGGGTAACTCCGAGCATGAAAAGATCGTGCTCGGCAAGGCAGGCCGCCGCCGGCACAAGGGCAAACGCCCGATTACGCGTGCTGTGGCGAAGAACCCGGTCGATCACCCCATGGGTGGTGGTGAAGGCCGCACTTCGGGAGGCGGACATCCGATGTCGCCTTGGGGCGCTTTGGCCAAAGGCTTCAAAACTCGGCCGAAGTACAAGCCGTCGAACCGTTGGATTTTGGTGCGCCGCGATGGCCGGCCGATGAAGCAGAGGTAATCTAGATGGGACGTTCAATNAAAAAAGGCCCGTTTGTGGAACAGCACCTTCTCGATAAGATCGAGAAACTGAANGCTGACGGGAAAAAGAAGCCGATCAAGACGTGGTCCCGCCGGTCCACGATCGCCCCGGAATTTGTTGGCCACACATTCATGGTTCATAATGGCAAAGCATTTGCGACCGTGTTCGTGACGGAAAACATGGTTGGCCACAAGTTGGGTGAATTTGCCCCGACACGTGGATTCAAGGGTCACGGTGATTTTGCTCGGAAATAAAGGACGATAGAATGGAAGTATTGGCAGTCACAAAGGGAGTTCGGATGTCACCGCTGAAGGTGCGTGCGGTCGCCCGTCAAATCCAAGGAATGCACGCGCAGGAGGCGCAGTCTCTGTTGGCCGGTGTGCCTCGCAAATCCGCCCGTTTGGTGTCGAAAACGCTGAATTCAGCGATGGCCAATGCGGAGAACATCGCCGACGAGTGGGATGCAGATGATTTGCGGGAGCGAATTTCCAAACTGGAGCAAAAGGTGAGCTCCACCAATAACAAGAAGACACGTCGCAGTTCGCAGGCTAAAATTGATGCCTATCAAAGTTTTCTTGATTCACCGAACAAGCTTGAGCAGACGATGCTCTATATTAAGGAAGCCACCGTTGGGGATGCCCCGACGATGAAACGCTGGAGACCGCGAGCACGGGGCTCCGCCAGCCCAATTATGAAGCGCAATTGCCACATCCGTATCGTGCTCACGGATCAAATTTAATCGGAAACCGTATGGGACAAAAAACCAACCCAATTGGATTCCGCCTGGTCGTCAACAAGGATTGGCGGTCCAAGTGGTATGCCGAGAAGAAAGAGTTCGGCGAGTTACTTGTGGAGGACTATAAGATTCACAAGGCTCTCAAAGACAAACTTAAAGAAGCTGCCGTGCCTCGGATTCAGATTGAGCGTGCGACTAGCCGTTGTCGCATCACGATTCACTCGGCCCGACCGGGTGTTGTGATCGGTCGCAAGGGGGCGGAGATCGATAAGATCAAGGAAGAACTCAGCAAGATGACCGGCAAGGAGGTTTACGTGGAAATCGCGGAAATCAAAAAGCCGGAACTTGATGCCCAACTCGTTGCCGAAAATATCTGCATGCAACTGGAGCGGCGTGTGGCATTCCGCCGTGCGATCAAACGATGCATGCAGGTAACGATGGATATGGGTGCGCTCGGGATTCGTCTGCGAGTGGCAGGCCGTTTGAATGGTGCCGACATTGCCCGCTCCGAAAATGCNCGTGAGGGAGAGGTGCCGTTGCACACACTGCGCGCCAACATCGATTATGGCTTTGCCGAGGCGAGTACCCAGTACGGTGTGATTGGTGTNAAATGCTGGATTTGCCGNAAGGACCCGTCCGAGGAGGAGAACGAACGTCAGCAACGCCGCCCACGTGGTGNGGGTCGNGACAGTCGGCCGCCGCGTCGTCCTGCTGGCCCGNCTCAAAANGCAAAGTAAAAATTTAAGAAATGCCCCTACAACCCAANAAAGTTAAATATCGCAAGATGCACCGCGGCAGCCGGAAGGGCACCGCGCAAAAGGGGAACCGGGTTTCCTTCGGCTCGTACGGCCTGCAGNCGCTTGGNCGGGGNTGGATCACCGGGACGCAGATTGANGCCGCTCGTGTGGCCATCTCCCGNGGCATGAAGCGCCGTGGGAGCATGTGGATNCGCATCTTCCCNCAAAAGTCCGTGACCAAAAAACCATTGGAAGTCCGGATGGGNAAGGGCAAGGCGAACGTGGATCACTGGGTGGCGGTTGTGAANCCGGCCACGATGNTATTTGAAATCGAGGGCGTTTCGGAAAGCGTNGCNCGCGAAGCGTTGAGCGCCGCTGCAGCCAAGATGCCGGTTCGTTGCCGGTTTGCCGCACGCGACTAATTTANAANAAGAANCACAGGATGAAAGCTGCCGAGATCANGGATAAGACAAAGGTTGAATTNAGCGCCGAGAGCCGGGCACNCCGTCAGGAGNTGTTTAACCTCCGGTTGCAGAAGGCGACCAGTCAGCTNGAGAAGCCTATNCGCATGCGCGAGTTGCGNCGGGATATTGCCCGCATCGAAACNCGCTTGGCGCAGTTGGAGCGCAAGGATGCGCTTGGCCANGTGGCCNCNGCGTTTGAGGGTGTCAGCGACTTTACGGTCGGTGGNGTGGCGGCGGCACTGCGCGGCTTGNCCAANGGCGACCTAACTCGCAAGGGCGTGTTCAAAACTNTTGGTGCGATTTTCAATCCGAACCTGNTTCGGGTCACCACACGTGGATTGGCCGAATTGGTGCAAGCCAAGGGCANGNACAAGGCCGTGGCAAAAGTCAAAGCGGCTGCAGAAAAACTTTAANAGACGAATGGCTGATACAGGAACAACGGCTCAGGNAAGAACCAGCCACCGCAAAGAGCGGGAGGGTGAGGTCGTGTCCACCAAGATGGACAAGACTATTGTGGTGCGGATTTCGCGCAGGATAGCGCACCCGCTCTACAAGAAAATCATCACCCGCTATAAGAATTTCCGCGCGCACGACGAAAACAACGAGGCGCAGGTGGGCGATCTGGTGAGGATCATGGAAACGCGTCCGCTCTCCAAAACGAAGAGATGGCGCTTGGCCAAGATCGTACAGCAGGGAGAGTTGGCCTTGGCCAACGCAGCCGCAGCTGCGGCGCCCAACACGGATGATGCCAAGGAGACTACCGAGGGCTAAGCCAAGCACGAAAGAGGACAACGAATGTTACAGTTACGATCCAGATTAAATGTTGCCGATAATTCCGGCGCCAAGCAGGCGTGGGCGATCGGGGTGTTGGGCATCCGCAAGGATAACGCCTCCGTGGGCGACGTGATCAAGGCCCACGTGCGTGAGGCTGCTCCGGATGGCAATGTGAAAAAAGGGGAAGTCGTTAACGCCGTGGTGGTTCGCACCAAGGCACCTATTCGACGTGCGGACGGTTCCGTGCTGCGGTTCGACTCCAATGCCATCGTGATCGTCGATCCCGAGGGCAATCCACGGGGAACACGTATTTTTGGGCCGGTGGCCCGCGAACTCCGGGAAAAGCGATTCATGAAGATCGTCTCCCTGGCACCAGAGGTGATCTGATCATGGGCAAGAAACGACACATCAAAAAGGGAGACACGGTATATGTCCTTTCCGGTGAGGAGAGAGGCAACAGTGGTACGGTGATNGAGGTTTTCCCCAAGACGGAACGCATCGTGGTGGAGGGTTTNAACATGATCAAAAAGCACGTGCGCAAAAATCAGGATCAACCTCAGGGCGAGATCATTGANCGTGAGGGCACCATTCATTGGTCCAACGTGATGCAAGAAGAGCGTTACCTGAAAAACCACGCGGCCACAGCACNCGCTGATGCTGCTGAAGATTCCGCCGAGACTTCGACTGAAACAAAAGAATGATTCCGAGGCTACAGGAAAAATATCAGGGNGAGATTCNTACCAANCTGCAAGGTTTGGACAAGTACGAGAATGTTCATCAAGTGCCGAAGATCGACAAGATCATCNTGCACATGGGGGTCAGCCCGCAGNTGGGCAAAGATGTGCTTGAGGATGCCATCAAGGATTTGACCACCATCACCGGTCGCAAANCGGCGTTGAACAAGGCCAAGATCAGTGTGGCGAACTTCAAGTTGCGNCAAGGCATGAATACNGGTTGCCGTGTCACGCTGCGTCGTCAGGGGATGTACGAATTTTTNGATCGCTTNGTGGCAGCTGCACTGCCGCGAATCCGCGACTTTCGCGGGGTCAACTCCNAGGGGTTTGACGGCNGGGGGAATTACTCGTTGGGTATNGATGACCAGACGATNTTCCCGGAAATCGACGTCGACAAAGTCAAACGCACGCAGGGCATGGACATTACCATTGTCACCACNGCGGCGAACGACGACGACGCATACGAGTTGTTAAAAGAATTTGGAATGCCGTTCGACGGCAAACGATAAGAGAACGATATGGCAAAGAAAGCCTGGATAGAGCGAAACAAGCGCAAGGCCAAAACGGTGGCCAAGTACGCAGCGAAGCGGGCCGAACTCAAGGCCAACGCCGACTATGAAGGTCTGGCCCAGTTACCCCGCGACGCCAGCCCAGTTAGGTTGGTCAACCGTTGTGAAATTAGCGGTCGTCGTCACGGCTACTTTCGCAAGTTTCGGGTGTCACGCCTGACGTTCCGTGAAATGGCGCGAACCGGCATGATTCCCGGCGTCACTAAGGCAAGCTGGTAGGAAGAAAACATGGATCCAATCGCTGATTTATTAACCTCCATCCGCAACGCCAATCAGGCGTTGAAGACAGAGATCATAGTGCCGCACTCCAAAATTAAGGAGAGCGCCGTCAAACTTTTGAAAGAAGAGGGTTACCTAGAATCCTTTAATGTCGAGGGCGACGTTAAACGGACGCTTCGTATTGGCCTAAAATTTCAGGGGCGCAAGGGTGTTATTACGGATCTGCAGCGCGTCAGCCGTCCTGGATTGAGGCGTTATACCTCATCCAAAGAGATTCCGATGGTGTTAGGCGGTATGGGAATCGCCGTGGTGAGCACCCCACAGGGACTGATGACCGGTGATGACGCACGACGACAAAACGTAGGTGGTGAGTTGTTGTTCAAGGTCTGGTAAGGAGAATTAAGAGATGTCACGAATTGGAGATCAATCAATTGCGGTGCCGAATAAGGTCAAGGTGTCGATCGCTGATAACCACGTCTCAGTGGAGGGCCCCAAGGGCAAACTGGAGATGGAAATGCCCAAGCGGACCACCGTCTCACAAGATGAGAGCACGCTGACCGTCGCCCGTGATGGGGACGATCGCGAAGCCAAGGCCATGCATGGCTTGGGCCGCTCGTTACTCAACAACATGGTGTTGGGAGTGTCGGAAGGATTTGTCAAAAAACTCGAGATCAACGGAGTTGGTTTCAAGGCCGCCGTAAGTGGCAACAAGGTGACCATGAATCTTGGTTACTCGCATCCGATCAACTACGTGTTGCCGGATCAAGTGAAAGTTTCCGTGGAGAAAGACGTGAGCGTCACCATCGAAGGCCCGGACAAGCAAAAGGTGGGTATGGTGGCTGCCGAGTTGCGCGGGTTCTACCCGGTCGAGCCCTACAAGGCTAAGGGTGTCAAATATGCAGGCGAGCAAGTGCGCCGCAAGGAAGGTAAGACCGTACAATAATTTTTCGTTAGATCGCCGCGGCAAAAACCGGGGCAAATACAGATGAGAACGGATAAAAAGAGAGATTTGCTGAAGCGCCGCCGGTGGCGTATTCGCAAGAAGGTGCTTGGCACCGTCGAGCGTCCGCGCATGAGTGTGCGGATGAGCAACAAAAACATCTACGTGCAGTTTATCGACGACGAAGCCGGCCACACGGTGGCCTCTGTTTCGAGCCGAGGCAAGGCGGTGGAGAACCGCGACAAACTGGCCGCTAATGTGGATAGTGCCTCACAGATCGGCAAACTCGCCGGCGAGGTAGCCAAGGCGGCGGGGATTGAAACAGCGGTGTTCGACCGCAATGGCGCCCGTTATCATGGAAAAGTCAAAGCCTTGGCTGATGCGGCTCGCGAGGCAGGATTGAAAATTTAAGGAAGAACCGTGGCAGAAGAACCGAATCAAAACGAGAACGCTGCGGCCAACGAAGCCGCTCCGGAGGCGGCCAAGCCCGAGGGGCAGGCACAAGCGGCACCCGCTTCGAATGCCGGTGGCCAAGCGCAACAGGGCGGTCAAGTCCGTGGCCAAGGAGGTCAACGATTTGGCGGCCGTGGCCCGGGCGGTCCCGGTGGTCAACGATTTGGTGGGCGTGGCCCGGGTGGTCCAGGTGGGCGTGGCCCGGGTGGTCCAGGTGGGCGTGGCCCGGG
>NZFR01000022.1 GCA_002689335.1 Verrucomicrobiales bacterium
CCGCAAACCCAGCGGGAACAGCAACGGCAACACGTTCGACTATCAGGGTCGCCAGATTTCCTGCCAACACAAACACAGGCGTGTCGTGCGCTACGAATATGACGGAACCGAAACCATTCTCGCATCGAGTTTTGACGGGAAACCGTTTAATGCCCCGAACGACGCCGTCGTACACAAAGGCGATGGCTCGATTTGGTTCACTGATCCGGGTTACGGCAGCATGTGGAATTACGAAGGCAACCGGGGCCCGCTGCACCTCAAGGAATCCATCTACCGCATCGACGTAAAAAAGAGTGCGATCACCAAGGTAGCCGACGAAATTTACAAGCCGAACGGGCTCTGCTTCGCCCCGGATTTAAGCAAGCTCTACGTCTCCGACACCGGCGATGGGAAAAACATCAAAGTGTGGGATGTCGACGGCGAGAAACTGAAAAAAGGTCGCGAGTTCGCCTCGATGAAGCTCGAAGGATTCGACAAACCCGGAAACGCCGATGGTATCCGCGCCGACGTCGATGGCAACATCTGGGCCAGCGCAGGCTGGGTTGGCGACGGCTACGATGGGGTACACGTGTTTGCTCCGAATGGCGACCGTATCGGCCAAATTCTCCTTCCGGAAATCTGCTCCAACGTCTGCTTCGGTGGCCGCAAACGCAACCGCCTTTTCATGACTGCCAGCCAAAGCCTCTACGCCGTCTACACCGACGCCACCGGCGCCCACATGACGTAAACCAACTCGGCGTAGCAGAAAAAATCGCGGAATCCTCACTTTTCGCTTTTCACACAGCGCTTGAGGGTCATGATTCCCGCGCTTATGGAAGAGACACTTGTCTTGTTAAAACCTGACTGTCTTGAAGGCCGCAAATGCGGCGAGGTTTTGAAGCGCTTCGAGGAAGCCGGCTTCGACGTATTCGCTGTGAAGATGATGCGTCTGTCGGATGAAATCCTGCGCGAGCATTACTCACACTTGGCCGACAAGCCTTTTTTCCCTGAGATTCAGGGATTTATGCAGTCCTCTCCCGTGGTGGCAATCGCCATGCGCGGCGAGAACGCCATCACCCGAGTGCGCGACATGGTCGGCCCGACCGACTCCACCATCGCCGACAAAGGCACCATCCGTGGCGACTTTGGGCAGGACAAAATGCGAAACGTGGTTCACGCCTCCGACTCGGTCGAAAACGGCCAAGCGGAACTGAAGCGTTTCTTCGCAGAAGGCGAACTGCAAGACTAACATCAGTCAGATCAGATAGAAATCGACCCCGGGCCAATCTGTTGGCCCGGTTTTTTTGCGCTTAGCCAAGCGCTTGGTTTAGTCAGCGCATCTTGGTTTCCCCCAACTCAAGGATTCGGCGAAACTCCGGTTCCGTAATCGGCATAACCGAAAGCCTCGACTGCTTAATCAACGCAATATTCTCGAGCGATTTCTCGGCCTTGATCTGAGCCAAGCTCACCGGCTTTTTTATCGGCTTGGCCGCCACAAGATCTACGACCGACCAATCGCCATCCTTGGCCGTCGGGTCGGGATAATGCTCCTTGGTCACCTTTGCAACGCCGACAACTTCCTTGTCGCTCACGCTGTGGTAGAAGAAAACGAGGTCGCCCTTCTTCATCGCTTGAAGATTATTTCGGGCCTGATAGTTGCGCACCCCATCCCAGTACGTCTCGCCCTCTTTAACGAAGTCTTCCCACGAATAGGCTTCCGGTTCCTGTTTGACCAACCAATAGCTGCGTGCCATGCACCGCATCCTGCGAGTGCCACTCTGCCCGAGGCAAGCGCCAAAACCCGCCGAACCCAAGCACCCTTGCCGCCATGCCCCGCCCTGTGGCTAAATCGCGCATATGGAATTGGACGAGCGATTGCAGCAGATTCGCGACCGGATTCACATTGCCTGTGAAACCGCCGGACGCAACCCGACCGAGGTGATGCTTTTGCCTGTCTCAAAAAACCACACCGCCGATGCCGTCCGGGAACTGACGTATCACAACTGCCGCGTGTTCGGAGAGAACCGAATACAGGAAGCCAAACTCAAAATCTCAGCCTGCCCGGGAAATCTTGAGTGGCATCTCATCGGCCATCTGCAGTCCAACAAATGCCGCGACGCTGTTCGTTTTTTCAACATGATCCAAAGCGTCGACCGGATGTCGATCGCTGAGGAAATCAACAAACACGCTCACAACGCTGCCAAAGACATGCCGGTNTTNCTCGAGGTGAACGTCGCGGGNGAAGCCAGCAAANACGGTTTCACGCCGGGCGAAGTACTCGAGTTTCTCGATGCCATCAATGANCTGCCTCGACTGGAAATTCACGGCCTGATGACCATCGCCCCATGGGCGCCNGAGCCGGAAAAAGTGCGCCCCGTTTTNCGGCGNCTNCGNGAAATNAAAGAGGAATGCGAGCAGATTCTCGGAGCNCCCCTCCCCCACCTCAGCATGGGCATGAGCGGCGACTTCGAAGTCGCCATTGAGGAGGGCGCCACCATCGTCCGCGTCGGCACTGCCATCTTCGGCCCNCGCCCGCGCCCCGACAAAACGAAAGATAAGTAGTCGGCCATCTCGACATCAGCTTTGGGCTCGATTAATTTTTCNCCGATGTCGCTGGAAACCGCGCCACTCTCCATCGCAGATCGTACGTTCGGCTCCCGGCTGCTGCTCGGCACAGGGAAATTTTCATCGAACGAAGCGATGAGCAACGCCCTCGCTGCCAGCGGCACTCAAATCGTGACCGTNGCTCTGCGTCGGGCGGATCTATCNGGCGGCAACGATCCNTACGCCAATATCCTCGAATTCATCGACCCCGATCTATATCTCATTTTGCCCAACACGAGCGGCGCGATGAATGCCGACGAAGCAGTTCGGCTTGCCAGACTCGCCGCCGCTGCGGGCTTGCCCAAGTGGGTCAAACTCGAGATCCACCCCGATCCCCGCTATCTGTTGCCCGATCCGGTCGAAACATTCGAAGCCGCGAAAACCCTNGTCGCTGAAGGCTTCACCGTGCTGCCNTACATCAACGCCGATCCGGTTTTGGCCAAACGGTTGCAAGACGTCGGCACCGCCACGGTTATGCCACTCGGGGCACCCATCGGCTCAAATCGAGGTATCGAAACTCGAGAACAAATTCGCATTATCATCGAGCAGGCTANCGTCCCGGTCGTTGTCGACGCTGGAATCGGCTCTCCCAGTCACGCCGCCGAGGCGATGGAAATGGGCGCAGACGCCGTGCTCGTCAACACCGCCATCGCCATCGCAGACGACCCGTCTCGCATGGGACTTGCTTTCAAAGCTGCCGTCGAAGCCGGTCGAGCGGCGTACGAAATCGGCCTCGGACAGCAACTTGGTANTGCCAGTCCGACCAGTCCGCTTACCGGTTTCCTTGAGGCCGAACCGGCACATCAGGCAGATGGCTGAGAAAAAAACATTATCCCGGCAACGCGCCAGCAGCATCCTCAACGCTGCGGCCAAGCGAACCGTGTTGGTGACCGGCGATGCGATGCTCGACCAATTCATCTGGGGCGACGTCGACCGAATCTCTCCGGAAGCACCGGTGCCGATCGTCAATTTCAAACGCGAGAGTTTCATGGCCGGCGGTGCGGCAAATGTCGCCCGCAACCTCACAGCACTTGGCTGCCAGGCACAAATGCACAGCGTTATCGGCCGGGATGATGCGGCAAAAACACTTCGCGAACTTCTCAAAACAGACGGCGTAGGCTGCCAACCGTTAATCACCGACGCTTCGCGTCAAACGAGTTGCAAAACACGAATCATCGCCCAGCGGCAACAGGTCGTCCGGGTTGACCGCGAAACACGCAACGACGTCGAGCCGCGCTTGGCCAAGCGCTTGGCCAAGTCGATCGCAAACGGCTTGGCCGAGGCCAACGCCCTCATAATCGGCGACTATGGCAAGGGCGTCATCACACAGAATTTCCTCGATGAACTGAAAGCCCTTGGCCGAAGGCACAACGCTTGGCTGAGCCTTGATCCGAAGCCAATTCATTCACTTGACCTTCGGGATCTTTCCCTCATCACTCCAAACCGGAAAGAGGCCTTCGAACTCGCAGGCATCAGCGATACCTCCCGACACACACAACCGCTGAAAGACAAAAACCTCATGCGTGCCGCCAAACAACTCCTAGGGACACTTGAACTAAACGTCCTGCTGATCACGCTTGGCGAACTCGGCATGCTCGTCTGCGAGCCAGACAAAAAACCGTTCCACATCCCCACCCTAGCCCGGGAAGTATTCGACGTCTCCGGTGCGGGCGACACGGTTATCGGAACCTTCACGCTCGCAATCGCCGCTGGAGCCGCCCCCAACGAGGCGGCCATGCTTGCCAATCACGCCGCCGGTGTCGTCGTCGGAAAACTCGGAACCGCCACCGTGACACCCAAAGAACTTCTCGCCAGCTTTTAACCTGCGATGACTGGCGGAAAACCGGCTATCTTCCTCGACCGCGACGGCACTCTCATCTTAGAAACCGGCTATCTCCATGAACCGGAAAAAGTCGAACTAATCCCCGGTGCAGGCGAAGCCGTGCAGCGCTTGGCCAACGGTGGCTTCGAATTATTTATCGTCACAAACCAAGCCGGGATTGGGCGTGGCTATTTTACCGAAGCCCAAATGCACGCCACCAACGAACGAGTCTGCGCAGAATTCTCCAAGTTCGAGGTGACATTTAAAAAAATCTACTTCGCCCCTGAGGCCCCCGACCAACCGAGCCGCAATCGCAAGCCTTCACCTCAAATGATATTCGATGCTCGGGACGAATTCGGCATCGACCTCAGCGCAAGCTACATGGTCGGCGACAAGGCAATCGACGTCGAGTGTGGGATCAACGCAGGGGTTAAGTTGAGCGTACTCGTTCGCACAGGCTACGGCCGCGAGCACGAATCGCAGCTTGGCCAAGCGCACCACCCCTACGCCATCGCNGACACATTAAACGACTTCGCCAACCTAGCCCTTGGCCAAGCNGANTAATTCGAAATAGATTTTCTTCAATCGGCTGCGGGGGTTTGGCATANTGCCGCGCGATGCATGATTTCATCTTCAAGCGTGGGAAATTGTACTGCGAAAACGTCTCGGTTG
Source organism: Verrucomicrobiales bacterium (assembly GCA_002689335.1). Taxonomy (GTDB): domain Bacteria; phylum Verrucomicrobiota; class Verrucomicrobiia; order Limisphaerales; family UBA1096; genus UBA1096. Next base: position 5,078 of record NZFR01000022.1, read on the forward strand.
CTTCGTTAGTGAAGAAGCACGGTTCGCCGCTTTTCATTTATTCGCAAGCCACACTCACACGCAATTTTCAACAACTCGACGAGGCGCTTGCGCCNCTGGACCACACGGTATGTTTTGCCGCAAAAGCGAATTCCAATCTTGGNGTGCTTCGCACGTTAGCCAACGCCGGTAGCGGATTTGATCTTGTCAGCGGTGGTGAACTGCAACGGATTATCGCTGCCGGAGGCGACCCCTCCAAATGTGTTTTCGCCGGGGTTGGCAAAACGGAAGAGGAGATCGAACTCGCACTCAAGAAGGGTATTTACGCATTTAACGCCGAGAGCGAACCGGAACTGGTGCGTATCAACAAGGTGGCTCGTCGGCTGAAAAAGATGGCACCCATCGCCGTACGGGTTAACCCGAACGTCGATGCAAAAACGCACGCCAAGATCACCACTGGCACTTACGAGAATAAATTCGGAATCGCATTTGAGGAGGTCGAAGCGGTTTACGAGCGAGCTGCAAAGTTGAAAAACCTGCACATCCGGGGATTGCAAATGCATATCGGCTCGCAACTCACTGAAGTGGGGCCGTTCGAAAAGGCCGTCAAAAAAGTGATCCCCTTGGCCAAGCGCTTGGCCGANAAGTACGGCATCGAGTTTTTTAGCATCGGTGGCGGACTTGGAATCGTTTACGATCCCGCACTCGAAAGCGGCGAGGCCAAGTGGTGGCNTTCGCCCAAGCGCAAAAACCTGCTCACTCCCGCGAAGTACGCTGCGAAGCTCATCCCGCTACTCAAACCGCTGGGCCTGAAGGTGCTGATCGAGCCCGGGCGATTCATCGCTGGCAACAGCGGCATCCTCGTCACGCGTGTCGAGTTCGTGAAACAGACCGGCGTGAAGAATTTTGTGATCGTGGATGCCGCGATGAACGATCTCGCACGACCAGCCTTGTACGACAGCTACCACCAAATCGTTCCGCTCGCTCAAAAAACGGGTGATCATCTGAAAAAAACCCAGATTTCATCCGATGTGGTTGGGCCGATCTGTGAATCCGGAGATTACTTTTGCAAAAATCGGATGCTACCAAAAGTCGCCGAAGGCGACCACTTGGCACTGCTGAGCGCCGGAGCGTATGGATTCGTGATGGCGTCGAACTACAACACCCGGGCGTTCCCTGCNGAGGTGCTGGTAAAAGGCAACCGCGCCGAAGTTGTCCGAAAGCGCCAGACGCTGAAGCAACTCTGGGCAAGTGAAAGCGTACCCGGGTGGCTGAAATAATCCCGCAATACCGCAGATCGGTATGAGCACTTCCCGGAACCCTTTCGTTCGGTTTCCGGGATTTTTGTTCTGTGCATTCCTCGTTCTCGTTGGCGGGCTAATTTGGCAAAGCAGCAAGGTCAGCATCGACGCCGACCCGATGACGTTGCTTGAATCTGACCGGCGACACCTCGAGACATACGAGCGGGTCTCTTCTTTTTTAAACGACGACACCGCACTGGTGATTAGTATCGAGAGTGACCAACTTTTCACTCCCGAAGGGTTCGATCATATTCGAAAACTCAGTGACGCGATCACCGCTCAGGACGGCCTCGTCGACGTCAAAAGCCTGACACATTCGTACAAGCCTGTTCGGAAAGGGCTCTCGTTTTCGATGGTGCCTTTTGTGCCAAGCGGTGAGTTAACAGGAGAACAGATCAGCACTATCCGTGATTTCTCCGTCACACATCCGCTGGTACGAAACATCATGGTTTCGCCGGATGGAAAAATCACACTCATCACCGCAACTTACAAACGAGACCTGAGCACGTCGGTATTACGTGAGGCGTTCCGCAGCGAAACGGAAAATATACTTTCACCATTTAACACGCCTGAGTTTAAGGTCAAAGTCATCGCGCTCCCGTTTATCGCCGAGGAACTTAGTAGCGCTTTTGTTCATGATCTCAAATTCGTTTTACCAACCACCGGCCTGTGCATTTTACTCATCGTAGCGCTGACGTTTCGCTCGATCCCCTGTTTGATTTTACTTCTTACGAGTGAAGCACTGTTGGCCGGGACCCTGCCGGGACTGCTCCGCTTAGCTGGCTTTTCGTTAACGCCCTTCAACATTTTGTTGCTGCCTCTGCTCGCTTCGATCAATCTCACGCTGCTCACCCACCAACTCACGGCGCTGCGGAAAACTGATCCCGAGTTGCCCCTCGATGAGCGATTTGGATCCATGCTCAAAACGGTGTTTCGCCCCAGTCTTTTCGCAGCTATCACGACCGCGATTGGGCTGGTTTCACTGGGGATCTGCGAGGTATCCCAAGTTCGTAATTTTGGTCTCGCCGGGTCGTTGGGGATCGCCACCATTTTCATCTGGTGTTTTGGCCCCGGCCTGTCACTGATCCGTCTGGGCTGCGCCGCTTGGCCAAGCGCGCTCCAGACCAAGGTCACAAATCGGAATAACAGGATCGCCAATCCTCTTTTCGCATCGCTTGGTCAAGCGGCTATCACTTATCGCTGGATTACTGTCGCCTTTGCTCTCCTGATTTTTATCCTCGGTTTTTTTGCCGCACAACGGCTGAACGTTGACATTCGTGCCATCCATTTTCTTTCGCCGGATAGTCACACACGACAAATAGCCGAGATGATAGATGAGCGAATGGGCGGTATCAACGTCGTGCAAATGGATTTCGAAACAGATAAGCCAAGCGGCATCAACAACCTTAATTTTTTACGGAAGCTACAGGAGGTGCAGAATTTTGCAGAAGCCACTAGAAAATTTAGCAGTACTTACTCGTACGCCTCGCTGATTGCCATGATGAACAGCGTCTGGATCGGCGACGACTCCGGCAAGCTGACTTTGCCTTCCAGCCCGCTAACGCTGAACATTTTTATCCTCGCGTTGAAGGCGATGAAATATCCGTTCCTCCAAGCTCTTAGCGACGAGTCGCAGCAGACAGCGAATCTAGTGCTNCGGACGACCGATATGCCCAGCGGGGAATTNGTCGCGTTGTTGGAATCCATCGAAGCCAAGGCCGGCGAGATCATGCCGGAAAACGTCACCGTTTCTGCTCAAGCAGGATTACATACCGTGCTCAAAGCTGATCGGGATATCGTCAACGCGCAACTTGGCAGCGTCGGAATCACATTGGCTGCGATGTTCGCGGTGATGGCATTTCTATGGCGATCGCTTCNCTTCGCTTCGATCGCCNTNATTACNGGACTCGCACCAGTCGCGGTGCTCGCCATCATCGGCGCGTTGGTTCAAGTGCCACTGAATTCTGTAACAGTCATGGTCGGTGCTCTGGCACTGGGTATNGGGATCGACGATGCCGTTCATTTGATCACACACTGGCTCAACGCGAAGCGTGANGGCGTCACCGAAAACGNAGCCTTGGCTTTGGCTCTGGAGGCAAAGGGGCCGGCGATCCTTTGCACCAGCCTGATTTTGATCGGCTTTTCGCTTTCGCTTTTGTGGATGAGTTTCCCGCCTGTCTCCCACTTCGGCTCGCTCTCCGCCGCCGCCTACAGTGCCGCACTCGGAGCAGCCCTTTGGGCCTTGCCAGCGTTACTCGGTAAGCGTGGCCGTTAACNGGCCTGCGCTTTTACCCACTCCACGACTTTGCCAACCATCACCGACAAGGCATCATCGCTGAAAACGTGATCAGCACCGGCGATCTCAAAAAATTCCGGGTTGTTCGTGGCCTTGGCCAAGATATCCCTCGAATCAACAATCGGCACCACGTCATCCTCTGTACCATGCACCAATAACCACGGCACGTTGATTTGTTCACCCAAATCAGCAAGAGAGTTCAACGCCGCCATGTCGTTCATGTAAGTGCTCGAGAGCGGGCAACTTTCCTCCTCCCACATACACCCTTCGTCCGGTGTTTCCTCCCCGAACTCGCGCTGTGCGAACTCCTGCGTATGCACCATTCCTGCGAGCGAAACCAATGCATCAATCCGGGAATCACTGCTAGTGCGTTTCACCCCAACCGCTCCACCCATGCTGTGACCGATGTAACATATTTTCCGATCGCCTACGGCATCGATCACGCTACCCAGATCCTCCGCCTCCTTCGTAATAGTGCAATCCAAGAACCGTCCTTCCGAATCTCCGTTACCGGTAAACGACATGCGCAACGTGGGAATCCCCGCCGCCTCAAGCCCTTCGGCCAAGTCAACTACAAACGGCCGATCCTTGTTGCCGGTCACACCGTGGCCGATGATCGCGACAAAGTCCGATCGTGACTCCCCGGCATGTACCGAGTAATCGATTTTTTCTCCCTGAGTGTTTCTGATTTCGCCGAACATACGCCGGAGGACATACCAGCCACTTGACCGCTTGGCCAGTTTCAAGTGCGCTTGGCCAAGCTCCCTCTTGTCTCTCCCAAGCGGCTTTGTCACACTCCGCGGCGTGAAATCCAAGGCCAAAGGACGAAAGGAAATTCGCTACGTTCTGGGCATCGACTTCGGGACACTCTCCGGTCGAGCCCTGCTTGTGAACGCCGATACCGGTGAGGAGGTTGCGTGGGCAGACCACCCGTACAAACACGCCGTGATCGAACAATCCCTCCCGGGCAGCCGAAAACGACTCAAGCCNCACACCGCACTTCAGGATCCTGCTGATTATATAGCAGTCCTCACCAAGGCCATCCCAAAAGTCATGCGCTTGGCCAAGGCCAAGCCGGAACAGGTGCTGGGTATTGGCACAGATTTCACCAGTTGCACCATGCTCCCGACCCTGTCCGACGGAACACCACTCTGTTCGAAANAAAAATGGCGCAGCAACCCNCACTCCTGGGTGAAACTTTGGAAGCACCACGCCGCCCAGCCGGAAGCAAACGACATTAACNAAATCGGAGCCAAGCGCGGGGAAGATTTCATCANTGCCTACGGTGGAAAATACTCGAGTGAGTGGTTCTTTTCGAAATTGCTCGAAACCGTTCGGGAAGCCCCCAAAGTTTATGACGCCGCCGACCGATTTATCGAAGCGGGCGACTGGTTGGTTTGGCAGTTAACAGGACAGGAAAAACGCTGCCTATCCGCCGCCGGCTTCAAAGCCATGCGTGTCTCCCATGCGAAGAAAAAAGGAGAATGGACCTATCCTTCCCAAGCCTTTTTCAAGGCACTCAATCCGAAATTGGCCAATGTCATCCCCGAAAAAATGGAGAGTGACATTATCGCCTTGGGTAGTAATGCGGGTGGTTTAACTGCACAAATGGCCAAAAAAACAGGACTACTGCCCGGGACGCCAGTGGCTGCTGCGAATATCGACGCCCACGCAGCGGTCCCTGCCTGCACCGTTACCGAAGCAGGAAAACTGGTGATGATCATGGGCACCAGCACTTGCCATCTTTTGGCCGCCAAACGAGAAAAACCGGTCGAGGGTGTTTGCGGTATCGTTAAAGATGGNGTCATTCCNGGCCTTTGGGGATATGAAGCCGGACAATCCGGGGTTGGAGACGTGTTTGCTTGGTATATCCAAAACGGGATACCANCCGAGTTGAGCCAAGCAGCCAAGCGCTNAAAAATGGACATTTATCAGTACCTAGAACAACAAGCNGCCNAGTTGCAGCCAGCGGAGAGTGGTTTNCTTGCTTTGGATTGGTGGAATGGAAATCGCTCGGTTTTGGTCGACGCCGATCTAAGTGGGCTGCTACTCGGTCAAACCTTGGCCACACGCCCCCATGAGATTTATCGAGCGTTACTCGAAGCAACTGCCTTCGGCACCAGACAGATCATCGAAGCGTTTACGTCCCAAGGGGTTGCCATCGACGAACTGATTGCCTGCGGTGGGTTGGCTNCGAAAAATCCACTCATGCTGCAAATTTANTCCGACGTCACGGGACGCCCGATCAAGGTTGCAGCCAGTGNCCAAGCCAGTGCCCTTGGCGCGGCAATGTACAGCGCCGTCGCAGCGGAAGTGCACACCGACATCACTCAAGCGGCACGCAAGATGGCAAAAGTTCGTAAGAAGATCTTTCGACCAAAGTCGACAAACAAAAAAGTGTACGACCAACTGTTCGCTGAATACACCAAGTTACATAACCAATTTGGGCGCGATCCCAACAGCACGATGAAAACGCTAAAGCGCCTCAAAAACCGAGCTCTTGGCCTTTAACCCAAAGAAACTCAATGCAAAGTGATCATATCGAAGCTGTTATTTTTGACATGGATGGTGTCATCGTGGATAGCGAGCCTCTTCACGAACGTTCCTTTCTCGAAGTTTGGGATGAGTTGGGTTACGGCGAAAACCATGGTATACATTTTCCCGATTTCTATGGACGTTCGGATCGGGTTGTCTGGGANGCGTTTATTGAGCAACATAATCCGAACCAATCGATTGAAGAACTGATTGTGTTGCGTGAGGCTAGATTGGTTCGGATGTTGCGTGAGACTCAACCGCTTTTTGACGAGGTTGTTCCACTGATTCAACGCTTGGCCAAACGATATCTGCTTGGACTTGCTTCCGGCTCCATCCATCGAGTGATCGACGAAGTCTTGGCCATGCAATCGCTCCGATCTTACTTTGGCCCAATCGTTAGCTCGGAAGATGTCTCCGAACCCAAGCCATCCCCTGAAATATTCCTGATGACAGCCAAGAGGCTGGATGTTACGCCCGAACGTTGTTGTGTTATCGAAGATACAGTTAACGGTATCAAAGCTGGGAAGAGCGCAGGTATGACGGTCATTGCCATTCCCAACACTTTCCAGCCACTTCCTCTTTCTGAAGCCGGGGCAGATTTAATCTGTCAGGATTATTCCCAAATAGACACAGCGCTATGCTTAAGCAAGTAGCTCTGATTTCGTTTGCGTGACCTCACTACTCCAATAAAAAAGCCGCCCTCTCGGGCGGCTTAATGAGAACACACCAACTAAGTTATTTGCGACGACGGACAAAGAATGCCGCCAATCCCAACACAGCCAGCGCAATAGTACCCGGCTCGGGAACNACAGTNAGGCTGAAAGCTTCCAAACCAGCNAAGTCAGCCGGGAGACCCGGAGGGCTAGCGGTAGAATCACCAGGTGTNAGGCCGATAACATTGGACATACCCGTTTCTGCNCCATTGGTCGCAGCAGCGGCTTCGAAGGATCCAGCACCTTTCCAAGCTTTCACTTGGAAGTGGCCAGCGCCCTTGAATCCAACATCCACAACACCACCCTTGAAGTAACCAGCCTTGGTGCCTTCGTAGAAAGCAACCGGGCTGCCAACTGCCTTAAGATCGTCAGCAGAAGTACCTGCGTAGAGCTGAGCCCATCCGCCTTCAAGTTTTTCACCAGCAGCGTCATTAATGATCTGCTTTGTTGGCTTCATGTTGGTGAAGTTGATTGTTCCCTGCGCAATCGCAGAAGTCGCAATCACCGTGCATGCAAATAATGCTACTAATTTTTTCATTTTTCTTGGTTTGGTTGGTATACTACCAGAAATTAATATTTATTGATCACTCAGCGATTATTCGCTGGTGCTGAACGAACGAGTCCAGTTTGCCGCGGTTTCGCGTAATACCCAGAATCCCTCTGCAACTCCCACGACTGGGCCTTTGGTGTCATCCGTGTCCCACTCTTCGAAG
>NZFR01000023.1 GCA_002689335.1 Verrucomicrobiales bacterium
TTGTGCCACGTCTCGTTTTTCCATGGTGTCTTGTTTTTGTTTTTAGTCATGGCTTTGCGTGGGGCGTTCTTGACGATCATGATCTGTCCGCTGTGTGGGTCGGGATTCGCGCCGAAGTGGCAGTAGTAAAAATGCTCCGCATCCTGCCAGTTAAAAAAAACGCAGCAGTCACGATGCCCTCCCGTGTCCTTCGTACTTTTGACGTCAAACGTCAGTTCAAAATCGGTCACTTCAACCCCTTTGATAAGTGCGATGTGGTACGGGCTGCGGACTTTTGGTTTGTAGTCACTGTTTCGGCGATTAATACCAAAGACGTGGTTTCCATCGACTTTTCGGTAAGTCCAACTCTTGGCATCCGTCACCTCCCAGCGTTTGTGACCTTTCTCAAAATCCTCCTCAAAAATGAGGGGTAGCTTTTCTCGCTTTGCATCTTCCGCTTGGCCAAGCGGGGCGAAATGAAAAAGGACGGAAATTAAAAACAGGATAGAAGCTCTCATGCGCTGAAGCGTAGCGAACCGCGACGGCGCTGCCACTAAAAAAGGAATCCAAGCTGCCTTACCGGCGGAGGTCTGAGACGTCGTCGGCCGCTTGGCCAAGCGCGATGCGGGCGCGGAGTTTAGAAAGAGTGGGTACCATGGTAGGTTGCTTGGCCAAATTGGTCCATTCGTTCGGATCGTAGTTGTGGTTGTATAACTCTTCCGAGCCGTCGGCGTAACGGATGTAGCGCCAGCGCTTGGTTCGGATGGTGTGGTTCCCTTTTCCGTAAGTGCTGATGGCCGGGTAGGGCCACAAAGAACCGGGATCGCGGAGCAGTGGAACAGCGCTTNGCCCGTCGCATTTGTCGCTCGTTTGGATGCCGCATAATTCCAGCAGGGTGGGGTATAGCACCGTCAGATCANCCGGCGTCTNGCATACGGAGCCGGGCTTCGCCACNCCCAGAGCGGAGATGATGAACGGGACGTGATTGGNCTTTTCCCANAGTGCGAACTTCTCGATGTGATCTTTTTCCCCGAGGTGNAACCCGTGGTCGGACCAGAGGACGACGATCGTGTTTTTGGCGATGGGACTGTTATCCAGTGCGTCGAGCAGTCGACCNACNTGTGCNTCAGCAAAACGGCAGCAAGCGGCATAGGCTTCGATAAANGCCGCATANGAGCCGGGAGTTTTTCGTTCGAGTTGGCTCATGCTTCGCCAGAACCATTTCGTGCGCTTCATTAGGGTTTGCGCGCCGGAGGGGAGGTCGCTCCAGTCGTTCTCGAGCCGTGTCGGTTTTGGGATATTTGGAAGATCTTCGTGATATTTGGGTGGCGCAAAAAAGGGCGAATGCGGTTTGAAGATGCCGCACGCAAGAAAGAGAGGCTTGTCCTTGGGCGGGTTTTTCAGGTTACGAATGCAATACTCAGTCGTACGGAAATCGATNGTGTCTTTTTCGTCTTTCGGCCAGATGCCCCAGTCGGTATTTCGTGACCCGTACTCCGGNGCGTTGTTGAGTTTTTTCGCCGGCATGTTTTGCGGCGCCATNGGGAGGAAGTCGTCGAATGAAGCCTTGTCGTGAAAGGCTCCTTCGAGCTTGTGATGAAAAATTTTCCCCGCTCCGCGAACGGCGTAACCGGCACGTTGAAACTGCTGCATGATGGTCTTACGTTTAGGCNGTGCCTTGCGCCAGTCGCNGTTGTTCCGGTACACACCGCTGGTGCTGGGGCGTAGTCCGGTGAGCGTCGCGACGCGTGACGGATTGCAGGCCGCAGAGATGCAGTATGCCTTACTGAAAAGCGTCCCACGCTTGGCCAAGCGCTCGAGGTTTGGGGTCTTGATGGGCGACTTTGGATCGAGCAGGGAGATGCTGTCGTTCATGTCGTCGATGACGATCAATAGTACGTTCGGTTTTTGCGATTCGCCCTTGGCCAAGCCGCAACTCAAGGCGAGCAGGAAGAGGATTCGAAAGATCATGGCTGTTTCTTTTTCTTTTGTTGGCCGAGGAACCGTTTCAGTCGCGACTCGTATTCCGGACGTTTGATCCATTCAGAAAAGTAAGGGCGATACACTTCGCTCTCCCACCAGAAGATTCGCGGCGGTTGTGCGGTAATTTTTTTCTCCGGGTAATCGTGGCCTTCAACACTTGCCGTCACGGAGGTGTCGAGTGCGTTGAGTTTTCGGCGCAATCGCTTGGCGAGCTTGGGCTCCTTTTCGGCCAGATTAGTTTGTTCGGCTTGGTCGTCTTTGAGGTTGTAAAGTTCGTAATGCGTTTTGTTTCCGTTGGGTTGGGCGATCATTTTAAGGTCGTTATCGATCACGGCCAACCGGCCTCGGCTTCGAAACGTGAGAGGTTTTTTGCGCGGCCCGATCTCTTNTGAAAATAGCTTAACCAAGCTTTGCCCGTCCTGAGGTTTGAGCATGCTTTTCTTTTTGAGCCCNGCTACCTCGGCCAAGGTGGGGAACATATCGACGGCCCCGGCGGGATATCGAGTGATGCGAGACGTCGGGATGCCAGCCGGCCACTCGATGACCGCCGGCACACGCAGACCGCCTTCATACATCGACCCCTTAAATCCTCGCAGCCCACCTGTGGTGGGTGGATCAAAACGGGGCAACCCCCCGTTGTCGCTGCAAAACCACACGATCGTGTTTTTGGCGATGCCCAGTTTACGTAATCCCTGACGAAGGGTGCCGATNCTTCGATCCATCGCGACAAGTTCACCGTAATGTTCCTGTGCTTTTTCGCTCAACAGGGTGAATGCTTTTTTGTCGGCCTCGCCCGCCACCCAAGGGTCATGCGGTGTGCCATACCAGATTACNGTGAAAAACGGCTGCTTGGCGGAGGTCTTGGTCTGGATGAACTTGAGTGCCTCGTCGACGATNATCTCGGAGGAGTCGCCNGNGTGTTCCTCNATTTNTCCGTTNCGACTCATNATCGGNTTNCGATCAAAAAAATTGGTNACCGANAGCCATTCGTCGAAACCGAACGCACCAGGTTGGTGTGTGTCTTCCTTGAAGATNGGCGCGCCNGGCCCGCGTAGTCCATTGAGATGCCACTTGCCGAAATGCCCCGTCGCGTAGCCGGCGTTTTTCATCGCTTGGCCAAGCGTCTTTTCCTGCAGGCGTAAGGCGTAGCCGTGATCGAACACTCCGGTTCGGTCGTGGGTGCGTCCGGTCAATACCGTTGCGCGCGTAGGNGAGCAGACCGGGCCACCGGCATAGAAGCGATCGAATCGCAGGCCGTTGGCTGCCATCGCATCGAGGTGCGGTGTTTTGAGAGCGGGATGGTTTTTGTAGCCAGTCTGCCCCCAGCCCTGATCGTCGGCCATCACGAGGATGACGTTTGGCTTGGCCCCCAACACGCCGGANACAGAAACGGTCAGCGCAAGCGAGGTAAAGAGTCNNTTGAACATNGCGNTTATTCTGCCGAGAATTTAAGCCGTTGACCAGTCAGCCTTCTTTCGATGCTGCTCGGCCAAGCGCTTGGTTTATTTCTTGAGCTTGGGAGGGTAGTTCTGCGGCCCTATTTGGTAGAGGACGCCTCGGGTTTTGGTTTTCAACCGGTAGATTTTATCGAAGCAGGTGATGTAAAGGTACTCCAAATTNTGTCCGGCAAAGGCCACGCTGGTTATCCCTTTAATATCAAATGGGCCTGGAATCACGCCGCTGATTCGACCGGCAGGATCGAAATATTGCACACCNAATTCCGTGGCGACGTAGTAGCGCCCGTAGGCGTCGGTGATCATGCCGTCGCCTTTGCACGACGGCTGGAACTGCGGAAGTGTGTCTCGCTTGGTCGGATCCGGTTTGCGGCGCATNGTCATGTATGGCTGTTTGAATTTGAGCGACCCATCCGGTTCGATGCGAAATGCCCAGCAGTGTTTGCCTCGGTAATCCGAAACCACGAGCGTGCCTTGGTCGGGGGAGAGGCAAATTCCGTTCGGCCCGTTGATGCCTTGGTCGGCGACTTTGATTTCGCCAGTTTTGGTGTTGATGAATGTTACNTGTTTTTTCGGGGTCTCGGTGAAGTAAAGATAGCCTTTATGCGTGACGACGAGGTCGTTTGGTCGAACGTCCTTAGCGAGCACAGTCATCTCGCTGGTTTTCGGGTCGATCGCGACGACCTCTCGGGCCTTGGCACGACAGGCATAGAGTTTGCCATCCGGGCCAAATTTCATGCCGCTGATGCCGGTGGCTCCCTCGAGATAATAACTGACCTTGATGGCAGGGATGATTTTCATCAACCCGTGTTCGCTGTGCATATCNGAGAAATAAAAATTACCCTGATCATCAGCCGTCGGCGCATCGGTAAACCCGTTTCGGGCCGATACAAGTTGCCAATCCTCGCCGGGAATCAACACCTGCGAGAGAGGCATGTCTTGGGCTGAGACAATGTTAGCGAATACCGCGAATGTTAAAATGGTAAAAAATCGTTTCATGACATGTCCTCTATTTCTCTCCATTCCAAAGCCAGCGGAGGGCTTCGGGGAGGAGNGTGCCGCCGTGGCGGAGGTTGTGTTTGCCTTTGCCGTAGACGAAACGGTAGTCCCAGTTCATGTGCTTGAGGGCGGCAGCCATTTGAAGATTACCTAGCGGCCAGTCGCCGTGTGAGTTGTTGAGGTCGTTTTCGCCGCCTTCAAGGAAGACTTTGATCGGCTTTGGGGCAGTCTTGCGTATCCAGCTTGGATAAATGTTTCCGCCTCGGATGTTAGTAAAGCTGCCGATCATGCTGTAGACCTTGCCAAACGCGTCAGGTCGTTCCCATGCGGCAGTGAAGGCGCAGATGCCTCCGCTGCTTGCGCCACAGATCGCACGATCTTCGGCCTTGTCCGATAGGTTGTAATGTTTGCNAACAGCGGGGAGAAGTTCTTCAAGGAGAAAGCGCGTGTANTGGTCTCCGAGTGAGTCGTATTCGTAACTGCGATTGTTTGCTCGCCAACGACTTTCNGGGAANGCATTACCTTTGTGGCCGGGGTTGACGAAGATCCCGATGGTCACCGGCATCTCGCCTTTGTGGATGAGGTTGTCAAACACGATCGGTGCTCGAACGTCGCCGTCTTCCTTCACGTAGGCGTGGCCGTCTTGAAAAATCATCACGCTCGANGGTTTGCTCTCGTCGTATTGAGCCGGCACGTAAACGTGATACTCACGGCGTGTCCCTTCGAATATGCGGCTCTCGAGTATGTGCTTGGTGACCTTGCCGCGAGGGACGCCGTCCTGACGCTTTGAGTCAGCGGTAAACTCATATTCCGGGATGACNGGCTCAGCTTTTTCNGNCTGTNGTTTCTTGGGCGACTGTTTGCTGAAAATCCACTTGGCGGATTCTGGGAATATTGCACCGCCATGGCGTCNGCTGTGTCCGCCGTCGCCCCACAGCATTTTGTAATCATACGCCTTAAACTCCAGCGCCTTGGCCATCTGCTGATTCGAAAGCGGCCAATGTCCGTGGAGGTTNTCAAGATCCCGCCGGCCTTCCTGCAACAGAATGCGAATGTTTTTCTTCTCCGTTTTACGGATTAACGCGGGGTACACAAAGCCACCGCGGATGTTGGTGAAACTACCGATATGGCTGATCACGCCGCCAAAAAAATCAGGCCGAAACCAAGCGGCAGTGAACGCAGCAATTCCCCCCGAACTGTTNCCGCAAATAGCCCGCCCGNAGGGTTTGCTGGTGAGTTTTAAATCGTGCTTTTTGACGACGTGCGGTAGCAATTCATCGATGAGGAAACTGGCATATTGGCTATCGACCGTGTCGTACTCGAAGGCCCGATTGCGGCGGGGTTGATTNCNNGGTTCGGCGGNCGGGACAACCCCTGGATTNACAAATAACCCNACGGTAACCGGAAGTTCGCCGCGGTGAATTAGATTGTCAAAAACGATTGGCACACGGGTGTGGCCATTCTCGCGCANGAAGCCGCCGCCGTCCTGAAACACCATAAGGTTTGCCAGTCGCTTGCCGTCGTGCTGTACAGGGATGTAAACCCAGTAGTCTCGCTCCGTACCGGGATAATGTTTGGAGTCCGTCCACTTGGCTTGTACGACCTTACCCATTGGTACGCCATTCTGGCGCTTGGCCAAGGCTCCGGGCCGGTCCTCTGCCGCTTGGCCAAGCGCAACAAAGCCAAGCGAGAGGGCGAGAGAGAGCAGTTGTTTCATTTNGGTTCGTTCTCTTGGCCNAGTGAGGTTATTTGGCNGGTTTTTGCCACGGGGTTTTACCGGCACGTTGATAGTGGAGGCGCAGAGCGGTGGCCAGCTCATTGAATTTTTTGCGGTTGGAGTTGGAGAGGTTTTTCGANTCCAGCGGGTCGGTTTTCAGGTTGTATAATTCATAGGGTTCGAACGGTGAGTTGTGGACCAACTTCCANTCGCCGCGACGGAAGGCGTGGTAGTCCTGTCCGTTGTAGCGAAAACCACCTTCGCGCCGAACGAAAACAAGGTCTCGGTCGAACAACTGTTTTTTGCCGAGCATCGTGGGGAGTATGCTTTTACCTTCGACGTAATCCGGCACCTTCGCCCCGGCCGCACTGCAAACGGTCGGATACAAATCCATCGTGATCCCAACGAGATGGCTGCGAGTGCGAGGCATGATTTTCCCCGGCCAAACGGCGCAGGTGGGCACTTTTAGTCCGCCCTCGTACATGTCCTGTTTTCCGCCGCGATGATTCCCGTTGGTCCCGCTTACGTTGACCTGCCCACCATTATCACTACTGAAAATGGATAGTGTATTCTCGTATTGGCCGTTCTTTTTGAGTGCCTTAATCACTTGGCCGATGCCGTCGTCCATGTGCTCAATAAGAGCAACGAGTTTGGCGCGTTTGTCGCTGATGCCCGGCTCGCGGGCCTTCACTTTTTCGAACCAATCCTGCGGTGGTTGGATCGGTGTGTGTGGCGCGTTGTAGGAAAGGTACATGAAAAANGGCTCGTCTTTTTCTTTGCGATCGTTGACGTAGTCGACACCCCATTCGGTNATGAGGTCGGTGGCGTGGCCCGGCGGGTCGATCTCCTTGCGGTTTTCGCGGAAATAATTAATGCCGTGACGGCGGTGCTTGTAGTAGTCATCGATCATGTCGCACAGGAAGCCCTTGAAAAAATCGAAACCACGCCCGTTCGGCGTGTTGGGTTCCTCGAGGCCAAGGTGCCATTTGCCGATGATCGATGTATGATAACCGGCACCCTTCAACACTTCCGGCAAAAGCGTGACGTCTTGTGACAACCAGCCCCAGTTGTTTTGCGGGTGAGTGCGGATGACCCCCGGCACACCGGCAATGTCTGGGTAGGTGCCGCTCAACAACGCTGCACGCGTCGGACTACAGACAGNGCAGTTCGCGTAAAATGAATCGAAGCGCATCCCGTCTGCCATCAAGGCGTCNAGGTGTGGTGATTTCAAATCCTTGGCCCCNTAGCAGGACAAATCGCCGTAGCCAAGATCATCGACGAGGATTATCAGAATGTTGGGCTTATCGGCCGCATGGNTACTNATNGGCTTGGCCAACGCGAATAATGTGANAGAGACAAAAGTATTGCGTATGAAAGTAGTCAGGTTCACGGCCGAAACGTAACAACCGCTCTTGGCAGGGAGCAAGCTTAGGGGGAGAAAAGAGAATGCCAGGGTGACCACGGCAAATACGAAGCAAACTGCCGTTGCTGCCTTCCGGCCCTGGCGGGGTTCGTAAGTCCGCACTCCGTGGGCCCTGACGCGGGCAAAGTATCGCTTGGTCAATCGCGACTCAAGGCAATTGGTAATTCGCGTCGCAATTCGATATCCCTCAGGCTAAAGACTGTCATNAAAGGATTTCTTGTCGCCCGCTTGGCCAATGGCTAAGGTGTCGNTTTCCGCTTGGCTTAGCATTACATCAGGCCAAGCGGCAATTAACCAAACCCGATTTCACGATATGAATTCAACCATTCGCATCAAGCTATCCATCATGATGTTTCTCCAGTTTTTTGTCTGGGGAGCATGGTTTACAACTCTCGGCTTAGCTCTNTCTACAAACGGCCTGAGTGACATTATTGGAGACGCCTACGGAGCGGTTCCTCTAGCAGCAATCATAGCCCCGTTGTTTTTGGGTGTTATAACCGACCGTTTTTTTAACTGTGAAAAAACTATGGGCGTTCTNCATTTGTTGGGAGGGGGTCTGTTGCTGCTTGCGCCTTCNTTGATCGCTTCNGGAAAAGATGGTGTGCTGAGTTGGGTGATTCTCGGACATATGCTCTGCTATATGCCGACGTTGGCTCTAAGCAACACAGTCGCCTTCACTAATATTGATGATCGAAGCAAGTTTCCGGCACTACGGGTCTGGGGAACTATCGGTTGGATCGTGGCCGGCTTGGTTGTNGGNGGTATGGGCTTGTCGAGTAGTCCCAATATTTTCATTATTGGAGGTGTCTCCGGTTTGGTGTTGGGTGCACTATGTTTTTTTATGCCCGCGACTCCGCCACCGGCCAAGGATAAGCCGGTAAATTTTGAAACGCTCCTCATGGTCGATGCTTTCAAAATGCTCGGCAACGTGCCGTTCCTGATTTTCATCCTTTGCTCGGCTGCAATCTGCGTGCCGCTGGCATATTACTTCGCATACACGTCAGTCTACCTTCCGCAGATTGGCTTTCAGGCACCTGCATCAACGATGGCTCTGGGGCAAATGTCTGAGATTGTGTTCATGCTTTTGGTGCCATTTTTCTTNCGAAAACTAGGNGTCAAAGTAATGATACTGATCGGGATGCTCGCCTGGGTAGCTCGTTACGCACTTTTCGCCTACGGGGCTCCGGATCAGGTAGTTTGGATGATCATGNTTGGTGTTGTGCTTCACGGCATCTGTTATGATTTCTTCTTCGTGACCGGTTTCATGTACACCGACAACAAGGCCCCCAAGGAGGTGCGAAGTCAGGCGCAATCTTTNTTAGTATTTTTCACACAGGGTGTCGGCATGTATTTCGGTTATATGATCGCCGCCATCAAATTTGATGCAGTAAAACAAAGTTCGGATGCATTGGCAGCGACGATTGAAACGCCGACGTTCGGTTTTTGGGAGTCGTTCGGGAAGATGTTCCTTTCCGAAAAACCAGAAGCCACCGGCACCATTGTCGCCGATGCGATGGTGAACTGGAAAACTTTCTGGATGTTTCCGTGCCTCATGGCACTTGTAGTGACGGTCGTTTTTGCCGTTTCGTTTTGGGATAAATACCGTGAGGAAAACAAGGCGGATAACGCAGAATAACCATTCAATTTTGATATGATAACTAAACAAACAAACAGACGTGAGTTTTTGAAGAGCGCCTCCTTGGCGGTGGGCGCGATGGGTGTGGCCGGGTTGACCGGATGCAAAACATTGAGCGGTGGGCGTAAGCTGTATGATATCTCGCTGGCTCAGTGGTCGCTGAATCGTCAGTTTTTTGGCGGCAAGATTGACGCGCTAGACTTCGCCAAGGTCTCTCGTGAGGAGTTCGACATCGGTGCCATTGAGTACGTGAACCAGTTTTTCAAAACCAAGGCACAGGACGTGGCGTATTTGGGCGACTTGAAAAAACGAGCGGCAGATCACGGCGTGAAAAGTTTGCTGATCATGGTCGACGGCGAAGGCCAATTGGGNCATGCCGACTCGNCCGAGCGGGCGAAAACGGTGGCCAACCANCANAAGTGGGCGGACGCNGCCAAATTTCTNGGTTGCCACTCCATNCGCGTGAACGCCGGCACAACCGGCAACGGCTCATTCGAGGAAAAACAAAAACTGGCTGCAGATGGCTTGAGTCAACTGGCCGGCTACGGTGCCAAGCTGGGACTGAATGTGATCGTGGAAAACCACGGNGGATTGTCCTCCAACGGCGCTTGGTTGGCCGGCGTGATGAAGTTGGTCAACATGAAGAATTGCGGCACACTTCCGGACTTCGGCAACTTTCACGTGGGCGGCGGAAAAATGTACGATCGCTACAAGGGGGTGAAAGANTTGATGCCGTATGCCAAAGCGGTCAGCGCCAAGTCNCACGAATTCGATGCCGATGGNNACGANACGAAGACCGATTATCTGCGCATGATGAAAATCGTGCTGGANNATGGTTATCGTGGCTACGTTGGNGTCGAGTNCGANGGCAACAAGGTGGATGCGTACGAAGGNGTNAAACTAACCAAGGCNTTGCTNGAGCGNGTTCGGGATCAACTCTCNTAAATTAATCCGACTCNCGATTCTCNATTCCCGGTTTTGGGAGTGTGAGAANCGNAGGGATTTNAGGGGNCATTTTGTTCCCCTTTTTTTCAGAACGCCTTTACGGGGATAGAAATGTCCCCTCTCCATTGGATTTTTGCGCTTGTTCAAGCGGGCTAGCGGCGGTTGTGGTGTGGGGTATTGTCGAGGTTCCAGCGGCGTGCTGCGAAATCTTTTCGTCCCTGATCCTTGTTGAGTTGAGCGGCGAGATCGATCCGTTTTTCGGCCGTCACATGCCCGTCGACAAATAGGATTTCCGCCCGATCGCTATGCAAGGGCAGGGGCCATTGGCGTTCCTCGTACATGCCGATGAATCCGCTCCAATTACGGTCACCCTTGCGTTTGAGATCCCAGTTGCTATCCCCCAGCGCGATCATTTCGCTGGGAGCCTTCACCTGGCTTGGCTTGGTTTCGCCCCAGTTAGCGTGCCCCTTGTAAACGCCCATGCCTTGGTTTGGCACCATCCCGGCCCAAGCACCCCACACGTTGTAGCCGTAGCTCATGAAACTGCCACCACCTGGTCGCAGACGAACTTCGCCCTTGAGATAGCCGTCTTCGGCCGGGGCGTTACCGCTAAATTTCACCACCCAGTTGGCATTGTCCGGCGCGGATGGGCACTTGAACAGTTCAGTGCTTTGGGCTGTCTTTCCGCCGAGGTATTGCCGGATTTGCGATGGCCAAATCCAAGAGGATCCGCGATTCCCATTAATCCCCACCGGGTAGTGTTCGAAGTCGTCAGCGAAAGCGATGAGGCCGATTCCCATCTGCCGGAGGTTGCTGGAGCATTTAGCCCCGGTAGCCTTACTTTTGGCCTTGGCCAAGGCGGGGAGAAGTAACCCTGCGAGAATGGCGATAATCGCGATGACCACNAGCAGTTCGATCAAAGTGAACCCAAGCCGCGTTGTTTGACTCTTGTCCATTNGTTTGCAGACAGGAGGCTCGTCCGCTTNANCAAGCGGCGCAAGTTTTTTGTTGTCATCGGGCAGCGATNACCGCTTGCGACCGTAAGCCTCCCGGTCTTTCGTTCGAAAGTTGAGGCTAAAGTAAANCCGTTAGTAAAAGGAGAGGAGTNCTTCTTGCCACCGTAAAAAAGACGCAGNGACAANAATGTNTCCGCTCCTTTGGGATTTGCGCTTAGCCAGGCAGGGTTACTTTTCGATCACGATCTCGTCGCGGATTTTGTCTTCGGCGTCGTAGGCTTTGTAGATGAGTTTGTTGCCNTCGATGAGGATGTCGAGAATCTGAAAGGTGGGTGTGTTGGTAAATCCGACTTCGGTGTAGTCGCGTTTGTCCTGCTCATAAAACTTGGTGCCGGAAACGGAGACGATGTAGTAGGTGCCTTCTTTTGCGGTGGCGACTTTCTTTTGGTTCTTCATCGGGAAGGTGCGGAGGTAGGCGTGATCGTGTCCTTGCAGAGCCAAGTCGACATGATATTTGTCAAACAGTGGAGTCCATAGGTCGCGAACTTGTTTGTTATCGCGGGCCGGTTCGGAGGAATAGGCGGGGTGGTGGTACACGGCAANCTTCCAGGTCGCTTTGCTGGCCTTGAGGACTTTCTCAAGCCACNCGTGTTGTTGGTTTGCCGGTAGCGTAGTGTCGAGGACGAAAAATTCTGCGTTGCTGTACTTGAAGGTGTAGCAGCGTTCGGGCTCGACTTTTTCCGGGCCATTCTTCGGAAGATCGAATAGTTGCAGGTAGGTGGTAGGTTGGCCCCCCTGAATTTCATGATTGCCGATGGCCGGGATGAGTGTGCGCTGNTTGTATANACCGCGTGCGTTGTGTAGCATACTGTCCCAGTCATCGATGTCGTTGCCTCGGTCGACGAGGTCGCCGGCCATGATGTAAAACGCGGCATTCGGGCGTTTTCGAAATGCGCTGGTGACCATTGTCCGCCAGTGGTCTAACCCGTTTTGCGCATCGCCCATGTAAACAAATGAAAATGGCTCGGTTTTGCCGGGGGCGGTTTTAAATTCAGCTAACTCGGACCAGTTGTCGTCGGAGCCGTGCCCCACGGAGTAAAGGTAGGTTGTGCCCGGTTCGAGGCCTGTGAGGTTTGCGGTGTGACGATGTGTTTTGGGATCGTTCACGTAGTTTGTATTTGCCATCTCNACGGTGACGGCGTCCATGATTTTTGGTGCAGCCGGGCGAAAACGGTTGTATTCCGNTTTTTTAATCCATTGAATCTGGCTTTTGTTGACCGTGTCATCTGTGCGCCACTGGATGGTCTGGCTTGTGGCTGGGTCGTTTGCCCAAGTGAGGATGACCTGATCCGATTTGGGTGAACTGGGATAGAGCGTTTTCCGATAGATCCCGATTAACTTCGCGTCGTTGCGGTTTTCGTAAACCGTCTGCACGACCGTGAGGCCGGAGAGCACCGCCGGCAGGGCGGGGAGGGTGTCGTTTTTGTCGACGAACGGTTTGGAGCCTTCCTTCATCGGGGCGGTGCGAAGCTGGCCGGGGTACATTTTGGTGACCTCGAGTTTTGGCTCAGGTTGAAGCGGCATAAGTGCAATGCCGTAGTGATGGTCGTTTCCGGAGAGGGAATTGATACCAAGCCCAATGCGGCCGGGTTGAAAGTCTTTCACCCAAAAATCGACATCCCTATTTTGCACTTTGAACTTCAGTCCAAGCGGCTTGAAGTCGCGTTCCTTCAGCCAAAATGGTTTGTCCCCCATGCCGGCATCGCGAATGACGAACACCTTCACCGGGACGTTGACGTTAAACGAAACGTGCTCGTGGCCAAGGATGTGTCGTTCATCATTGGTTAGCAGCGACCGAGCCTTGGCCAAGTTTAGTTTCACAATCTCCTCGGTGGTGAGGGTTGCTTTGAAACGATTGAGAATGCCGGCGACGGTGTCATGCACGGAGGCGTGCGGGCCGACGTGAGCATGGCCAAGCGGGGGGGAAAGCAGCGTGGCCAACAGCAGGGCCAGTGTGGTTATCGTTCGTTTGAGTCGAATCATTGGGTGAGTGCAGTCTTGGCGTCGGGCACGCTATGCCACTTGGCCAAGCGTTGCACGCTGAATTCTCNAAAAAACAGGATTGCAAACGTGAGTNGGGTCGCCAAAAAATCCNTCTGTCTNANCNGTTTCTTTTTTAGGTCGGACACCAAGGAGTCATGCTAAGCATTTTAGGAAATTCTTCCGGTCGATTTTGTGACGGACTGAGCCGTCGCAATTTCCTGAAGATCGGTGGTCTGGGCATGGGAGGTCTGGCCTTGCCGGATTTGCTGAAGGCCTCGGCTGCTTCAGGGGGCGGCAAACGGGAAAAATCCATCATCATGATTTACCTGCCCGGCGGCCCGCCGCATCAGGACATGTTCGATCTGAAAATGGACGCGCCCCGGGAGATTCGTGGTGAGTTTTCGCCGATCCCGACCCGCGTGCCCGGAGTTCAGATTTCCGAGATGCTTCCAAAAATTGCGAAGCAAATGCATCGAGCTACAGCCATTCGCTCGGTGGTCGGTGCGCGGGATGAACATTCCAATCACATCTGCTTCACCGGTCACCCGCTTGGTGCGCAAAAACCGCCCGGTGGCTGGCCGACGTTTGGGGCGGTGGTTTCCAAAATGCAGGGATCGGAAAACNCGGCGATGCCGCCGTTCGTTGGCTTGGAAAATAAGATGAAGCATCGGCCGTACAATGCGGCGACACCCGGATTTTGTGGAGTGGCTCACAAATCGTTTCGGCCGGAAGGTGACGGGAAATCTGATATGACGCTGAAAGGCATCAGTCTNGATCGGTTGAAGGATCGGATGGGGTTGTTGGAGAGTTTTGATCAGTTNCGCCGCGATGTGGATGCGGAGGGATTGATGGAGGGGATGGACGCNTTCAATCAGCAGGCNTTTGGTATTTTGACATCGAGTCGCTTGGCTGGGGCGCTCGACTATTCCGGGGAAGATCCGCGTACAATCGAGATGTACGGCAAGGGAGATACGGCGATTCGCGGTGATGCGGCTCCGAGAATCCTAGAGCAGTTTTTAGTGGCACGCCGTTTGGTGGAGGCGGGGGTGCGAGTGGTCACAGTGGCATTTAGCTTTTGGGACTGGCACGGCGATAACTACGGCAATGCCCGGAAGGATATGCCGATGTTTGATCAAGGCGTGTCGGCATTGATTCAGGATTTACACGACCGCGGACTGGATAAGGACGTGGCGGTCTGCGTCTGGGGAGAGTTCGGTAGAACCCCGAAGATCAACAAAAACGGAGGGCGCGATCATTGGCCCCGTGTATCGTGTGCGTTGCTCTCCGGGGGCGGGATGAAACACGGACAGGTGATCGGTGCGACTGATCGGTTGGGAGGCGAAGCCACCGAGAGGCCGGTGCATTTCATGGAAGTGCTCGCTACGTTATACAAACATGTGGGTATTGATGTGGCTACTGCGACGCTGCCGGATTTGTCCGGCCGACCGCAGTTCATCACTGACGGTCACCAGCCGATACATGAATTGATCTGAAACCTCTTGGCTAATCGGAGGAACCTCCCATTGACAATGGGGCCTTCTACAGGGAAATTAACCCCTGCGTGATGCGAAAATTATTCAGAAGTTTATTGTCAGTCGCCGTTTGCTCGGGACTGTTTAACACCCTTGTTAGGGCCGAAGTTTCTTTTGAAAAACAGGTTAAGCCGATATTGGAGTCTGCTTGTTTGAGTTGCCATGGTGAGAAAAAGCCAAAAGGTGATCTCGCTTTTCATACACATGAGGCTCTTTTAGAAGGAGAAGTGGTTGTAGCTGGCAAGCCTGAGGATAGTTCGCTTTATACAACCACTATACTTCCACCTGATGCCGATTTAGTTATGCCCCCAAAACCACCTTTTTTAAGTAAGATTCAATCTGATGTTCTAAAAGAATGGATCCTGGATGGGGCAAAGTGGCCAGAAGGAGTNGTGCTAAAGCAGGTGCGAAGAATTAATTTTGTAAAAGACATTAAACCTTTATTAGAGGGATTTTACGAAAAAGAATTCGATTTCAGNAAATCTATCGTGCCATTTGACTTAGATGAAAGCAAATTATATGAGCTAGTAAATTTGCCAAAGGATGATGAAAATATTTTACCTCGCCCTAATAAGAGAGAGGCGCTTAAAGATAACGAAATAGATCTCTTGAAAAATTGGATTCTTCAAGGAGCGGTATGGCCTGACGGGATAGAATTAAATGTTAAAGACGCACCGGAGTTCATTTCTGGCGCTTTACCTCAGGCGCCAAAAGAGGTCGTCGATATTCGAGTCAAAGCAGTCGAGCAGTTAATCAAACAACTCGAACCGACGATGAAGCCCTACACGGATGAGATTCCGGGCACCGCTGTGAAGTTTGAGATGGTCCCGATCCCTGGAGGCGAATTCGCCATCGGCAGTCCGGAAAACGAAAAGGGCCGAAAAGCAAACGAAGGGCCTCAGCAAAAGGTNAAAATCGCGCCCTTTTGGATGGCGAAAACGGAAACCACCTGGAATTGCTACACGCTGTTCATGTATCAGGAAGAGGAAAAAATGGTAATGAAGCTGCGCGGATTCAAACCGGAATTGAATGCCGTCTCCGATGCNGTGGCGCGCCCGACTACGCCTTACGTTGAGATGAGTTTTGGGATGGGCACGGATGGTTTTCCGGCGATCAGCATGACGCAACACGCCGCGAACACTTACTGCAAATGGCTAACAGCCAAGACCGGACACTACTATCGCCTGCCGACAGAAGCCGAGTGGGAATACGCCTGCCGCGCTGGAACNACGACCGCCTATAGCTTTGGTGATGATCTCTCCAAACTGGATGACTACGCATGGCACGACGGCAACAGCAACTTCAAATACCAAAAAGTCGGCACCAAAAAGCCGAACCCTTGGGGACTGTACAACATGCACGGGAACGTAAGTGAATGGACGGTGGATCAGTTTATTCCTGAGATTTACAGCACNTACAAAGAGGGTGTCTCGAATCCGTTCCAGTACGGCAAGTCTCTCTATCCACGCGCCGTGCGAGGTGGGTCGTGGATGGATAAACCGGAAAAACTTCGTGCCGCCCACCGCATTGCCTCCACACCGGATTGGAAATTTCAGGATCCCCAGTTACCCAAGAGCATTTGGTACCACACGGATGCCCAGTTCCTCGGTTTTCGCGTGATTCGCCCGCTTATCATCCCACCATCCGAGGAGATGCATAAATATTGGACAACGGAGGGCGAACCGGATTAAGATGTCCCTCCGTTCCTTTTAATCAAATTTAACTTTTTACATTATGAAAAAAAAGAATCGTACTCCCAAGAAAAGTTCGGCGTTAGATCGCCGTGATTTCATCAAGACCGGTGCCGCTGCGGCAGCCGTGAGCAGTCTGTCGATTGAACGCGGCGCGTTCGCTCAGGCCAGTNACACTGTNAAGGTGGCGCTGATCGGTTGCGGTGGTCGTGGTTCCGGTGCCGCGAATCAGGCCCTCAGCACCAATGGTGATGTTAAACTCGTCGCTATGGCTGACGCATTCAAAGATCGCATGGACGGCAGTCAAAAGGGACTCCAACGCGCCCACGGTCTCAAGGTGGACGTNAAGGACGAGAACAAGTTCGTTGGCTTTGACGCCTACAAGGAAGCCATTGCTCTCGCAGATATGGTTATCCTCGCAACACCTCCCGGCTTCCGTCCTGTGCACTTCGCTGAAGCGGTCAAGCAGGGTAAGCATGTCTTCATGGAAAAGCCGGTGGCTGTAGACGGACAGGGTGTCCGGCAAGTGCTTGCCGCTGCTCAGGAAGCGAAGAAGAAGAATTTGAAGGTGGGTGTTGGCCTTCAGCGCCACCACCAACTCGGTTACCAGCAGGTCGTTCAAAAAATCCACGACGGTGCAATCGGGGATATCGTCTCCGCGCGTTCTTACTGGAATGGAGGCGGTGTCTGGGTACGCGAACGCAAAAAATTCGAACAGGCTGCCGGTCGTAAATTGACAGAAATGGAATACCAGATGCGTAACTGGTACTACTTCGTCTGGTTGTGTGGCGATCACATCACCGAGCAGCACATCCACAACCT
>NZFR01000024.1 GCA_002689335.1 Verrucomicrobiales bacterium
TCAGCGGGGCGCGCTTGTGCCCTCACCTGTCTCCGGGCTAAACACGGATGTGACGGAGGGGTGGCAGAGTGGTCGAATGCGGCGGTCTTGAAAACCGTTGAAGCGCGAGCTTCCGGGGGTTCGAATCCCTCCCCCTCCGCCAAATACCGGAAGAACTGACAAAAATAAAGTTCGAACATGAATGAGACAAATAACAACGCGGCACCGGCGACGCCGACCGCAACAACAGAGGTTCCCGTAAATGCGCCTGACGCTGGAGCAGACAGNGGGCCCGGTGTGGGCAGCCCNCTTCCNGTCTCGTGGATCATTTGGGGTGCNGTTCTTTTGGTCGTCCTGTTCGTGGCNAAGAAAAAAGGGTGGCTGGATCGAATCCGAGTTTTCTTCCTCCAGACNCGTGAGGAGTTATCAAAATGCGCCTGGCCGAGCCGCGATGAACTGAAAGGTTCAACTTGGATGGTTTTGGTGGCGGTGTTCCTTTTGGGAGCTTTTACTTTTTTAGCTGACCTGCTTTTGGGCGATATGTTCATCCAGCGACTGCTTTTGGACACGATCGCGAAGACCATCTAGGGATAATTTTACGGGCGAAACATG
The DNA here is from genome assembly GCA_002689335.1 of Verrucomicrobiales bacterium. Classification (GTDB taxonomy): domain Bacteria; phylum Verrucomicrobiota; class Verrucomicrobiia; order Limisphaerales; family UBA1096; genus UBA1096. Next base: position 592 of record NZFR01000024.1, read on the forward strand.
GCACACTCTTGGTACATCATTCACACCCTCTCCGGTCAGGAGCAGAAGGTAATCGACAGCATCAACAAACGGATTGATGTGGAAGAGATGGGTGCGTNCATCAAAGAGGTTTTTGTGGCCAAGGAAAAGGTGGTGGATGTCCGCGGGGGAGAAAAGAAAGTTTCNATGAAGAAACTGTTCCCTGGATACGTGTTCATTCATGTCAACCTGCGGGATGACGAACACAAAGTCATTNCGGAGCCGATGAACTTCGTGAAAGACACCCCCGGGGCCATCGGGTTTGTGGGAGGCGACCAGCCTGAGCCGACGCCGGATGAAGAGATTGAGGGCATCAAGCTTCGTATTGCGGATTCGGAAGATCTCGAGCGGCCGAAGGTTGAGTTTGAAGTGGGCGAGACCGTGAAGATCAACCACGGTGCGTTTGAGGGGAACAATGGAATAGTGGAAGAGATNGACCCGGAAAAGGGCCGACTTAAAGTNACGGTCAACATTTTTGGCCGAAACACCCCGGTGGATGTCGAGTACTGGGAGGTAGACAAAGGCTGACCAAGCCCCTTGGCCAAGCTGTAAANCGAATTTTAAAAAACAAACNAGAATGGCGAAGAAAGTTTCAGGATACATCAAGCTGCAGATTCCAGCAGGCCAAGCGAACCCGGCTCCGCCGGTTGGCCCCGCNCTGGGTCAACATGGTGTGAACATCATGGAGTTCTGCAAGCAGTACAATGCAGTGACTAAGGACCAAGCCGGGTTGGTGATCCCGGTGGTCATCACGGTTTATCAGGATAAATCGTTCACNTTTGTCACCAAGTCTCCGCCCGCGGCCGTATTGCTTAAAAAGGCAGNCAAGATTGCCGCTGGTTCTGGTGAGCCGAACAAGAAAAAAGTNGGNAAAGTNACCAAGGCGCAGTTGCTCGAAATTGTGGAGACCAAGAAAGNAGATTTGAACGCCCGTGATCCNGAGATGGCGGCCCGCATGATTGCTGGCACCGCTCGTTCCATGGGACTCGAAGTAGTGGAATAATCTGAAACAGCGGGAGAGCTGAAAGGCTCGTTGGACCGCGCCCAGAAACATGCCCCAAAAAACAAGTAAAAGATTCAAGAAAGCGCTCGAGATGGTCGAGCCCGGTAAGAGCTATTCGGTGGTGGAAGCGGCTGAGTTACTCGGGAAATTTCCCAAGGCAAAATTTGACGAGTCCGTCGAGATTGCCTTCAAAATGACGATCGACCCACGAAAGACCGATCAGATGATCCGTGGCACCGTCCGTCTGCCCAACGGCAGCGGAAAGGAAGTCAAGGTGCTGGTTTTTGCCAAGGACGGCGAGGCGGCCAACGCGGCCAAGGAAGCCGGAGCCGAGTTCGTAGGTTTTGAGGAATACATCGAGAAAGTCACCAGCGGTTGGACAGGCTTCGACGTGGCAGTCGCTACACCGGAGGCCATGGCTGAGGTGCGCAAACTGGGTCGGGTGCTTGGCCCGCGTGGTTTGATGCCGAACCCCAAAACTGGCACTGTGACCGATGACACGGCTAAGGCGGTGCAGGAAGTGAAAGCTGGTCGTGTCGAGTACAAGCTCGACAAGGGAGCCAATATTCAAGTGTTGGCCGGTAAGGTTTCATTCGCCGCTGATCAGATCGCAGAGAACGCGAACACAATCATCGACGAGATCATCAAAGCCAAGCCATCGGCGGCCAAGGGGCGGTACATCGAAAACTGTGTTCTTTCATCAACCATGAGCCCGGGGATCCCGTTGGATTTGAGGGGCGTACTCAAGGCGGCATAACACGGAAAGGAAAAGCGAACCATGCGCGAAGATAAAAAACTTATTACTCAGGAATACGTCGAGCGGCTCAAAAACAGCCCCTACTTCATCGTTGTGAACTACGAGGGTTTGAAGGTGGACGAGTTCGAGGAACTGCGTAACCGCTTGGCCGATTGCAATTCCGAGTTGCACGTCGTCAAGAATTCCATTTTCAAGATCGCCGCACAGGAGACTGGGGTGGAAGACCTTGGCCAACCGTTGGCGGGGCAGNTGGCTGCNGTCACCGGAGAAGGTGAAATTACCGGTGCCGCCAAGGTGCTGAAGAATTTTGCGGCGGAATTTGAAAAGCCGGAATGGCACTTCGGATTTCTGGACAACGAACGACTGGACGCCGACCAGATCAAGACCTTGGCCGACCTGCCGTCGCTGGACGAGCTTCGAGCCAAGATTCTGGGCACGATCCAAGCGCCGGCCAGCAAGTTGGTTCGGACGNTTAACGAGCCGGGATCCAGCCTTGCCCGGGTGATTCGGGCCAAGTTCGTCGAATAATCGGTAACTTGATATTGAATTTTCTCCCCCGGCGAGTGTCGGGANAGAAACNGACAAGAGTAACTCGTCGGTGCGCGGTCTGCGCACTTAAATCCCCGGGGCTCCGGAGGCGACGAAACTAAGTTGATACAATGGCAGACATAGACAAAATCGTAGAAGAGTTGAGCGGGTTGTCAGTCCTTGAGGCTGCTGATCTGGTCAAGGCACTAGAAGAAAAATGGGGCGTCAGCGCTGCGGCCCCGGTTGCGGTTGCGGCCGCAGGCGGTGGTGGTGGCGGCGATGCCGCGCCGGCTGAAGAGAAGACCGAATTCGACGTTGTCCTCACGGGCGACGGCGGGAAAAAGATTCAGGTCATCAAGGCTGTGCGCGAAGTCAAAGCCGGTCTGGGCTTGGCGGAAGCCAAGGGACTGGTCGAAGGCGCACCAGCGGCTGTATTGGAAGGTGTGTCCAAGGACGAAGCCGAAGCCGCCAAAGCCAAGCTCGAGGAAGCCGGTGGCTCCGTCGAGGTTAAGTAACATGCATTTGGGTCTGGGGGCCAAGCGCCCCTGGCCTTTTGCAATTCCTGCTTTTGGGAAGAAAAAAAACCTTACACGGCCTAAATGGCCNGTTGTCGTTTGAGATGGAGACGGTCCCCTCGCNNAACGGGGAGCGTGTTTTTCGATTTTTAGTGTCTAAAAANNACCCGGCCTGTGGCCGGGAATAATCCCCCCACAAAATCAATGCCTAACAAAGCAAAAGAGCGCATTAACTTCGGCAAGATCAAAGAGATCATTGCCCCACCGAATCTGATCGAGATTCAGGTGAATTCTTACCATGAGTTTCTCCAGGCGGAAGTCAGCCCAGAGAAACGGGAGAACATCGGCTTGGAGGCCGTGTTTAATGAAATTTTCCCGGTTGAGAGTTACGACGAAAAGGTCGTGCTCAAATATGACCACTACGAAATTGGTGCGCCCAAGCTGGATTGGTTGGAGTGCATCGATGATGGCCAGACCTACGGGTCGCCATTGCACGTGATCTTCCGGCTTAAGGATGAGAAGGGCACCAAGGAAGAGCGCGTGTTTATGGGGGAGATTCCGCTCATCACCCCGCAGGGCAGTTTTGTGATTAATGGCGCGGAGCGCGTGATCGTTAGCCAGTTGCACCGCTCACCGGGCGTGGCGTTTGAGGCGACCAAGCATCCAAACGGCAAGACTCTCAACTCATTCCGTATCATCCCGGATCGGGGATCGTGGTTTGAGGCGCAGTTCGACACCAGCGATATGCTGTATGTTTACCTCGACCGGAAGAAGCGTCGTCGTAAGTTTTTAATNACCACTTTCCTTCGTGCGATNAACTTCCTTGAGGGGGAAGACACCAGNAGCGATGCCTCGTTGTTGAATACNTTTTACAAGATTGAAGAGNTCACCACCAAGAAGGCGGAGCAAATGGATGACCTCGAAAACAAGGTGCTGATCAGCGACTTGGTCGAGCCNACCAANGGGATCGTTGTGGCNCGTGCCTTTGAGCCGCTTTCCAAGGCGGTTGTGAAGCGCATCAGCGAGCTGGGTGTNAAGAAAATCCAGATCGTNGACGTGTCGAGCGACGAGGGTTTGATCATTCGCTGNATGGCCAAGGACCCGACTCACAACGAGGAGGAAGCCTTGAAGGAAATTTACAAGCGTTTACGCCCCGGCGATCCGCCGACTCCGGCCAACGCTCGTGCGCTCGTNAAGCGTCTGTTCTTNGATCCCAAGCGCTACGACCTTGGCCGGGTGGGCCGCTACAAGATCAACCAAAAGCTTGGCCTGAAGGGCGACGATGGGTCTCGCACTTTGATGAAGGAAGACTTGGTTGAAGCGACCAAATACCTGCTTCGNCTGAAACTGGGTGACGGNACGATTGACGATATCGATCACTTGGGCAGTCGCCGTGTCCGTACGGTGGGCGAACTTTTGGCCAACCAATGCCGGGTCGGCTTGGCTCGNACNGAGCGCTTGGTTAAGGAGCGCATGACACTGTTTGATCAGGAGTTGGATACCATGACTCCGGCCAAGCTGATTAACCCGAAAGCNTTGTCAGCTGTGGTTCGCGACTTCTTNGGCCGCAGCCAGTTGTCGCAGTTCATGGATCAGATNAACCCGCTGGCGGANCTGACGCATAAGCGTCGCCTCTCNGCGCTTGGCCCNGGCGGTNTGTCCCGNGAGCGNGCTGGGTTTGAGGTGCGNGATGTGCACCCCTCTCACTACGGTCGTATTTGCCCGGTTGAAACACCTGAAGGCCCGAATATTGGTTTGATCGCCAGCTTGGCCACGTTTGCCCGAGTGAACGATTTTGGTTTCATTGAGAGCCCCTATCGAAAAGTGANCAAGGGGCGNGTGANCAACAANGTGGATTACCTGACNGGTGATCTGGAAGAAAAGTACTACGTCGCTCAGGCCAACCAGCCGATNGATGAGAANGGGAATTTTACGACTGATCTGGTNACCTGCCGTTTTCGAGGAGACTTTATCGATCGCNCCACGGANAAGGTNGATTACATGGACGTCTCNCCGAAGCAGTTGGTTTCGGTNGCNGCAAGTATGATTCCGTTCCTTGAGCACGATGATGCGAACCGCGCGTTGATGGGCTCGAATATGCAGCGCCAAGCGGTGCCGTTGTTGACCCCAGAATCTCCGTTCGTGGCAACCGGTATGGAATCCAAGGTGGCCAAGGATTCGCACGCGGTGGTGCTTTCCGAGGTGGACGGTGNAGTGGCTTCCGTTACNGCGGATCAGATCGTGATCACCAAGGATGGTGCGATGCCNGAAGGGCGTCGTAAAATCAAACATCGTCCGGAAGANGGTTGCTGGGTTTACTCGCTGCGCAAGTTCCATCGTTCCAACGCNGGNACNTGCATNAACCAAAAGGCACTCGTCAANAACGGTGACAAAATTAAAAANGGTGATGTTGTTGCAGACGGCCCTTGTACTAAGGACGGCGAGATCTCGCTTGGCCGCAACGTGCTCGTGGCCTACATGCCATGGAACGGCTATAATTTTGAGGATGCGATTTGTATTAGCCAACGCATCGTGAAGGATGATGTTTATACATCCATTCACATCGCTGAATANGAAGTGGCCGCANGGGANACCAAGCTTGGNCCGGAGGAAATCACTCGCGATATTCCNAACCTCGGNGAAGAAACACTNAAGAACCTCGACATNGATGGAGTCATNCGNGTGGGTGCTGAAGTGAGGCCGGGCGATATTCTCGTCGGTAAAATCACACCNAAGAGTGAGACNGAGTTGGCTCCNGAAGAGCGGTTGCTTCGNGCGATCTTTGGTGAAAAAGCGGCTGACGTTAAAGACTCTTCGCTNAAGGTGCCATCNGGTGTCTATGGNAAGGTGATGGANGTCAAAATNTCNGCCAAGAAGGAAAACGAGAAGGGTGCCAAGTCNAAGGACAGNGAGGCNAAAAAACAGGCCAAGCAGTTGGACGACGAGTACAAAAAGGAGCTCAACGNCCTNCACGAGCAGTTGACCGAAAANCTGAGNAACATNCTCTTNGGNGAAAAGATTCCNTTAGACGTCACNAACGCCGAGACGGATGAGGTGATCATTCCGGCCAACCGGAAAATCACNAAGACNTTNCTGCGTAAACTCTCNCAGGTTTACGACAAGATCGCGATCGATCCTTCGCCGATCAAAAACAAGATTTTGGAAATCATCGGTGGCTTCACCAAGCGTTTCGATGACTTNAAGTCCAAGCATAANGAGCAGGCNAACCGCGTGGCNGCNGGGGACGAAATTGATTCNGGCGTCATTAAATCGGTNCGCGTGTTCATCGCTTCCAAGCGGAAGNTGTCGGTCGGTGACAAGATGGCCGGACGNCATGGNAACAAGGGTGTTGTGGCNAAGATCATCCCNGAAGANGANATGCCATTCCTGGAAGATGGTACGCCGNTTGATTTGATTTTGAANCCNCTGGGNGTGCCATCGCGCATGAACGTCGGGCAGGTGTTTGAGACGCACTTGGGTTGGGCCTGTGAAAAGCTNGGCATCAAGATTGCGACNCCGGTGTTCGACGGGATCGGCGAAGACAAGGTTCGCGATTACCTGAAGGAAGCCAAGCTGCCGGCTCACGGCAAGGCACGTCTTTTTGACGGGCAAACGGGTGAGCGAGTCGATCAGGAAGTTGTGGTTGGCTACACCTACATGCTCAAGCTTGGCCANTTGGTGGCAGANAAGATTCACGCCCGCGCAGTTGGNCCGTACTCACTCGTNACACAGCAACCNCTNGGCGGTAAGGCGCAGTACGGCGGCCAGCGCTTCGGGGAGATGGAAGTGTGGGCCATGGAAGCCTACGGAGCAGCGTACATGTTGCAGGAGTTGCTCACGGTGAAATCCGATGATGTTCAAGGTCGAACACGGATTTACGAGAGCATCGTTAAAGGGGACCACGCGCTTGAGGCCGGGATACCGGAATCGTTCAACGTGTTGGTCAAAGAGATGCAGTCGCTTGGTTTGAATGTGACTGTCGGATACACGAACCCGGTCGTTCAGGCCAAGGCCGAGACGGCGTCACCCCACGCATTGTTGGGTGGTGAATAATAGAGGCCAAGCGCAACCCAGAAACGGAGTTTAAAAATGATTAATACAACAGCAGAATCCTCACGCGAGTTGCTCGGACTTGATAAGGTAAACCACGTGGATCACGTCGCCATCGCGGTGGCATCGCCGGAGTCNATCCGGTCTTGGTCCAAGGGTGAAGTCAAGAACCCGGAGACGATCAACTATCGTACGTTCAAGCCGGAGAAAGGCGGCTTGTTCTGCGAACGTATCTTTGGTCCGGTGAAGGACTGGGAATGTTCCTGCGGCAAGTACAAACGGATCAAACATCGTGGCGTGGTTTGTGACCGTTGCGGTGTGGAGGTGACCCAAGCGCGTGTGCGCCGTGAGCGTATGGGCCACATCGAGTTGGCCGTGCCGGTCACGCACATNTGGTTTTTCAAGTGCATGCCGTCCCGTATCGGTTTGGTGATGGACGTGACCGCCCGTAATCTCGAACGCGTCATCTACTACGAAGACTATCTCGTGGTTGATCCCGGTGACACGCCTCTGGAAAAAAACCAGTTGCTCACCGAGATGGAATTCCGCGAGGCCCGTGACACTTACGGCCCAGAAGCGTTCGTGGCCAAGATGGGCGCTGAGGCCGTACACGATGCGTCTGCGCTGATCGACTTGGAGGCTGGCGTTGACCAGTTGCAACAGGCAATGACCGAGACGCGCAGTAAACAGATTCGCAAGAAATTGGCCAAGCGTATCAAGGTCTATCAGGGCTTTCTTAAGTCCAAGAGCCGTCCGGAGTGGATGGTGTTGACCGTGCTTCCGGTGATCCCGCCGGATTTGCGTCCCTTGGTTCCGTTGGAGGGTGGCCGCTTTGCTACATCCGACTTGAACGATCTTTACCGTCGGGTGATCAACCGGAATAACCGTCTGAAGAATCTCTTGGCTCTCAAGACGCCAGAAGTGATTATTCGAAATGAAAAGCGCATGCTGCAGGAGGCGGTTGATGCGTTGTTCGACAATGGCCGCCATGGCCGCGCTGTNACAGGTGCCGGCAACCGTGCACTTAAATCGTTGAGCGATATGCTCAAGGGTAAGAGTGGCCGTTTCCGTCAGAACTTGCTTGGTAAACGTGTGGATTACTCCGGTCGTTCCGTGATCGTGATCGGGCCNGATCTGAAACTGCACCAGTGTGGTCTGCCCAAGAAGATGGCGTTGGTTCTTTTCGAACCGTTCATCATTCGTCGACTCAAGGACCTTGGCTATGTGCACACAGTTCGTTCCGCCAAGAAGCTGATTGAGCGTCAGACTATCGAGGTATGGGATGTTTTGGAGGAAGTAACCAAGGAACATCCGGTGTTGCTGAACCGNGCACCCACGTTGCACCGACTTTCCATTCAGGCATTCGAGCCGACTCTGATTGAGGGCGAGGCGATTCGTCTGCACCCCTTGACCTGTAGTGCTTACAACGCCGACTTCGACGGTGACCAAATGGCCGTTCACGTGCCGTTGTCTGTAGAGGCGCAGATGGAAGCCCGGCTGTTGATGATGGCCCCGAACAATCTGTTCTCACCGTCAAGCGGCAAGCCGATTATTACGCCATCGCAGGACATCGTGCTTGGCTGTTATTATCTGACGGCTGAGCCGCGTGGTGTAGTCCGCAAGAAGCAAAAGCATGTGAGCNTGTTCGGTTCGAAGGAAGAGGTGCNGTTCGCATTCGAGGACGGTGCGTTGCNCATCCACGACGTGGTGCGCTTGGCCAATCCGGACATCGGTACCGAAACGCCNTACGGTGATTCGACCAACAAGATCATCGAAACGACTGTGGGTCGCGTGGCGTTCAGCGAAATTTGGCCNAACCAAATCGGATTCCCGAATATCGTTGTCAACAAGNGNGCCTTGGGTGACGTGATCTGGAATTGCTATCGTCACTGCGGCCATGAGGAGACCGTCAGGGTGCTCGACGAACTCAAGAAACTTGGTTTCGCCGAGGCAACCAANGCGGGGATTTCGATGGGNTTTGAGGATATGATTATCCCNCGCGAAAAAGCTACGGAAATCAANAAAGCCCATAAACAGATTGAGGATGTCGACAAGCAATATCGCCGAGGCGTGATCACTCCAGGCGAACGCTACAACAAGGTGATCGATATATGGACTCACTGCACCGACCAAATCGCGGACGTGATGCTCAAGGTGTTGGATCACAACGGCGGCAGTGATGAGTTCAATCCGGTGTGGTTGATGGTGGACTCCGGTGCGCGTGGTAACCGCCAGCAGGTGCGCCAGTTGTCTGGTCTGCGTGGGCTCATGGCCAAGCCGTCCGGTGACATCATCGAAAAACCGATTTTGGCTAACTTCCGTGAAGGTCTCACGGTGCTTGATTACTTCATTTCAACGCACGGCGCNCGGAAGGGCTTGGCCGATACGGCGTTGAAGACGGCCGACTCTGGTTACCTGACCCGTAAACTCGTCGACGTCGCGCAAGATCTGATCATTAGTCAGGAAGACTGCGGCACGACCAACGGCATTTGGCGACAGGCNATNTACGAGGGTGAAGACGAAGTGGTCAAACTCAAGGATCGCTTGGTTGGCCGCACGGCGGTGGAGGACATCCCGGATCCGATCAACCCTGAAGAGTATCTGTGTGAGTCCGGCCAAGTTATCGACGAGGCTCACGCCAAGTCGATCGACGATGCCGGTGTCGAGCGCGTGCGAATTCGCTCTGTGCTGACCTGCGAATCCAAGCGTGGCGTTTGTCAAAAATGTTACGGAATCAACTTGGCCACCGGCAACTTAGCTGCGATGGGCGAGGCAGTTGGTATTATCGCCGCCCAGTCTATCGGTGAACCTGGTACGCAGTTGACGATGCGGACATTCCACATCGGGGGTACGGCTTCCTCTGTGTTTAAACAACCGCAGATCGAGGCGCGCAATGCGGGTGTCCTGAAATATCAGGATCTTCGCAAGGTGGAACTCGAAGACGGGAACAACATCATNCTCAACAAAAACGGCATGGTGTTCGTCTTAGATGAAAAAACCGGTGACGAGTTGGAAAGCTATAATGTGGTCATCGGTTCCGTGATAACGGTTCCGGATGGGGGCAAGGTCAAGAAGGGCGAAGTTTTCGTTCAGTGGGATCCATACAATGTNCCGATTATTTCCGAGAAACCGGGTGCGATCAAATTCCACGACATCATCGAGGGNGTGACCATCAAACAGGAAATGGACGACGCCACCGGCCAGTTGTCCTTGGTGGTCATCGACTATAAGGAAGATTTNCATCCGCAGGTCATCGTTGCCAATAGCAAGGGTGAACCGATGGCGAATTATCCCATCCCGTCCGGCGCTCACATCGTTGTGGAGGAAGGGGACACCATCGTGGCGGGTAGTTTGATTGCTAAGACTCCTCGTAAGGCAGCTAAGACCAAGGACATCACAGGTGGTCTGCCACGTGTGGCGGAATTGTTCGAGGCACGTAAGCCGAAGGATGGTTCCGAGATTTCTCGAATCGACGGTGAAGTGGACTTTGGTCCGACCGTTCGCGGCAAACGCTCCATTATCATTCGCGACGTGGAGTCCGAGGAAGAGGAAGAACATCTGATTCCGATCGGCAAACATGTCATCGTGTTCAAGGGCGACAAGGTGAAGAAGGGCCAACAGTTGACTGAAGGCCCGGTTGATCCACATGAAATTCTCGATGTCTGCGGACCGAAGGAACTGCAAGATCACTTGGTGAACGAGGTTCAGGAAGTGTACCGACTGCAGGGTGTGACCATCAACGACAAGCACATCGAGATTATCGCACGACAGATGATGCGCAAGGTGCGGATCACCGAGGCCGGTGACACATCGTTCCTCTGGGGCGAGCAAATCGAAAAACTGACCTTCGAAGCCGAAAACGAGGAGATCGACAAGATGGGTGGTCAACCCGCCGAGGGTCAGCCTGTTTTGTTGGGTATCACCAAGGCTTCGTTGGAGACAGACAGTTTCCTCAGCGCAGCTTCATTCCAGGACACCACCCGGGTGCTCACGGATGCGGCCACACTGGGCAAGGTAGACCCGCTTAAGGGCTTCAAGGAAAACGTGATCATGGGGCACATCGTTCCGGCTGGTACCGGTGCGGACCTGCACCGCACAGCGAAACTCAAGCCGATGGTGGAAGAGGTCGCTGCTCCGGAGGTCGAAGAAGAAGAGGCGGAAGAGCTGATTTTCGACAACCCTCTTTTGGGCTAGGCGCGATCGAGACAATCGAGGACAATAAAATGTTTAAAAAACCTGTTGCATCGAAAATGCGTTTTGTTAGTCTCCCCGCCCCTCGGAGGGGGAACGGACGCGTTATCGTCCTAAAACAGAANTAAAANATAGGATTTTTTAATGCCGACCATTAACCAACTAGTCCGCAAGGGACGGGCGAAGGTGAAAAACAAATCAGCNTCTCGTGCGCTGGAGAACTGCCCGTTCAAGCGAGGTGTTTGTTTGCAGGTATACACCCGTACACCGAAGAAGCCGAACTCCGCCATGCGNAAGGTGGCCAAGGTGCGTTTGACCAACGGGTTTGAGGTTATCGCGTACATCCCNGACGAAGGGCACAGTCTGCAGGAGCACTCCATNGTGCTGGTGCGTGGTGGTCGTGTGAAGGATTTGCCGGGTGTGCGTTACCACGTGGTGCGTGGTGCTTTGGACGCCACCGGGGTTGAGAAACGTCGTCGGAGTCGCTCCAAGTACGGAGTGAAGCGTCCGAAGGCAGCGAAGAAATAATTTCTAGAAAGAGACAGAGCAAAAGATGGCACGCCGACGCAGAGCAGAAAAACGTGATGTAGCACCNGACGCCCGGTACGGGAGCAAGTTGGTCACCCTGTTGGTGAACTTCACCATGCGCANTGGTAAGAAGAGCTTGGCTGAAAATATCGTCTATAGTGCTTTTGATAAGATCGCTGCCGAAAAGCAGGGAACNAACCCGCTTGAAGTTTTGGAGAGGGCTATTGGCAATGCTCGTCCGCGCTTGGAGGTNAAGTCCCGCCGTGTGGGTGGTGCNACCTACCAGGTGCCTNTNGAGATCAGTGGTAGCCGCCAAGTCGGCTTGGCCCTGCGCTGGATGGTTAGCTTTTCGCATGCCCGTAAGGGAGTGCTGTTGAAAGATGCCTTGGCCACCGAGATTCGGGAGGCCAGTGAGGGTCAGGGAAGTTGCATCCGGAAGAGAGACGAGATGCACAAGATGGCCCAGTCGAACAAGGCGTTCGCGCACTTCCGTTGGTAATGCACGGATCGCTTGGCCAAGCGCTTGGCCAAGNCCAAAGNCGCCTCGGTTATCNNGGGCGTTCGCTCTCTGAAATAGCTTGGAATTTTGATTGCGTTTTTTAGGACGTTACATAAAGCAAATGACTGCCTTATTGGAAGAAAANAAAGAAATAAACTCGCCGGATCGTGAGTTTCCGCTGGAGCGGACACGTAACATCGGTATCGCTGCTCACATCGATGCCGGTAAGACCACGACCACTGAGCGTGTCCTCTTCTACACCGGTTTCATGCACAAGATCGGTGAGGTGCACGATGGAAACACCGTCACCGACTGGATGGAGCAGGAACGCGAGCGCGGCATCACCATTACCTCCGCCGCGACCACCTGTTTCTGGAAACAGCGCGAGGAGGGCATTACCAAGCTATTTACGGAGATCAACAATCGCGTCAACATCATCGACACTCCCGGTCACGTGGACTTCACCGCAGAGGTGGAGCGTTCCATGCGTGTGCTCGACGGGGCCGTAGCCGTTTTCTGCGGTGTTGCCGGTGTTCAGCCCCAATCCGAAACCGTCTGGCGTCAGGCCACCAAGTACAACGTGCCGCGGATTGCCTTCATCAACAAGATGGACCGCACCGGTGCGGACTTCAACAAAGCCGTTGGGGATCTTCGCAACAAACTCGGCGCCGAGGCGCATCCGGTGGGTATTCCGATCGGTGCTGAAGACAAGCTTTGTGGCGTGATCGATGTGGTGAATCAGAAGGCATTGATTTACGACGCAGATGACGAGACCGGTATCAAATACGAGATCACCGATATTCCGGATGACATGAAGGATGAATCGTCGATGGCACTGGAGCAATTGGTTGAAGCCGTCTCCAATCTCGATGACGATATCGCTGAATTGATTTTGGAAGAAAAACCGGTNCCGCCGGATGTCCTAAAGGTAGCCATTCGNCGCCTAACNTGCACACTGAAATTCGTCCCGGTACTCGGTGGTTCGGCATTCAAGAACAAGGGTGTACAGCCGTTGATGGATGCGGTGGTGGATTACCTTCCGTCTCCGTTGGACATCCCGTCTGCGACTGCTGTTGAAGCTTATGATGAGAAGACCGAAGTGACGATTATCCCTGATGACAATGGCAAGTTCTGTTCTTTGGCATTCAAACTCTGGACGGACCCGTTTGTTGGNAAGCTGGTTTTCCTTCGCGTGTACTCCGGGCAAATCAATAAGGGCGATACCATTTACAACCCACGCACTCGCAAGCGCGATCGTGTCAGTCGATTGATCATGCTGCAGGCGGACAAGAGAACCGACGTGGAGACGATTTACTCTGGGGACATCGCTGCAATCGTGGGCCTCAAAAACATCACCACTGGTGACACCTTATGCGATAAGGAACTGGACGTGATGCTTGAACCACCGACCTTCCCGGAACCGGTGATCTCGATGGCCGTGGAGCCAAACTCCAGCGGCGATCGCGAGAAAATGTCCGAGGCATTGCAACGTCTTTCCGAGGAAGATCCGACCTTCCGTGTTTTTACCAACGAAGAGACTGGCCAGTTGATTATCGCCGGTATGGGCGAGTTGCATCTGGACATCATTCGAGACCGGATGATGCGCGAGTTCAAGGTTCAGGCGACGGTTGGTGCACCGCAGATTTCCTACCGCGAAGCCATCACTGCGGCAGCCGAGGGCGAAGGCAAATTCGTCCGTCAGTCGGGTGGTCGAGGTCAGTACGGGCATGCGATCATCAACATCGAACCGAGCGAGCGCGGCAAGGGTATCGAGGTCGAAAATAAAATCGTGGGTGGTGTCATTCCGAAGGAATACCACAACGCAGTTGAGGCCGGTATTCGCGAAGCGATCTCCGGGGGGGTTCTCGCCGGTTACCCGCTGGTCGACGTTAAGGTGGAGGTGGTCGATGGTTCCTACCACGAGGTCGACTCGAACGAATTGGCCTTTAAGATGGCCGGCATTTTCGCAGTGAAGGAAGCCTGTAAAAAGGCGAACCTCGTCCTTCTTGAGCCGATCATGAAGGTGGAAGTGGTGACCCCGGAAGAATCCCAAGGGGACGTCATGGGCGACTTGAACCGCCGCCGTGGCAAGATTCTCGGAATGGAGATGGACTCCAAGCAGATTTGTACACTGACCTGTGAAGTGCCGCTGGCCGAGATGTTCGGTTACGCCACTGCAGTGCGCTCGTTGTCGAAGGGCCGCGCGTCCTACTCAATGGAGCCGTTCAGTTTTGAAGAAGTGCCAAGCAGCATTGCCGAGGAAGTGATCAGCGGCAGAAGTAAGGAGCCGGCACGTAAATAGGATTAATCATGGCAAAAAACCGCATACGAATTCGCCTAAAGGCTTACGATCATCGTGTGATCGATCAGTCGGCTGGGGATATCGTCGAGACGGTGAAAAGGACCGGTGCACTGGTCGCGGGGCCGATCCCGCTGCCGACCCGCATCGAGCGATTCACCGTGGGACGTTCCCCTCACGTCGACAAGAAGGCTCAAGAGACCTTCGAGCAACGCACGCACAAGCGATTGATCGACATTATGGAACCCACGGCCAAGACCGTGGACGAGTTGAAAAAGTTGAACCTGCCAGCAGGTGTCGACATCACCATCAAAATCTGAGTAGTCATGGTTGGATTATTAGGAAAGAAACTGGGGCAAACCCGGGTGTACACTGAAGACGGCAAGGCGGTCGGCGTCACCGTCGTGCAGGCTGGGCCCAACTATGTGTTGCAACGAAAAACCACCGAGAAGGATGGCTACGAAGCGGTGCAGCTTGGCTTCGATGCTCAAAAAGAGCAGCGACTGAGCTTGGCCAAGCGCGGCCACCTCAAGGCACACAATGGTGAGGAAAATTTTGCATCGCGTTCCCCCGGCCGAACCGTCAAGGGCAAGGACCGCTTGGCCAACCGCAAGGCTTGGGAAGATCGGGCCGTCAACCCGGTACGCCGTATCAAAGAGTTCCGCGACTTCTCCCTCGAGGTTAATCCCGGTGACTCTATCGGCGCGGACGTCTTTGAGGTGGGCGACTACGTCGACGTTATCGGCAAAACCAAGGGCCGCGGTTTTCAAGGAGTGGTCAAGCGCTGGAACTTCGGTGGTGGCCGTGCGTCGCACGGTTCCGGTGGCTGGCGTCGACGTCCCGGTTCCATCGGTGCCGGTTCGACCCCCGGTTACGTGATCAAGGGCAAACAAATGCCCGGGCACATGGGACAGGCCAACCGCACGGTTCAGAATCTAGAAATCGTTCGGGTACTTGCCGAAGACAACATCCTTCTCGTTAAGGGGGCCATCCCCGGTGCGAAAGGCGATTACGTCGTCATTCGTGAGGCGAAAAAAAAGCCGAAACAAAAGAAGTAAGGGACGGAGGTTTTAGAAAATGAAATTAGCAATCAAAGACACCAACGGTGCGGATCAAGGCGAACTAGAGGCCAAGTTCACCCCGGTGGACGATGACAAGGGCCAGCAGGCGGTTCACGAGGCGGTCGTGGCCTACAACGCGGCACAGCGTTCCGGCACCGCCAGCACCAAGACCGTGGCAGAAGTCGCCGGTAGCGGCAAAAAGCCGTGGCGCCAAAAAGGCACCGGTCGTGCTCGTGTCGGCTACAAGCGCAACCCGATTTGGCGTGGTGGCGGTGTGGCCCACGGTCCCAAGCCCCGTGTTTACATCAAAAAACTGAACAAAAAGGTTCGCGACCTCGCCGTGCGCAAGGCGTTNACCGAGCGCGTCAAAGACGGCCAAGTGCTGATTGTCGACGGTTTGAGCCTCGAAAAGCCGGCAACGGCGGAGTTGGCCAAGACCCTGAACGCGTTGGGAGTCGACTCCAGCAAACCGGGCAAGTCCCAGTACAACAGCGTGGTGCTNGTCACCGGCGAACCNGACCGTAACGTGGCGCTTTCAGCACGCAACATTCAGCGTGTNCGTTCCACCACNAGCGATTCACTGAACACCTACGAAATCCTCTGGCCGGACGTGCTGGTTTTCACCAAGGACGGCTACGAGAAGTTTGAACAACGCCTGAGCAACTAACGAACATGAGCCCATTTGAAGTCATTAAAACCGTACGCCTGACCGAAAAAGTCATGGCCGTACAGGCNCGCTGCGATGAGATGGCCGAACTAGCCGCCCAGAAAAAGGGAGCCAAAGCCGCCATTCGCCAGCAGGTTCACTTGGTTGCCAACCCGGCTGCCGACAAGAACGACATTCGTCGCGCGGTGGAGATCCTGTTCAAGGTCAAAGTTGACCGGGTCAACACCATGAACATGAGCGGCCGACTGCGCCGCAAGCGCACCCGCCACGAGGGACGCACCCCGCGTTGGAAGAAAGCGATCGTCACCCTCAAGGAAGGCGATCAGATCACGCTGACTTAAGCCAAGCGCACAGAAAAAATCTCAAACGGGAGCCGTCCGCGGTTCCCGTTTTTTTTGTCGCTTGGCCNAGCGCTTGNCCTCGAATGGCATTGACACTGGGCGGGCGGGCCAATAGAAACGTTCTCCACTTCACACCACGCCTCACGGCGGGATTACTGACACAACAATGAAGAAAACAATGGCATATTTTGCGGNGGGGATGCTCCTTGCCGGCGCAGCAACAGAGCAACCAGCTTTGGCTGCGAAAAAGAAAAACAAGGGTTCNGTGAAAAAAGAAGCATTTGGAAAAACCGAAGACGGCAAAAAGGTAGACGCCTACATCCTGACCAACAAAAACGGGTTGCGGGCGAAAATCATCACCTACGGCGCGATGCTCACAGAGATGCATGTGCCGGATAAAAATGGCAAACTCGGCGACATCGTCCTCGGGCACGACAAGTTGGAAGACTACCTCGATGGCCATTCCTATTTCGGCGTGACCACCGGTCGAGTGGCCAACCGCATTGCCAAGGGCAAGTTCACACTCGACGGCAAGGAGTACACGCTGGCCACGAACAACGACCCCAATCACCTGCACGGCGGCAACGAGGGAATTGATAAAAAAGTTTGGTCCGCCCGCGCGGTTCGCAGCAAGACCGGTCAGGCCGTGGCGTTCAGTTACACCAGCCCGGACGGCGAAGAGGGTTACCCCGGCGATCTCAAGATGAAGGTGACCTACACACTCACCGACGACGATGAATTGCAGATCGACTACCTCGCTACCACCAACAAGGCGACTCCGGTGAACCTCACCAACCACGCCTATTGGAACTTGGCCGGCAAGGGAACGATTCTTGACCACGTGCTGCATCTCAACGCCGATCACTACACCCCGGTGGACGCCACGGGGATCCCGACCGGCGAAATCATCAAGGTCGACGAGGTGATGAGTTTCATCAAACCGATCAAGATTGGCGCAAGGATCGCGAAGCTCGCGGGCGAACCGGGCGGTTACGATCACAACTACTGTCTGAACAAAGAAGAGTTTGGCAAACTGAGCTTGGCAGCCCGAGTCGAGGACGGCTCAACCGGTCGCGTGCTGGAGGTTCTGACCACCGAGCCCGGTATCCAGTTTTATACCGGCAACTATCTGGACGGCTCCGAGGTGGGCAAAGGTGGCTGGAAGTATGAATTCCGCAACGCGTTCTGCCTCGAAACACAGCACTTCCCTGACTCGATCAACAAGCCGCATTTTCCGAGCACGGTGTTGCGCCCGCGAGAAAAATACACGCAGACCACCATTCACAAATTCAGCACGAAGTAAGGCGTGCACACAGTTTGANCAAAACCCCGCTTGGCCAAGCGGGGTTTTGTGTTGCTCACTGAAGCTCTTCCGAAGCTGGAGTATTTGCGGCTTACGCCCGATCCCTATTGAACGCCACGGCTTCTTCATAGCGGACGCCATCGCCGCCGAAGATATCGAGGGCGGAACCAATGGTGAGGTGGACGCGGCCTTGGCCAATCGCGGTCACCCGGCGGAGATCATNCATTGAGCGGGCACCGCCGGCGTAGGTGGCCGGGATGGGGGAGTGTTCGGCGATGAGTTGAACCAGCGTTTCATCGATCCCCTGGCCAAGCCCTTCGACATCGACGCCGTGGATGAGAAATTCATCGCAGTGCTCAGCCAATCGTCCAAGCGTCTCGGCGTTGACCCGGAGATCGGTGAAGGTTTGCCATCGGTCGGTGACGACAAAGTATTCATCGCCTCGTTTTCGGCAGCTCAAGTCGATAACGAGCTGCGCTTGGCCAAGCGCTTGGCCAAATTGCTTGAGTCGTTCCTCATCCAGTTGGCCGTCGCGGAACAGCCACGAGGTGACGATGACGTGGGAGGCGCCTGCGGAAATCCATTCGGCGGCGTTGTCTGCCGTGATGCCGCCGCCGACCTGCAGTCCGCTTGGCCAAGCGGCGAGGGCTTCGCGTGCCGCGTCGTCGTTCCCTTGGCCAAGTTTGATAACATGGCAACCGCACAGGTTGTCGCGTCGGTACAATTCAGCAAACCAAGCGGGCGGTTGTTCGGAGACAAAATTGGTGCGAAGCGAGTCGGGGTGGCGGTCGTCGATGGATCCCCCGACGATCTGTTTTACCCTGCCGTCATGCAGGTCGATACACGGCCTAAACACGGGCGAAGTCTACGGACGGTTGCTGGTGGGGTCGAGTTTTAGCGGGGTGGCAGTTGGTTTATTTACCATCACGTTTTTTTGTGGTAACCTGGATTTCGTTGGACGGTTTGGAACCGACCATACCGCGGGGAGAGGTGAACGCGGCGTATACGCGGTATCGATACGTTTGTTCGGGAGAAACGCGGTCGTCCTTGGCTATGGTCTCGGTTTGGCCGGGGCGCGGAATGTGGTTGCGGAATTTCCAATTTGT
>NZFR01000025.1 GCA_002689335.1 Verrucomicrobiales bacterium
AACGCTTGGCCCTACCGCGACTACATTGTTCGGGCCTTCAACAGCGACAAGCCGTACGACCGCTTCGTGCAGGAACAAGTCGCAGGCGACGCGTTGTTTCCCAACACGCGGGATGGCATCGAGGGGCCCGGTTTCATCTCCGCCGGCCCGTGGGATTTCATCGGACATGCCGAGGTTCCGGAAACCAAGCTCGACGGCCGCATCGCCCGCAACATCGACCGCGACGACATGGTGAAGAATACGATGAACACCTTCATAAGCACCACCGTGCAGTGCGCACGCTGCCACGATCACAAATTCGACGCGGTAAACATGACCGACTACTACCGGATGCAGGCCGTCTTTGCCGCGCTCGATCGCGCGGATCGCGAGTACCACACCGACCCGGAAACAGCTAAAAAACAGGCCGCGCTCGAAAAACAGATCGCAGAAAATCAGGCCGCGCTTAAACAGATTGAGGACGACATCCTGGCCAAAGGCGGCACCAAGCTTGCTGAACTCACCAAACAACTCGGCGAACTTCGCAAACAGACAACAACCAAGCCACGGCCCGAGTCCGGTTATCACAGCCAGATCGTCGCCAAGCCGAACATCACCAAGTGGGTACAGGTCGATCTCGGCGATCCAGTGAAGATCGCACGCGTCACGCTGGTCGGCACCCACGATAGCTTCGACAATATCGGCGACGGATTCGGTTTTCCCGTTCGTTACAAACTCGAGGCATCCAACGACGCCAAGTTCGCCGGAGACACCGTCCTAATCGCCGACCGCACCGGCGTCGACCAGCGCAACCCGGGGATCACCCCACAACATTTCACGGCCAACGGTGCTAAGCGCCGATACGTTCGCCTGACCGCCACGAAACTGGTCGAGCGCAGAAACGACTTTATTCTTGCTATGGCAGAGCTGCAGGTGCGCGATGCCTCCGGTAACAATCTGGCCAGGGGCAAAACCGTTACGGCGCTCGACTCCATCGATGCCCCGCCTCGCTGGCAGCGAGTAAACCTCGTCGATGGACACTACATTGGCCAAACTGCCGACCCGGACTTGGCCAAGCGCCTGACCGACACCGAGGCGGCACACGCAAATTTGATCGACTCCATCATCAAGGGTGAGATTGGCGACAAACGCAGCCGGGCACAGGCCGCTCTGGCCAAAATCGAGGCTGCGATGAAGGCACTGCCCAAGCCGCAGCGCGTCTACGTTGGTAAGGTGCATAGTGGCGGCGGTGCCTTTCGCGGAACAGGCCATGAAGGAGGTAAACCGCGCATCATCCGCGTGCTGCACCGTGGCGACATGAGCCAACCTAGAGACGAAGTCGGCCCCGGCACATTGCGTTTGGCCAAGCTTGACGGTGGGACGTTCGATCTCGCCGGCGAACATACCGAAAGCGACCGGCGCATCGCCCTCGCTCGCTGGCTCACAAAAGCGGATCACCCGCTTACGTGGCGTTCTATCGTCAACCGCGTCTGGCAGTACCATTTCGGCAACGGCATCGTGGCGACGCCCAACGACTTCGGCCAGATGGGTGCCCGGCCGACACACCCTCAACTGCTCGACTGGCTGGCAGCAGAGTTCCGTGACAACGGCCAGTCAATCAAGCAACTGCACCAACTCATTCTCACCAGCGCTACCTACCGGCAGTCATCCACAACAAACGAGGCACACGAAAAAATCGACAGCCAAAACCGATTCCTCTGGNGGATGAANCNCCGNCAGCTTGAGGCCGANGCCNTGCGCGACTCCGTGCTCGTTTTGTCCGGCAAAATGAATTTCCANATGTACGGCCCTGGCTTCCAGGACTTTGTGCTCGAGCATCCGCAGCATTCGCCGCACTACGAATATTACAAGCACGACCCCGAGGACGTCNGCATCCACCGTCGGTCGGTTTACCGCTTCCTCGTCCGCTCGCAGCAGCAACCGTTCATGACCACNCTCAANTGCGCCGACCCCTCTCAGCAGGTCGCCCNGCGCGACGAAGCNATCACCGCACTGCAATCGCTCGCCTTGCTCAACAACAAGCTGATGGTCTCGATGGCCCAGCACTTCGCCAAANATCTCGAACGATCCCAACCGGATTTAACTACGGCGGTTACCGAGGCATTTTTCCGCACCGTGGGCCGTGAACCGAACTCTAGCGAGGNCGCTGACCTCGTCGCCTACGCAAAACAACACGGCCTAGCCAACNCCTGCCGCTTGTTGTTCAACCTTAACGAATTTTCCTTTGTCGACTGATGCATACCGCTGACTCATCTCAATCAAACCAAGCGCATAGCCGACGNGATTTTCTCTGGCGCTCCGGCGGNGGNCTGGGCGGAATCGCGCTGGCCGGGNTGCTCGGGCGCGACGGNGCCCTTGCTGCCACGGAGGCAACGCGTCAGCCAATCGGCCTGCACNACGCGCCCAAAGCCAAGCGAGTAATTCAGCTTTTCATGGGCGGTGCGGCGAGTCATGTCGACCTGTTTGACTTCAAGCCNGAACTGATCNAGCGCCACGGCGAAAAGTGGGATCCGGGCGAGACGGTCGAACTATTCCAAAGTTCTCCCGGCAAAACATTCAAGTCACCNTGGGAATGGGCCCAGTACGGCCAGTGCGGCAAGCCNCTGNCCTCAATCGTCTCGGAGTTNGGCGAGTGTGTCGACGACATGGCGTTCATTCACAACGTGGTTGGCAAAACCGGCGTNCACAGCCAAGCCACCTACCTACANGCNACCGGCTTCCAGCGCCCCGGTTTTCCGGGTATGGGCGCGTGGGTCAGCTACGGGTTAGGCAGTCTCAACGACAACCTGCCNACGTTTGTCGTGCTGCCCGATCATCGCGGCTATGCATCCAACGGCCCGAAGAACTGGAGTTCCGCCTTCCTGCCAGCATTGCACCAGGGCACCACGCTCTTCCCCGGACGGGCNAACCCGATCGAGGATCTTCATCCACCGAAGNGTTCGTTCGTCACAGCCAAAAGCGAGGCTGCGACACAATCANTGCTTGCAAAGTTCAATCGCGAACACGCCNTCAGCCGNGAGGCCGATTCCCGACTAAATGCACGCATCAAGTCCTACGAACTAGCTGCGCGCATGCAGCTCAGCGCGCCCGAAGCGCTCGACATTTCACGCGAACCGGCNCANATCAAGCGCCTTTACGGCCTCGATCACAGNGTCCAAACTTGGCCNAAGGAGATTAACGAGATTGAGGAGATCGATTACTTCTCACGCAAATGCCTTGTAGCCCGTNGGTTGCTCGAACGCGGGGTNNGNTTCATNCAGATTTGGTCTGGCAACGACAACGGATTTCCGAGGCGCAACTGGGATTCTCACGAGGACATAAAGCGCGACCACGGCCCGCTGGCCCGAGGCATGGCTAGAGGGTCNGCCGCGCTAATGCTGGACCTAAAGCAACGNGGCATGCTCGAAGACACATTAATTCTCTGGACGACCGAGTTTGGTCGGATGCCCTGCGCGCAGGGCAGCAAGGGGCGCGATCATAACCCGTTCGTGTTCACCAACTGGCTCGCCGGTGGTGGCATCCGCGGCGGAGTGACACANGGTGAAAGCGACCAATGGGGCTTCCGCCCNGCCGACCNTAACAACCCCACCTCTTGCCACGACATCCACGCCACAATCCTGCATCAACTGGGTATCAACCACGAGCAACTCACCGTCCGCCACGACGGATTTGACCGAAGATTAACTGATGTGCACGGTCACGTCATTCGACCGATTTTAGCCTAAACNAATAAAATGAAAACTCCTCGCTCCCACTCCGGATTCACCCTGATCGAGTTATTGGTGGTGATCGCGATTATTGCAATCCTTGCAGGTCTGCTCCTTCCAGCATTGGCTAAGGCAAAACAATCTGCTGTGAAGACCCATTGCGCTAGCAATATGAAGCAATGGGGCATAGGAACAATGATGTACGCCGGTGATAATGATGACTATTTTCCCGACAATACCAGAGGACAGCATACAAGTTGGGTTAGTAAAGAAGTTGCTGAATTTTGGGAGGAATACATTATGCCACAAAAGTTTGACACCAATAAAAGGAAGAAGGATCGAGGACATGTTATTTTTTGTCCATCTGACGAATGGCATAGAGAAGCAGATCTATGGAGAAATAGCGCCACACAATATCCCATTCTGACCGGGTATTTTTGGTTGCCTCATCGCCTTCTGAATTCTTGGGGATATAACGTAAATGGATTGGAAGGCAAAGCCAGTAAAGGAGTGGCAGGCTGGCATTCTAGAAAAAAAATAAACCAAGCTGTTTTTCCGGGGAGCCCTTCACAAGTCCCTACTTTGATTGATAGGATTCAGGGCTTTGGCTCTTTTAGTGGAGGTAAACTGAAAATGAATAACTGGTACACTGATTCCGGAGGAAAGAGCATTCCAACAGCTAACCATCCAACGGGACCAAAAGGCGAGCCTCCCGGTGGNAACTTCCTTATGACCGACGGGCATGTAGAATGGTTTAAACTNAGTCAGNTCGAGTTAGGTTCCAATGGCGGCAGTTGGCAGTGTATTTACAAGGCGCCAGTGGATTAGACCGCTAATGATTCTCCGCATTCTGGTCCTCGCTGCGGTCGTTGCGCTTGGCCAAGCGCAAATGGCTGCGCAGATTCGTCTAGCCAAGACCTGCACCGTCCACTTCGCGACTCCAGAACAGGGCAAATCCCGATTGGCCAAGTACGATGCTTACATCAAGGGACTGAGTCCTTTCGAGCGCGCAGCAAAAATTCTCAAGGCAGGTCCAATTTCAACTGAAGAATATATCGATTTTATAGGTGCGCAGACACTCGAGTGGGACGAAAACGACAAGGCCAAGCTCAAGAAAATCATCCAAATTGCATCTTCCAAACTCGCCCCGTATGCCCGACATATCCCCCCCGACATTTATCTCATCAAGACCACCGGCGAGGATGAAGGAGCCGCGCCATACACGAGGGGTATCAGCATCGTCCTTCCAAAGCGAACGGTTCANCAGTCTNCGAAGGGGCTGGAGCGACTCTTCTACCACGAGCTGTTTCACATCATCTCACGAAAGAACACCCAACTCCGTGACGAACTTTACGCGCTTATTGGATTTCAACCCTGCGAAGTGATATCGCTAACGAAGGGCATGATGCCCCGGCGCATTAGCAACCCTGACGCTCCCGTCGTCGAGCACTGCATTAAGATTACGGAAGGCGGAAAGTCGCACTGGGTCGCCCCCGTTTTATTTTCGCGCATCCCCGAGTACGACCCCAAGGTCGGGGGCACGTTCTTTCGCTATCTCGAAATGCGACTCATGGCCATCGACCGNGATTCGGCCAAGCCGATTTTGCGAGACGATAAGCCGGTCCTGTTTCGCCCTAGGGAAGTGCAGGGCTTCTTTGAGCAGATTGGTAATAACACCAACTACATCCTTCACCCTGAGGAAACCCTCGCGAACAANTTCGTNTTCCTGATCACAAAAAAACAGNATCTCNCCAATCCGGAGATCCCGGAAAAAATCAAAAACGTCCTCCTGAAACCGGAGTCAAAAAACTAGGCGAGAATCTCCCGGACAACCCGTCCATGGACGTCGGTCAACCGGTACTGGCGACCCTGAAACTTNAACGTCAATCGTTCGTGATCGATCCCCAACTGATGCAGAATCGTAGCGTTCAAGTCGTGCACATGCACNGGATCACGGACGATGTTGTAACTGTAATCATCCGTTTTTCCGTAGGCCAATCCCGCCTTCACTCCCCCGCCAGCCATCATGTAACTGAAACAGCGAGGGTGATGATCCCNCCCACCGTTTTTCTCNGGTGACTGCGCGTAAATCGTCCGGCCAAACTCGCCGCCCCAAACGATCAGCGTTTCNTCAAGCAANCCACGCTGCTTGAGGTCCGTGATCAACCCGGCTGTCGGATGATCTGTATCGCGGCATTGCCTCGGCATGTCCCGCGCAAGATTCGAGTGATGATCCCAGCCCATGTGAAACAACTGNATGAACCGCACATCGCGCTCCGCCAAGCGCCGTGCAAGCAGACAATTGGCGGCAAACGAACCGACCTTCTTCACGTCCGGCCCGTATAATTTCAGGATGTGCTCCGGCTCACCCGAAACATCGGTTAACTCTGGAACACTCGCCTGCATGCGAAATGCCATCTCGTATTGGGCAATGCGCGCCTGAATTTCCGGATCGCCCAGNGTGTCGAATCGACGCCGATTGAGCNCACCGAGATCGTCCAGCATNTCCCGGCGCATTTCGCGATCGATGCCGTCCGGATTTGACAGATAGTAAACCGGATCGCCGGTGTTGCGAAACTTCACCCCGGAATGCTGCGTTGGCANAAAACCGGACGACCACAACCGACTGTACAGCGGCTGGGCATCACCGGANCCACCGCGGGAGGTNATCACGATGTACGACGGTAAATCCCGGTTCATCGCACCCAGTCCATACGACACCCACGAACCGAAACTCGGCCGGCCGGAGAGCTGAAACCCGGTCTGCAAAAATGTGATTGCAGGGTCGTGGTTAATCGCCTCTGAGTGAATCGATCGCACCACACAAAGATCGTCCGCAACCCTACCGAGATTGGGCAACATCTCGCTCAACTCCAGACCGCTTTGGCCGTGGGCAGTGAACCGATATTTTGTCGGTGACACCGGCAGCGTCTTTTGATTAGCCGTCATGCCGGTCAGTCGCTGTTTACCGCGAACCGAATCTGGCAATTCCTTACCACGATGTTTTTCCAACTGCGGCTTGGGATCAAAAAGATCCATCTGTGCCGGGCCGCCGGATTGAAACAGATAAATCACGCGCTTGGCCTTGGGTGCAAAGTGCGCTTGGCCAAGCGGCGAACCGATCGCCTGTTCCCCGCGAAGCAAACTCCCCAGCGCCATGATTCCAAGTCCATTGGCGGAATTCTGCAAAAACGCCCGGCGATTAAGGACATCCTGTTGCCAAGCGTTGGTGGGTTGATTTGTTTCGGACATTATTTGTTGATCAACTCGTCAAGGTTCAAAATGATGTTGGCCACGGTCGCCAGTGCAGCGAGTTCCGCTTGGCCAAGCGCTGGGTTCGAGGGACTCTCCCCTTGGCCAAGCAACAGCTTCGCTGCGTTCGGCTGAGCTTGAAACTTGGCCAAGCGGCGTTCGAAACCGGCAACCAGCAAAGAAAGTTCATGTTGGTCAGGCGCCCTCGCGGTCGCCGCCCGAAAGGCCCATGCAATGCGTTCCTCCGGCTTGGTTCCGTTTGCCATCATACGCTCCGCAAACTTCCGCGACGCCTCAACATAAGTTAACTCGTTCATCAGAGCGAGCGCCTGAAGCGGGGTGTTCGTGTGGGCGCGTTTCACCGTGCACACCTCACGACTCGGCGCATCAAAAAGCAGCATGCTCGGATGTGCGACCGTACGGCGGATGCGCGAATAAAGGCTGCGCCGATACAGTTTCTCACCGTGATCCTGCTTAAACGCACCGCGTTTTTCCACCTCACGCCACAGCCCGGCCGGTTGATAAATCCACATGCTCGGACCNCCNTGTTTTTCNACCATCAACCCGGAAACAAATAGCGCCTGATCGCGNACCATTTCCGCAGCCAGTCGAGTTCGCGGNCCACNGCTTAGCATCCGGTTTTCCGGATCCAATCGCAGGCGCACCGCATCGGTCGCCNCACTCTGCCGATATGTCGAACTCATGATCATTTGCTTGAGCAGCCGCTTGGTGTTCCAGTCGTTCGCAACAAAATCCGCTGACAACCAATCGAGCAACTGCGGATGACTTGGCCAGTCGGTTTGCACTCCGAGGTTTTCCGAACTTTTGACAATGCCGACACCGAACACCTGCTCCCACAGCCGGTTCACCAAAACGCGGGCGGTCAACGGATGCTGCCCATCAGTCAGCCAGCGTGCCAAAGCCAAGCGATTCATCGGCACGTATTTCGGTAGCGCTGAGAACGCGGATATCAAACCGGGCTGCACCTCTTCGCCAGGGGCATCGTACTGGCCACGATTCAACACGAACGCTTTTCGCGGTTTGTTATCGCGCATCACCATCACGAACGGATATTGCGCCTCGAGTCGACCTATCGCTTCCTTGCGTCTGTCGGCATGGTCAACGTCTGCCTCGAGTTGTTTTTTTCGCCGCTCATATTCGCTATTTTTGTAGCGGATGCGAGGCTCGGCACTTCCTCGCAGNTTATTGATGAAGCCNTTCTCGTCTAGGTTGTTGAACAGCGAAAACAATTGGTAAAACTCACGCTGACTGATCGGGTCGTATTTGTGGTCGTGACAACGGGCGCAACTCAGCGTGAGTCCCATCCACACCGCGCCCATCGTTTGAACGCGGTCGATCACATATTCCGTGCGCCACTCTTCGTCGAGCGCCCCGCCTTCGGTATTAATACGATGGTTCCGATTAAAACCGGTNGCGAGCACCTGACTTTCGGTGGCGTCCGGCAGAAGGTCGCCGGCGAGTNGTTCGACCGTGAATTGATCATATGGCATGTTTTCGTTAAACGCATCAATAACCCAGTTGCGCCATGGCCATTGGCTGTTTTCGAGGNCGTTGTCGTAACCGTGACTATCACCATAACGCGCACCGTCGAGCCACCAAACCGCCATACGTTCCCCGTAGCGCGGCGACTCGAGCAACCGATCAACCACCCGTTCGAACGCGCCCGGCGCATCGTCCTTCAAAAATTGACTCACCTCGCTTGGTGTCGGTGGAAGCCCGGTTAGGTCGAGTGTCACCCTCCTAATCAAAGTTTCCCGGGATGCCACTTTTTGCGGGGACAATCCAGCCTCTTTCATGCGGTTGAAAACAAAGCGATCGATCTCGTTGTAGCCCCAGCCTTGGGTTTTGGGCACTTTCAGCTTGGTTGGTGGTTGGAACGCCCAATGCTTTTCGNACTCCGCACCTTCGGCGATCCACCGTCGGAGTGTCTCCTTTTCTGAATCCATCAACGCGACCTCCTCGCGAGGGGGCATCACTTCATCGTCATCCACCGAGAAAATACGTTTCACCAACTCGCTTGCGTCAGGTTTNCCAGNCGAGATAGCTATNACCTCATNGCGCTCTGCGTAGGCCGAGGCCGGATCATCAAGGCGCAAATCGGCTTTNCGCTTGGCCTGATCCACACCGTGACAGGCGAAACATTTGGCGNCNAGAATCGGCAACACATCACGATTATAACTCACCGCCGCTTGACCAAGCGAAACCCAGCCTAGAAAGAAAACGATGAATACGATGCGGTTCATTTTCGTTGTCGACGTTTTTAATTCGGATGCGCCTCAAGCAACTCAGTTGGCGTATACAGGTTTACCCGTGACTTCGTGGCTTCGCGGATTGAATTAATTTGGGACGGCGTCACCTCGCTNGNACGATTNCCAAANGCGTTGCGCACGTAAGTNATCACGGCGGCCAGTTCGTCATCGCTCAGGTGCTTGAACGGCACCATCGGNACCGTCCCGGGAAACTGGGTTCCGTTGACAGTGATCGAACCGGTGATGCCGTGAAGCACCAACTTGGCCAAGCGCTCGGCGCTGCCGGTGACCCACTCAGACTTGGCCAAGGGCGGAAACTGCGCTGCCGGCAAACCTTGGCCGTCCGGTTGGTGGCAGGTCACGCAATGCCCCTCCCTTCCGTAGACCTCTGCGCCCTTAATGAACTGCTCGCGCGCTTGGCCTGTGAGGTGCGTTTTAATCTCTCGCTTGACCAAGTTTTGAATCGGCGCGCCATCAAAGTGCCGTTGTATCGCGCCGTAAACATCGTTCAANCGGTCGTTGTCATTGGGCAACGCGCCCTCGAAAACCGGTCGACCCTCGCTGGGCTTAAGCCAAGTGGCAGCCACGTTCGCCTCAAGNCGAACTCGCCCGTGAGGGTCTTTCGCTGCCGCCGCCAACAGTTGTGCCTGACCGTGCACACGGTGCCCGTTATAACGAAGAACACGAACTGCAGCAGCACGCGCCCGATAATCCTTGGCCGCCAATAACCGGTGAAGCAGAGGAACATCAACGCGATCCAACCCCCAAGTCACCCACAGCGCCTCCAAAAGATGATGTTCGTATCGAGNATTGTTCGAGNCGAGTGAATCGATCCAAGCCGGGATGGCCGACAGAACATGCTCGGGATCACGGCCCCGTAGTTCCCTCCGGGTGCGATAACGAGTGCGGTACTCGGGCAACTTAAGATTGTCGAGCAACTGAGGGATCGAAGCACNGAACANCTTGGCCGGCTTGACCAACGGCCGGGACGGATAGGTGATTCGAAACACACGGCCATGCGCATGATCTCGGTTTACGTCGCGCGCGTTGTGCTGCATGTGGCCGATGAGTGCGTTGTGCCAGTCCACCACGTACAGCGATCCGTCCGGAGCGAACTCCATATCCACCGGTCGAAAATTCCGGTCACTGCTGATCATCAGGTCGTGCCGGTAAATCGCGCGCATCACGGCACCGTCATCAACCATGCGATGCTGTTTCGCGCCGCGAAAACCGATGGTGTTGTTGATCAACACATCGCCCTGAACCTCGTCGGGAAAATGCCGGCTCGAAATGAATTCCAGTCCGGAAGTCGGCCGGACACGATGTTGCTCAAGCAAGTTCCACGGATTCGGCGCGAAATCGCCATAAGGAACTTTGATCGATGCCGGCAGCATCCAGCGCAAATTTGGATCGGAGGTGTCCGTGAAATAATCCTGACCCCAGTCGTCGAACGCCGTGCCCCACGGGTTCGGAATCGATACACGGCAGCTCCGTTCGAGATGCCCACGCTGCGGTGTGAAGCGAAAAAAACCACCGTTTGAACTTCGGACCGGCCCGTAGGCGGTTTCGACGTTTGAGTGCAAAAACGTTCCTTCGCCCATAATGATCGCACCAGACGGGTCTGCGCAAAACGCACTGATCGCGTGGTGCGTGTCATGGTCATCGAACCCGCTCAAAATGATCTCACGGCCGTCCACCCTGTCGTCGCCGTTATCGTCCCGCAATAAAACCAGATCACCGCCCTGCGACACGTACACGCCTTCGGGTGCAAACTCGAATCCCAGCGGCAAGTGCAGGTCATCAACGAACACCGTTTCCTTGTCTGCTTTTCCGTCGCCATCCGTATCCTCCAAAATAATCAGCTTATCGTTCGGCTTGGCGTCGCCCGGCTTGAAGTGCGGATACGTCGGCATGGTCGCCACCCAAAGTCGACCGCGATTATCAAACGCCAACTGTGACGGATTAGCCAAATTCGGAAACTCCTCCTCCGAGGCGAACAACTCGATTTTGTATCCCTCGGCAACCTTGATGCTTGCCACCGCCTCGTCGTCGTACTTGTACTCGAACTTCGGGTTTAGGCTGCCGATCTGCGGCACCTTGTGCGTCGCCGAATCCGCCTTGGCTAAATCATAGGACCGGCCGGCCATCGCAGCCCAAAGCGCCTCATCGCGATTGGCTACCATCTGTTCGATTTTCTTCAGCTCATGCGGATAATTTTTCGGGCCGTGCGGGTTGTGTCGCCGCCCAAACACATGCACGCCGTTCGGTATCTTGTAAAATTTATGCCAATACCAATTCTTCTCTCGCACCGCTTCGAGGATTTTTTTGGGATCTCCGTTTTTCGTTTTCTCGCCAAACAACTCGTCCGCAAGCACCGGCGCAAGTCGTTGATACGTCTCCTCTGTGAGCAACGCTCCATCCCGGGTAAGAGGCTCCTCGGCCTGCTCCATCCAAGATTGAGTCGTCGAAAACAGATTCAAAAACAGGACATTGTGCTGCTTGGCCACGTTCTCCATTGCCGCAGTGTACAGTGAGAGATTCGTGTTCTCGACCGTACCATCCGGGGAGCCGCGTGTTGCTGAAAGATTCTCATACGCCACCGGCGAAACCAAAGCCAAGCGCGGCGCTGAGTGGCCGTTGTATTTTTGACTGCATGTATGCCGAATAAAATCAGCCAACTCCGCCTTGAACCGTTTTAGTCCTTCGCCCCCCTCGAACGATTCGTTGAAACCGAAAAACGCAACGATGATGTCGGCCTTGAGTCGGGTGAGCCACTGATCCGGTTTCTCATAAAAACCGCGTCCAGAGTGGCCCGAGCCCCAGCGATCCTTCGCTTGGCCAAGCGTTCGAAATTTCTCTGCACCGGGAAAAGGCCAAGGATCGTTCCGCGCAGAGTGCGGTCGAAACGCAGGCGTGTTTCCCTCGTCACACATGTTACGGACAACCAGACGGCTCGACGCATAGCGTCGTTGCATCTCCGTCTCGAAATGCCCGAACCGCCCCATCCGCGATCCCAGCCCGTTGCCCAACAAAACCAAGCGCGTGCCCTCCTGAACCGTCAAACGGTCCGCAGCAGACGGATTAACCGGAGCCAAAAAAAACAGCGCCAAACAAACGCAAATACAGCCTGCAAACAGTCTCATGATGTGGGCGCATCATCCCGTTCCATCAACCACGCCGCAAGGAAAACCAAGCGCTTGGCAAAGCACTCAGTCGTTTTGGAAAAATGCCGGCAGTTGGCCGTTCAGAAAAAACTCCCAACCGGATTNGCAGTTTTTTNNTTGCTGAAGAGAGGATCATCGGTGTCGAACCTTTTGNTCNCTGTGTGACTAAACGTCAACCGGCTGTTCTCCCCNTCGCCCGTCATTTCCCACGAAACCGTGGAATCCCCTTCCAATCCGCCGTATCGCCAACTGTAGACAATCTTTCGGCAGGGATCCGCCTCGGTNACCTCCCATTGGTGCAGGAAGTTTCGCCCTTCGCATTAGAGGTTGAATTAGACCTGAAAACCAACTTCGGCCCAAAAATCGGGAAGCACGGGGAAATACCGCTGCCGCATCTGTTCCGGGTTGGTGATCGCCTACGAAGCGGCATCGACCGATACCGGGAGGGAAACTTCAATTTGAATCGATTCGTTCGCCTTCATGCTGTTTCAGTGAAACGGTTTCCAATTTTGGATGGCTGCCTGCGCTTGCTCAAACTCTTTTTTCAGTCGCTCGACCAACTTCGGATGAATTGCTGCGAGGTTTTTTTGTTCGCCCATATCCGTGGACAAATCGAACAGTAACCCGTTTTCGTGAAACACGGATGGCTCCAGTTTGCCGGTGTTCGGTTCGCGCGTCCGCGAACGGGTGTAGTAGTGCAACTTGTGATGCCCACTCCTGTAAGCCATGGGCTGATGAAAATAGTATACGTGCTTGGTTCGTTCGCCGGGCGNNCCTTCGAGCCAGTGTCGGGAAAAATCGATCGAGTCGATCGCCTGCCCTTTTGANAAGGTCGANCCGGTCAGTTTNCCNAATGTGGCGTACATGTCATAATTCACCATTAGTTGATCGGACACCCTTCCCGAAATGGNACCGGGCCACGACACAATACACGGCACGCGGTCGCCTCCCTCCCATGTGGTCGATTTTTCCCCCCGCAACGGCCCGGACACACCACCGAATTCCTTGAACATACTCCAAGGCCCATTGTCGCTCGTGAACACCACGATGGTTTTNTTTGTCAATTCCTCTTCGTCTAACGCCTTGACGATCTCGCCCACCGACCAATCGATCTCTGCGATGACATCGCCGTAAACGCCGTTCTTACTTTTGCCTTTGAACTTGGTNGAAGCGAAAATGGGCACATGCGGCATATTGTGGGAAAGGNAGATGAAAAATGGTTTCTCCCGATTCTTCCGAATCAGTCTCAGGGCCTCCTCCGTGTAACGTTTAGTAAACAGCGACTGCGGCACAAGCGGCCCCTTGTTTTCNCGGTTNACGATTAACGGAGTTTTCCATGCCTCCTCCGGCNCGNCGCGGAACGAGGGNAAATTCGGTCTTGGCCCATTCCAGTCGTTACTGCCGGGCGTGCCGTACCAGTAATTGAACCCCTGATCCAGCGGATGCAGGCCCTCGCTCATACCGAGGTGCCATTTGCCGAGCAACGCCGTCGCGTAACCCTTCGCCTTAAGCATTTCTGGNANCATCACAGCGTCAGCCAAGCGGCCCATTTTTCCACGCAGGTTGTGCCAGGGTCGACTCGCGTGGCAACCGGTCATCAGCGCTCGCCGACTCGGCGCACACCAAGGCGCTGCATGAAAATCTGTCATTCGCAACCCACCCGCAGCCAAGGCATCGATCTTCGGCGTCTGATTTACTTTGCTGCCGTAACAACCCAAGTCGCCGTAACCAAGATCGTCGGCCATGATATATATGATGTTAGGCGGCTCTTCCGCCCGTGCTTGGCCAAGCGCGAGCAGCAACACGCACACTACGAAAAAGAACATTCTCATTTTGGTTGGTAGTAAACTCCCCTTTTGGCCCACGGCCGCTCCTTCGNTTGGCGCGTCTTGGCCAAGCGTTCCGTTGCGTCACCATCGTCGCCCTGTTCTTTCATCCAAGCACTGAGGCTTCGAGATAACTCTCGTTTGCGCTTGGCCAAGCGGGGCGAGCCTGCAAGGTTTTCGAGACACCACGGATCATTTTTGAGATTGAACAATTCCACTGCTGGCCGCTTGACGTATCGCTCCACTCGAGATCGAGCGAAGTCGCTGTCGACTGTTTTCCACGATGCAAAAATCGGATCNCGATGAGTGACCATGTTTTGAAACTTGGCCTGCGGGTGGAGATTCCGAATAAACAGCCAATCCCCATCGGTAACCGCTCGGATACCGTACGCCTCGGATCCGTGATAAATCCCACGGGTCGTATTGATCGCAAAAACAGATTCATGATGGGACTGAGCTTGGCCCAGCAATACCGGCAAAAACGAACGACCGTCGAGCGATTCCGCCTCCGGTTCACCGCCCGCCATCTCCAAAAACGTCGGCACGATATCCACGTAACTCACCAGCGCTTCCGACTCGACACCCGCCCGGATTTTACCTGGCCACCGAACGACTGCGGCGGAATGAATGCCCATGTCGTAACAGGTCCACTTCCCAAACGGCAGTTGAGACCCCTGTTCACTCAGCCATATAATCAGCGTGTTTTCCTCCTGTTTTAACTCACGCAAAATGCCAAGGACTTGACCTACTTGCTGATCCATATAGCTGATTTCCGCGTAGTATTTCGAGAGACCTTCGCGGAGTTCTTTCGTATCCACGAGGTATGGGGGCACGGTCAGTTTTTCCGGCGGATAGGNACCAGCATCACCGCGGTTCCACGGGGTGTGCGGTTGGTTCGACGCCACCACAAGGCACCACGCTTGTTCGGCATCTCTTGCAAGGAAGGCCTTCGCTCGATCCATCGGAAGATCTGCGCCATAGGGCGTTTTGCCGCCGTCGCCGTGGCTGCCGCCAAGTTGCTCAAATGGAAACGCGGAGGCTGGGGCTTCGTGCCGCTTACCGGCCAAGCCCACGCGATAGCCCAACGGGCGCAAGTATTGTGGCAACGATCGCACCCCAACTCGGACTTGGCTGTGATTCGGATGCGCCCCGTTTTTGACCGGGTACAATCCAGTAAACAAACTCTGACGCAAAGGCGAACAGGTCGGCGCGGAATTGTAGCAGCGGGTTAAGCGCATGCCCTGCTTGGCCAAGCGATCGATGTATGGCGTGCGAATGTCCGAATTACCAAAGCAACCGACGTCCGTGTACGTCATGTCGTCGGCCAAAAACAAAAGTAGATTGGGCGGCTTCTCCGCTTGGCCAAGCGTCGCTCCCAAAAATGCCAGCAACACCACCCAAGCGATGTGAACCGACCGTCTCATCTTGCGGGGCGCAACTTAAGTTTGGCCGCGTGAATCGCCTTGGCCTCGGCCTGCGAATCGAATTTTGGATTGGGCGCCTTGGGTACTGCGGCGCCGATTTCCTTGCGCCACGATTTCAACATGGCGTGCAACTTTTTGACCAACTGTGGGCGTGCCTTGGCCAAGTCGTTCTGTTCACCGATGTCGTCTCGAAGGTTGTACAACTTGAGCGCGCCGTCCTCGAAATACTCGTGCAGTTTCCAGTCACCCAAGCGGATAACACTGCAAGGCCGTGTACGAAACAGTGGATCCCGNTGCTCTTCGTAAACATCGTAGCTTTGAAGATACGCCGGGAAGTGCCAGTACAGAGGACGAGGTCCGATCGACTTTTGCCGACCACTAAAAAGTGACACCAAGCTGACCCCATCGAGCGCTTGATTCGGCCGTTTGGCCTCGGCCAACTCGAGAAAAGTTGGATACAAATCCACACCGATGATCGGTTCGGCAGACTGCTGTCCCCCTTGTATCCGGCCGGGCCAGTTCACAAAAAACGGCACGCGAATTCCACCTTCAAAATAGTTTCCCTTGTAACCAAAAAGCGGTGCCATATCGGTCGCCGGCCCGTAGCCACCGTTGTCGGAGAAAAAGAAGATGACCGTGTTTTCGCGCTGCCCAGTTTCCTCAAGTTTGGCTACAAGGCGTCCCACCCCTTCATCGACGGACTCAATCATCGCTGCCATGATNGCATGTTGATGCAGCACTCCCGGTTTTTTGGCTTCATATTTTTTAATGAGCTTCTTTTTGGCCTGAAGCGGAACGTGCACGGCATAATGCGAGAGGTACGCGCACCAAGGTTTGCCCTTCGGCTGGCTGATGAAGTTCAACGTTTTCTCAGTCAGCACATCGGCGAGGTACTCTCCGTTGCGCCCGATGTGCCCGCGCATGCCGGGGATTTTGTTGTGCTCCACCGCTATGTCGAAACCCTGATCCTTCGGAATTAGCCCAAGATGCCATTTGCCAAACATCCCGGTTCGATAACCGGACTCCTGCAGTGCCTCAGCCCAAGTGAGGACGTCCAAACTCAGTTTGTTGGTTCCGGTGATATGCTCGAGTCGCCTGTGTTTAACGTCGCCCCTTGGACGTGTCCCCACATTGTAAATCTGATGTCGCGGTGTGTACTGCCCCGAGAGCAGACACGCTCGAGCCGGGGCACAATTGGCTGAAGTCGAGTAGGCATCGGTAAAGATCATCCCTCCCTTGGCCAAGCGGTNGATGTTGGGCGTCTCATAAAAATCCGACCCCATGTACCCCGTGTCTTTCCATCCAAAATCGTCGAGGTAAACGAGTAGAATATTTGGACGCTGTTCCGCCTGCACCGTCAGGNCAAGCGCGAAAACAACGCATCCAAATAANCGACTCATCATGGTTGATCCTTCTTCGGCCTCGGCATTTTTGCATCAACCTGCGATCGCCAAGCGCGNAGCTTGGCCAAGAGCTTNGCTGCCCGTTTCGGCTCGGTGGCCGCCAGATTGTTTTGTTCGCCCAAGTCCTTCTTGAGATTGAATAGTTGTACAGTACCGTTCTCGAAATACTCGAGCAACTTGTAGTCCCCCTCCCGGATCGCGCCGGAAGGACTTTGCATTCCATGATTACTGTAGTGCGGGAAGTGCCAATAAATCGCCCCCCTTTCGAACGCATCCCCTCTTAGAGCCGGCACAAAACTTTTACCGTCACTGTGCTGATCGGGCCTTGCCGGAAGACCGACCATCTCAAGAATGCTCGGGTAAAAATCCGTACTGATGACCGGCTCGTTGCAAACCTCTCCCGCTTTGCCGTTGCCCGGCCACTTCACAATCGTGGGCACCCTGATCCCGCCTTCATACAGCCAACCCTTGGCGCCTCGCAGGGGAAGGTTCGAAGTGGCGTAGGCCAAATCTAGCTGGTTTTCCTTTACGACTCGATTTGGGTTACCGAAGTTCCCAGCCGACATTCCGCCATTATCCGAGGCAAAAATGATGATCGTGTTTTCCGTTTGCCCGAGTGCTTCGAGCTTTTTCAACACGCGCCCCAAGCTTTGATCTACAGCCTCCACCATGGCGGCGAACTCGATGTTATCTTGCCGTTGTTTGATTTTGATCGTTCGCTCCGGCAGCACCTTATGCCCCTGATGCGAAGCCTCTTCCAAAAGCTCTGTCAGTTGCTTTCTCGATAAGGGATTCTTGTCATCCGGATTGCCCTCGAGAATAAACTCAGGCCCCTGAATGGGTGGCAACTTGGCCTGTTTGGCCCGGTATTTATCGACAAGATCCTTCCGCCCTTGAATCGGGTCATGCACCGAAAAGTGTGAGAGATACAAAAAGAAGGGTTTGTTCCCGGCCTGTTCTATGAAATCGAGCGCCATGGAGTTTAACCGGTCAGTCAGGTACTCATCTTCCTTACCCTCAATTTTCAGGCCATCCATTTTGTAGGGCGGATGATACCCTCCTCTGGGGCAACAACCGTTCCAACTTGGAACCTGCACGTCGAATCCCTGACTCAACGGCCCGCCTTGATCGTTGCCAAGATGCCATTTGCCAAAGATGCCGGTGCGATAGCCGTTCNCCTTAAGGGCCTCAGCCAAGGTCACCTCNTTCAGCGGCAACGCCTGAAGTTTTTCGGCGCTAAGCAGACGCTGAAACGCAAAGTCGCGGCGCCCCGAAAGCCAGTCGGTAAGATTCAACCGGCCCGGATATTTGCCGGTCATGACGCTGGCTCGCGTCGGGGAACAAACATGACAGGTCGCGTAAGCATTTGTGAATTTAACCCCCTGCTTGGCCAAGCGATCGATGTTTGGTGTATCGTAAAATGAACTACCGAAACAGCCGACGTCGCGCCACCCCATATCGTCGACCAAAAAGAAAACCACGTTCGGCCGCTTGGCTGCATGAAGGGAAACCAAGCCAAGCGCACAGTAGAGTGCTGTCAGAAAAAAGCGTTTCACGGTAAGGGGATTCTGCCCAAACCCNTTCACNCTGGCAACGCTTGGCTCAGAGAGCGTCCAGTTTTGCGACGAGTTTTTTAGAGACCAACAGTCGATAACTCTNCTCAATCCAAAGCACCAAAACCGACTGAGGCGACGACTTGCCNTGTGGAAATTCCAATTCCACCNATCCGTTCGAACCCACGTAAATAGTCCCCGCTTGGCAGGAAGACTGTTCCAGAGCTTCCTCCAATGAATCCTTCAACTTCAGTTTTACATTGTACCCATCGCCATCGTTACCCATGAAGAGGAAATTCTTTTTCCCCGCCTTGAACGCCACTTTGTCAAAGGCCAAACCCTCCTCAACTTCCGGCAATGATAGTAGCATTTTCTGGATCCATTTCACAGGGTTGCTTACGGGTATGATTTCGTCAGTTACGGGATTTGGGCTCAGGATAACGAGCTAAGATCGCTTTCAATCGCTTGGCGACCTTCGGCTTGGTTGTATAATGGTTCTGAGTTTCCCAAGGGTCGCTTTTGTAATCGTACAACTCGTAATCCACTGGGACGTTTTCATCGTGATGATTCTTCCACTCCACAAAACGATAGCGCGCCGTACGGACGGCCCGGCCGAGTTTCCGACCGCGAGGATAGGCGTGGTACGCGTGATCTCGAACACGATCCTTCGGGTTTTTCAGAACAGGCACCAAACTGACACCGTCGATCGACTGAGGTCCGGTCGGCTTTGGTAACCCGGCCAACTCGGCCACGGTCGGAAAAATATCCACCGTCTCCGCGAGTTGCTTCGATGCCGCTCCAGTCTTGGCCATGCCGGGCGCGACCATCACAATTGGGATACGGTTCGCTTGTTCGAAATTCGTGTGTTTGGTCCAAATGCTCAAGTCACCCAAATGCCAACCGTGATCCCCCCAAAGCACAACGATCGTGTTTCCCTCCAAGCCCAACTCGGCCAACGCATTCGTTACCTTACCGATCTGGGCGTCCACGTAGGTCGTGCTCGCGTAATAGCCGTGGATAAGTTTGCGAGCCAGGTCGCCCTCGATTTGCCCGCCTTGAGGAACCGGCTTGAATGCCGCGATCTCCCCACCCCGTTTCAGAGCAACCCTCGGTGCGTCCTTGGGGAAGGATTTATTGACTGCGATTGGCAACTTGGCAGGGTCGTGCATGTCCCAATATTTTTTCGGCGCAGAAAATGGGAGATGCGGGCGCACAAATCCGGCGGCAATAAAAAACGGCGTACCATCCTTGGCCAAACGACTCTTCGCCGCTTTCAATCGCTTGATTGTTTCATTGGCCACCCGACCATCGGCGTAATCCTCATCCTTCGCAACCGGTGCCTCGTACGCCGCCCCCCGTGGAAGCAAACGAATCTGCCCCAGTTTTTGATTGGTGAACAGGGCCTCTTCACGGGTGAGTTTGCCACCGTCCGTGCTGTCCGACTCCAGATACTCAATCACCTTGTCATGAAAATGCGGTACGGAAAATGCCTCGGGATCGCCCAAATTTCCGTGGCCGATGTGGAAAATCTTGCCCAGTGATTCCGTTCGATAACCGTGCTTCGCAAAGTACTGCGGCAGCGTGACAGCGTCCGGCATCACTCGGCGCAAGTGACTGCCCAAACCGTACAGCCCGGTCGAAGTTGAGTGCGACCCCAGCATAAGCGTAAACCGCGATGGCGCACACACCGCCTGATTACAGTACGCGAGATCAAACCGAACCCCGCGCTTGGCCAAGGCGTCCATGTTCGGCGTGATTGCCTGTTTGTCGCCATAACAACCCATTGCCGGCTTGAGGTCGTCGACTAAAAGCAACAACACGTTTGGCTTGGCTGCAGCCACCGCCTTGGCCAAGCCAAGCGCGAAGATCGACGCAATAATGATTAATCGTTTCATTCGATATTCGGAGAACGGCAACCGTTGAGGCTTCAAAGCCACGCTGTTAGGCTTCACCCACGGAAAACGTCACGCGTTGGGATAGACAATGGAAGTCACAGAGGCAATTCGAAACCGCAAATCCACACGGGCATTTCTGCCCGAACCGGTGGACAAAGAACTCGTCACAAACATTTTGGAATGCGCCCGCTGGGCCCCTTCCGGTGTCAACTCGCAGCCCTGGCAGGTAGTCGTCGCCTCCGGCGAAACCAAACAAAAACTGGGCACCGCCTTGGCCAAGTGCCGCACGGAAGGCCAACCGGCGAGACAGGATTACGAGTATTACGCAACGAAAGTGCAGGAACCTTACATCGCGCGGAGGCAAGCCTGTGGCAAGGCGTTGTATGCCGCGTTAAAAATCGAACGCAACGACATCAAAAGACGAAAAGAGCAGTGGTTGAAAAACTACCACAGCTTCGACGCACCCATCGCCCTATACTTTTTTATAGATGGCATTTTGGAAACCGGTTCGTGGGTCGACTGTGGAATGTTNATCCAAAACGTGATGCTCGCCGCGCGAGGGTTNGGATTGGANACCTGCGCCCAGGCNGCGCTCGCGGAGTATCCGGATATCGTCCGCGGTATTCTTGAAATTCCAGACTCGAAAAAACTTATCTGCGGCATGGCCCTTGGCTACGCCGACTACAACGATCCCTCCTACCAGTACCGAACCGAACGGGAACCAGTCGAAACATTCACCGCTTGGTATGATTAGCCGCGCTTGGCAAAGCGCTTGGTTTCAGCGGAAGGGATTATCCATAAACACAGAGTTCGCGTACATACCCAGTGTGGAAGCGTTCGTTTTACGCCAGAACTTGGCCAAGCGGGGCCGTACTGTCAGCGAACCGGTCTCGTTTGACGCCCATCGCTTGAGCCTGTGCCAGCCAAAGATTGGCCAACGGAGTCCCAGTGGGAACGTTGAGGTGTTGTCCACCTGATCTAAGTTTTCCCCCGCCTCGGCCGGCCACGATCACCGGGAGTTTATTGTATTGGTGAGACGCCCCGTCACCCAAACCGGAGCCGTACGTGAAGAACGTGTTGTCCAACAANGTGGAACCATTAGCCTCCTTGATGCCAGCCATCTTCTCGATGAGATAGGCAAATTGCTCCATGTAAAACCGATCTACCTTGGCCAAGTCGTCAACGAACTTGGTCTGGTTATGTGACATTTGATGGTGACTGCGGGGTTTGTCGAACACTCCCTCAAACATGTACGGCGTGTTCCATCGCTCGGGCCCGATCATCATGGTCGCGACCCGAGTCAGCCCGGTTTGTAGGGCGACAATCATCAAGTCTCCCATCAAACGAATGTATTCTCCACGAGGCAAATAAGCGGCGGCCGGTTCCTCGATGGTAGTCTTGGCCAAGTCCGTTTTCATCCGGGCCATCTTTTCCATCTGCTCCTCGATGGTCCGAATGGAGTCGAAGTACTCATTGAATTTATGGCGATCTTCGCTACCCAACTCACGCTTCAACGATCGGGCATCCTCCAAAACCAAGTCGGTGATATTTCGAAAGTTTTCGGCATCCCGTGTGCCGAACAATCGGCGATAAACTTTTTGAGGATCCCGCATGGATGGAGCCACATGACCGGTTCCGAACCAGGAGATGTTGTCGAAATGAATCGATTCGACATTGTCCTTATGACTGTTACAACTCAACTCCAACGACCGGAAGGGTGTCTGCCCTCCAACCCGATCTGCGACCACATGATCCAACGTACGATTTAGAGGCCAAGCGGAGGATTTAATCTCGTACGGAGCGGCACTGCTCAAAAAACAACTCCCGCATTGAGCATGAACATCGGTGCCGTTTTGGTACACACGATCCAACCCGGTGATAAAAGTAATATGTTCCTGAACCCTCTTCAGCGGCTCGAGAGTTGGCGTCCATTCGATCGGCTGAAAACCGGGCTTGTAGAGATCAGGTTGTTTCCTTTTGCCGCCGAGAAACCCACGAAACTTCGGCACTTCGGCCTCCGATTCTCCCGGAAAAAAAGATCGGCGCACAACTCCGATCGGCACGTAGAATACCGCCAAACGCTGTGGTGTTTCAGAATTGGCCGCTGAGGCAATGGTCTCCAACCAAGGCAACGAAAGCGATGCCCCTGCGGCACCCTTCAAAAAAGATCGTCGATTTAGTGCGGACATTTCAGTTTGGTTCGTGCAAAAACGGCTCGCTCAGGATGATGCTTTTGAGCAGTGGTTGAAAGCGATATTCGCTTTTTTCGGCCGTTGCAGCGATGGACTCCAGCACCGGAGAATCTGCAGCGACCAAATCACGGCCAAGCGCGAACGACAAAAGATGGCCCGCAAACGCTTTTGCAATTCGAGGTTTCTCGGCGAGAAGCGCATCCTTAAATTCTTCTATAGTCGCGAAGTGATGCTTGCGAAACAACGTTCCGGAAGAGTCGACGTCTCGGCCGTTCCGGTAAGCGTCACGCCATGTGCCAACAGGACTGTAGTTTTCCAACGCAAAACCAAGCGGATCGATTTTCACGTGGCAGCCGGCACAGTCTGGTCGATCACGGTGTGACGCCAAACGCTCTCGGATCGTTAACGATTCGTGCCCCTTCCTGTTTTCGCCTTCCGGCAACGGAGGCACATTGGCCGGCGGCGGTTCTGGTGGATTGTTGAAGATCACAGTCAGCATCCAAGCACCACGCGTAATCGGCTGCGACCGCACCGGGTTTGACGTCATGGTCATCACTGCTGCGTTTGTGATCACCCCGCCCTCACGCCGACTGGCAAGCGATTCACGTTTGTAGGCCAAGCGGGTTGGTGGCAGCCCTCCGGTTCGCTTTCCTGTTTTGTACCAATTGGAGAGAGGCCCGCTGCGATAACTGAAATCTGAATCAATCAATTGATGTACCGGCCGGTTTTCGATTAGCACAGTCTCAAACAACAACAGCGGTTCCAACATCATATGCATGCTCGTTCGGTAGGCGTTGGCATAAAACGTCGGAAACAGTTTCCGATCCGGCGTCGAGGTGATGATACGTTCCAACTGCAACCACTGAGCGGGAAAGCTGTCACAAAACCGCTTCACCCGCTTGTCCCGCAACATCCGATCCACCTGCGCGGAGAGTACATCCGGATTGTGAAGCTTTTGAGCCTCTGCCAGTTTTAGCAACTCCTCATCAGGGATGCTGCCCCAAAGAAAAAACGACAACCGGGAGGCGAGATTGAAATCGTCCCGCACACTTTTGGTCGGGCGATCGTAGAGATACAAAAANCGGGGTGAACAAAGAGCCGTCGATGCGATATCCTTCATGCTTTGTGTGAAGGATTCCCCTGCCTCAATTTGCGATAAAACGCGCTTGGCATATCGCGCCANCAGTTCCGGAGCCACGGGTCGCCGGAAGGCTCGCCGAAGAAACTTGGCCAAGCGCTCATGGATCAATTGGCTCAAAACCTCCCCTTCCTCTTCCGGCTTGGCGAAAAACTCGTCCCAAACACCACAGCGCTTGGCCGTGAAACCATCGCTGTTCACGATCGATTGACTCAGCTTATAAAACGCTTCCATCTGGATCGGAGACAGCGAGAGATGATCCCCACGATTGTCGAATCCGTGCTCGGCACGCAAGTCCTGCGGAAAAGGCCCAACCCCAGCCAAACGCGGCTCAATCATCTGCGATTTACCCAGCGGCCGACTGCCGACATGCACCGTGTCCGGCACTTTCCCCGATGCGGGATCAAAGTAACCGTAGCTCCGCATCATCTTTTCAGGCAGGGAAAACACCTCAACCTTGAGGTCGAACAAATCTTTAACAGCGTTGTTGTACTGAAAACGATTCATCCGCCTGATAGGTGTTTTCGGGAACGAGCCGCTCTTCGCTAAAGCCTGTTTGAGCAAGCCTCTTAACTCCGAAACCGCACCCTCCCGTTGGCCGGGCTTCAATTCCAGTTCATCCTCCGGCGGCATGTCACCATTATCGAGAACTTCGATTATGTCCTTAAGCAGCTCGACGTTTCGGCTCACATCAGCCGGTGATTTCAACTCCAGCAGGTTGACCTTGCCTTTTATCTTCCCCGCTTGGCCGTGGCATTTGACACAGTGGTTATCGAACATTTCCAGCACCGAATCGTCCATCGAGAACGCCGTNGTGAAACTGGCAAATACCAGTATCGCCACGGCGGTAAATCTCGTTGGTCTCACGGTTTGTTGCGCTTGGCCAAGCGCGGCTAGACGCTGATCTGCGATTGGCCAGCCGCTGCCTTAGATTTCGGTCGAACCCCTTTCAACGTCTTTACGTCAGGCAGCTCCCTCCCGATTTTCACGATGTGTTTCCCCTTGGAATAGACCATGGGTTGAAAGCGTCCGTTTCGGGATCGGGCGGTGTAAAGCACTTCGCCGCTGGCCTCCTCGACCACNTGCACAACACAGTCCTTGCCGTCCGCGAAAACATATTCCGGAAGGTAACCAGCCACCTTCCGGCCATCGTTGGCCTCCTGTTTCACCGTGATCGGCCAACCGGGATATTGCACCTTATCCCCGTCCCGNACATCGCAAAACCGGGGCCAACATTCGAATGTCACCTCACGTTTCTTTTTNTTGAACCGNGCGANACCAAACCCGTCGGCGCGCTTACGTTCGTTGTTGCGGTTTTCCGGATTTGCATAGGCCATCATCGAGATTTTGTTGCCTAAGCCATCCTTGAAATCACCCGTCCATGGTAGAGGACTATCCGGAACGGGATTGGGCCCCGGCTTTTCATCTTCCGGATGCCACCAGCGCCCGTAAATTGTGTTGACCAACGCCGGCCCCGTAAACCCATAAGGCCCATCGCCGTGGTCAGTGATGCCGTGTTTCACCACGACTGCAAGGTGTTGATCTCCGCAGAGATGCACCGCCCAAGCACGGCGGATCAATGAGAGCGCGCGACGACTCGGAGTCTGCGGCCAACCGTTGCAATCCAAATCCGCGAGCAACCGGTTGTTCGCCCCACCGTGCATGTGTACCGCACCGCAAAACGCGGTCTGCGACAGCACGCCTTTCATCTCCGCGCCAGTCCAGTCCTCGCCCCAATTTTCCAGAAACTTTTCCTGCCTCGGGCCAAGCAACTCCAATCCATCCAAATCGATTTTGTTTGGATCATATTTGGGGTCGTTGATGTGATCGGGACGAGGGCCCATCTTCGGAATTTTCCCGGCCGGTCCACTCTTGAATTTACGATCCTCCAAAATCGCGAAGTCCACTCCTCCGACATTCAACCGTGTAAAGTAGACTCCAATACCGCGATCCACGGGATTCGGATCCACCGGATCGGGCAGACTCGAAGTCTGCTGGCGCTGCACTTGGTTGACGTACTTCACCGGATAACGATAGCCGCCATCGGCATCTCCTCGAATGGTCGAGCGCTTGCCACTCTCTCCCCAAACATTGCCGTGCCCTACATCGTGGTCGTCCGGAATACAAATCGTCGGACGATCCCGAATAATGTCGCGGTACTGTAAACCAAATTCAATCCAGCCGGTCG
Organism: Verrucomicrobiales bacterium; assembly: GCA_002689335.1. Taxonomy (GTDB): domain Bacteria; phylum Verrucomicrobiota; class Verrucomicrobiia; order Limisphaerales; family UBA1096; genus UBA1096. Next base: position 26,013 of record NZFR01000025.1, read on the forward strand.
TGTGTTCCGTATGGCGGTAGTGCTGGTCNCCACCAAAAAAAAAGCAAATCCGGATCAAGCTGCCGAAGGTTCTCAACGATTTCTTTACGAGGCCCTGTGGTGCGACTGGAGTTGCACGAAAGATTCGCCACCACTATTTCGTTTTTGTCCGCTGGGTCACGACGGATGACACCATAAAACTTCGCCTTGGTTCCGTGGCAAACTCGATACTTCACGTCGTTTGAACTATCCCAGTCTTCGATTCGAAAATGGGCATCCCACCCCGGATAATGCACTTCGGTTTCCGCCGCGACGCTCCACTTTTGACCCGGCAACTGGACTTCCAACAGGGCCTCGCGTTTTTCACCGGGCTTCAATGGAAATAACTGCGCNGACAACTTGAGCACTCTGTCCTGATGCGTGTACATCGCAAACGCCACCACCTGATCCCGGGGAACATTCATGCTTGGCGGCGCACCCTTACGCCCCTTTGGAGCCGGTTTGCCGTTGTTGCCCGGACGCATCCACCACTCGCCCGTGGTAAGCGTTTCAAGGTTACCAAACCCTTCCCCAAACAATTTTCCAGCGTCCGCAGCGCGGAGAAACTCAGGCGTGACAACTAAGCTCCCCACCCCAACCGCAGCGGTCTTAATTGCANTACGACGATTCATTTTNATATTCANTAAACGNTGANNNGNTTGTACCTGTCAACCGGNNTCAATAACAGNAACNTCTGCTNCGATGACGAAGCAGAAGTTNCCNAAAAAAATGTGNTAAAAAATCAGGGCAACTCGGCCAGCTTGATCTTCCGGTAATCAATCGCCATGACCCGATTNCCATGCAACTGAATCCCAACCGGCCCNTCCTCGATCGCGGAATCCGATTTGTACGTCATCACCTTTTCGCCCTGCAACCAAACCGTGTACTGCTTGCCGACTGCCTGAATTTTCATCGTGTTCCACCCCTTCGGTTTAAGCAGTTTTTTGATATTCTTGGCCTCAACCGGATAGCCCTTCCCCGGGATGTACGGCGAACAGGTCATGTCGCGCTTGAGTGAACCGGAAATGCCAATCTGGATTTGATCCTGATTACGCACATGCACGCCGCTATCAACCGTCCCTTCGCCAAACCGAAAATCAAACTCCATCACAAAATTTCGGAACTTCTTTTTCGACCAAAGGATCGAACCCTTTTTGTTCGGCCCGTTTTTAATTTTCAACACGCCGTCCACTGCCGAGTACCAACCGGCCTCATCGTTCCCCTTGGGCACCTGCCAACCGGCTAAATCCGTACCCGAAAAAATCGGCTTTAATTTAGAATCAGCGTTGAGAGCAATAGGAGTTGCGATAAAAACAAAAAAGGAAATCAACTTGGAATTCATGGCGGAGAAGTGTGTCTTATGAAGTTACTCAGGCAAAGAACTTTTCAAATCTAGAAACCCAACTACCTCCTTTTCTTTCGCTTGGTTCGGCGGGCCATTGCTTCGCGTTCCTGTGCCTGCACGGCGGACTCGCGGTACTCGGCATTGTCGCGGCGCTTGAACACTGCCAGCAACGGATCGTCCGTTTTCCTCATCCAACGCTGTAGTTGTTTTCGCAATTGGCCAAGCGCTTCCTGATGGGCTTTGCTATCGATCAGATTGTGCAAGCAATCCGGGTCCGCGACGGCATCGTACAACTCCTCCGGCACCCGGTATTTGTACAAGGCCAAGCGCTTGGCCAAGTGCTCATCTGACTTGGCCAAGGCGGCCATTCGGCGATAGGTCACCGTGCTGGTTGTTGCGGTTGCGAAAACCCGTTTACCGTTGGACCACGGGTTAAAAATGTACAGGTACCGCTTAGATTGGACCGCCCGCATCGGGTCGCGAGATGCGCCTGAATTCTCGTTATACTCCTTAAAAACATAGCCCCGCTCCCCCTGTTTTTTGCCTTTGATTAACGGCAAGAACGAATTGCCGTCAAGGCGCTCGGGGTGTTTCGCGTCCACAAGATCGAGCATCGTTGGCAGCATATCGACGGCAGAAACCATGTGTTGATCGTTGATTGTGCCGGCCTTAGTTATTCCCGGCCAGCGGACGATCCAAGGCGAGTGTGTGCTGTGATGATACACCTGTGTCTTGGAAAACGGCAGCGGCATGCCGTGGTCCGAAAGAAAAATGACAACGGTATTTTTGGCCTCACCACTTTCATCGAGCGCCTGA